>CAZDJG010000182.1:0-4213 GCA_964505695.1 uncultured Ruminococcus sp.
TGCAACAAAACACCGTGAACCATGTCAGGCGGGGAACCGAGCAGCATTAAGCGGTACGTTTCGTGTGCCGCAGCAAGCCTGCACACCTATGTATCGGATTTTTTAAGATAAGGACTGCTGTGCAATGAATCACATTAAAAAAATCCTGTCAATTCTGACAAAACAATATGTCAGCTCCTCTCCTGCTGCAGCGGCTGTTCCCTATGCTTTGGGTGCGTTTATGACTGCCTTTTATTTCATAGGCGAACCAGAACCCGACAGATTATTTCTTCTTATCGGATTGCTGATGATTTTCACAGCAGCAGCCGTTCAATCCGGAAATATTATTTTTAAAAGCACACATGGAATACTGTATGGATTTCTCACCGATTACGATAAAAAAATTATAGGAAAGGCCTTTAGCCGCGGAAACAAAAAATTCTTATTTTATGAGGCTCTGGAGCTTTTGATCTCCGATAATGAGTTTAGCAGCGCCCTGGATATTCTCACAGATCTTAAGGACAGGAAGCTTACAGACAGTGAACAGGGCGTTCTGGGATTTTATACATCTATCTGCTACAGCAGAATGGGTTATACCACAAATGCTGCCCAATGCGCCGCCATAGCTGCCGAAAAGGAGGTTCAGCTTCCCGAATCACTTCTCATGGCAGCAAGAAATTACTCCCTTTCGGCAAATTATTCCTTAGCCGGAGAATATTACGAAAGGCTTGTTCCCATTGCCGAGAATAACAGGATTTTTCCGTTTATTTTCAACGAGGTCGGAAAAATGTATATTTCTGCCAATAAACCCGAAAAAAGCAGGAAATATTTTGAAAAATCCATTGAATACGGTCTTGACCCGATTATATCTCAAGGCGGTCTTGCAATTGCAAGTATGCTTGAGGGTAAGGAGGATGAGGCGTGTGAACGGTACAGGCTGGCTCTTATCGCAAATATCAGCGACAGCGAGGAATTTAAAATATACTGCGCTCAGATCTGCACCGCAAACGGATACCCCGAAAATTACTTTGAGGAACATTTAAAGGAACGCTTCAACCGCAGTACAGTCAATAATTAAAAGAGGAAGGATATTATGTATCAGGCGTTATACAGGAAATACAGACCCGCTGCGTTTGACGACGTAATTTCCCAATCGCATATAACCACGACACTGAAAAATCAGATAATAAGCGGGAAAACCGCACACGCATATTTGTTTACAGGCTCAAGAGGCACAGGAAAAACAACCTGTGCAAGAATCTTTGCAAAGGCACTTAACTGTGAAAATCCCGTAAACGGCTCCCCTTGCGGTCAGTGCAGCGTTTGCAGGGACGCAGATAATTTTGCCCTTTCCGACATTATCGAGATCGACGCCGCATCAAACGGTTCAGTAAACGACGCAAGAGAGCTGCGGGAAGCTGCGCAGTACGCTCCCGAATGCTGTAAATATAAGGTTTATATAATTGACGAGGTTCATATGCTCTCAAAGGAAGCGTTCAACGCCCTTCTGAAAATTATAGAAGAACCTCCTCCGTATATAAAATTCATTATGGCTACAACAGAGCTGCACAAGGTTTTGCCTACGATTCTTTCCAGATGTCAGCGTTTTGATTTCATGCGTATCAAAACCGACGATATCGCACAAAGACTGGGTGAGATTGCTGTAAAAGAAAATATCATTCTTGAATCCGACGCAGCACAGCTCATCGCCAAGGCCGCCGACGGAGGTATGAGGGATGCTCTGTCCATACTTGACAGATGTATCGCATTTTCCGAAAACATAACGCAGGAGGTCGTTTCCGAGGCAACAGGCATTGCTGGACGTGATCATCTTTTCTCGCTTGCCGAAGCAGCGTCAGATAAAGAGCCTGCAAAGGCACTGAGCATCATATCTGACCTTTACGACCGTTCAAAGGATATGCAGCGGCTGTGCGAAGAGCTTGCATCACAGTTTCGCAACATAATGATAGCCATTGCGGCTCCTGCTCAGACAGATTCTCTTTTGTGTCTGCCGTCAGAGCTTGATACAATAAAACGCATTGCGGGAAAAATGTCCCTGGATGAGGTTATGGCGGATATTGACGCGCTTTCATCATGCGGTGAAAGAATGACTCGTTCACTTTCAAAGCGGATTGATCTTGAAATGTGCCTGATAAAAATATGCAGCCAGTATACTGCCGTATCATCACAGCCTGCCGCCGATAAAAGCGAGATTGAAAGACTGAGTGCAAAAATTTCCGAGCTTGAGCAGCGTCTTTCTGAGGGAAATGCTGTAGAAACTCGGTCAAAGAGCCGTACCCGCAGCAGTGCAGCAGCGCATTCTGCGGAAATGACAGCAGCTCAGAACAGTGGAAATATGAATTATATCTCTCAGTGGCTTGACGTTATAGAACGGCTTAAAGAAACCTGCCCGTCAGTCGCCCCTGCTTTGAGCGGCACATACGGATACGAATACGGCGGAAGGCTGCTTATAAATACACGGGATAAGCTTATTGCCGTACTTATCCGCTCCGACGAAAACAGCACAAAGATCCTTACTGCCGTAAATCAGGTCACGGGGCTTGCTCTTTCGGGAAATATCCTTGTAGGCTACAGGGAATCGCTGGATCGTTCACTGGAAGCAGGAGCAGAACGTAAAGCCCCCGAAAAGCCGTCTTCCGAGGAAATTCAGAAGTCTTTGCTTGAAAAAGCGGGAAACGGCGGAGTTCCCATTGAAACAATTTAGCTTTATATCCGTGCGAAACACAGTTTCTGCGGATAACTGCCGTGAAATGCGGCAATATATTTCAGAAAATCATTAAAGGAGTTTTTAAAATGAAATCAAGATTACCACAGGGTATGGGCAGCGGCGCTCAGAATATGCAGAACATGATCAAGCAGGCTCAGAAAATGCAGGCTGAGATCACGAACGTTCAGGAAGAGATTGAAAACGAAACCTTTACCGCTACCACAGGCGGCGGCGCTGTTGAGATCACAATGAACGGCAGAAAACAGGTACAAAGCCTTTCCATCAAGCCCGAAGTCGTTGACAAAGATGACATTGAGATGCTTCAGGATCTTCTCATCAGCGCAATCAACGAATGCGTAAAACAGATCGAGGACACCTCTGAGACTAAGATGGGCGCTGTAACAGGCGGTGTTTCTTTCCCCGGCCTTTTCTGATAAATCAGATATGACGGGGATATTCCGCATCAGTGGAAAAATCCCCGCCATTTTTTATAAAGGAGCATTTTAATGGCAAACAGCACAGCACTTCCATTGGTTCTTCTTTCGGAGCAGTTCGCAAAGCTTCCCGGAATAGGCATGAAAACCGCACAAAGACTGGCATATTTTGTGATGAGTATGAGCGATGAGGAGGCAAAAGCATTTGCCGATGCAATTATAAACGCTCACAGCACCGTCAAGGAATGCGGCATTTGCTGCAACCTGACTGATTCGGAAATTTGTCCTATATGCGGTGATGATCTGAGAGATTCTTCTACAGTATGCGTTGTTGAAACTCCGAAGGATATTTCTGCATTTGAGCGAACAAACGAATACAAGGGCGTTTATCATGTTCTCCATGGACTAATCTCCCCTCTTGACGGTATTACGCCGGAACAGATAAGGATAAAGCCGCTGCTTGAAAGAATAAAAAAAGGTGGGATAAAGGAAGTCATTATGGCAACAAATCCCACAGTTGAAGGCGAGGCAACTGCAATGTATATTTCAAAGCTGTTAAAGCCCCTCGGAATCAAGGTAACAAGGCTTGCTTTCGGTCTGCCTATAGGAGGAACGCTTGAATTTGCCGATGAGGTAACTCTTTTTAAAGCCCTTGAAAATCGCAGTGAAATTTGATATGTTTTACAAATATCAGACTTTGTTTTTGTTAAAGTATAACAAATATAATTATAAGCTATTGACTTTTTCCACCGGATATGTTATGATATTTAAGTCGTCAGGGAACGTTACCAAATCCGGTTAAACCTTTAGACCATTTATTGGGATATAGCCAAGCGGTAAGGCAACGGACTTTGACTCCGTCATCGCGCCGGTTCAAATCCGGCTATCCCAACCATGATGGGGTGTCGCCAAGCGGTAAGGCACTTGACTCTGACTCAAGCACTACCGGGGTTCGAATCCCTGCACCCCAACCAAGGCTATGCATCAATTTTAATACCATGTGTATTAAAATTGATGTTTTTTTTTCTAAGGCAATACCGAACAAAGAGCGACTTGCGTCTTTGCACCGAAT
>CAZDJG010000183.1:0-4207 GCA_964505695.1 uncultured Ruminococcus sp.
AACCAATGGACGAGGCTTTGCTCGTGTCCCGGTTTATAGAGAACCCCATTATATAGCAATCCTACAAAACAATGCCTGCTAAAAAATATACAGGCTTGCAATTGTCTGTCATGAGATGCGGCTAAAGTCCGAGGGTTCGTGATCCGCACTTTAGCGCAGCCGCATGGACTGATCTGTCAATCTTCACAAACTATAGCAATCCTATAAATCTAAAAAGGCGATTTTTTATAGGATTGCAATAGTAATCCAACCTTGAAAACATACACAAAATCCTTCGCCAAAAATCCATATACTTGGGATTTTCGGCTCAGCTTTTGTTCGTTTTATGCGTTGGATTACTATAAAGGGTTATATCGGGCGAAAAAAGGCAAGTTGCGGCATTGTTAAAATGTTTGTATTATTTTGACTTTATTTGTTGAAAATAAACAAAAATTTGCCGATGTGGGAATATTACGCAGCCTGCGTACCAAAAAGATTTTTATCTGTGGTATAATTTCCTTAAAATACATATTAAGGAGGCTTTATCATGATGAAAAGACTTACCGCAATTTTAATTGCAGCCCTGCTCTGCCTGACGGCAGCGATGAACGTTTCGGCAGCAGAGGAAAAAAAGGGGATCACTCTTAAATGGTTCAAAACATTTATGTATGTCGGTGAAACTCTTGATCTTGAACCGACGGTAACAGGCTTTGACGAATGCACCGTGACGCTTTCCACCGATAATAAGTATGTTGCAGTCATTTCAAAATATGGCGTGGTTACTGCGCTGAGCGAGGGTACGGCAAAGATCAAGGTTAATATTGATGGTACAAAATACGGCGCTCAGTGTACGATCATTGTACGGGAAAAGGAAGAAAATGATTCTTCAGCCGCAAGCGGTCCCGTAATTCCCGATCCCGCAGCCTTTTTCGGGACCGAAGTAAGCGAAAGCGGCAGTATAAGCTCCGAAAAGGGCAAAGGCAGATTTTACTCGGTGAGCCTTGATTCGGATACTGACAAGGACGGGATCGCGGAATACAAAAAGCTCCTTTCCGAAAAATATGATTTTGATATATGCTCGACGGACGAGGAGGATTTTTCCTGTAAGGGAAGCACCTATACCCAAAGAGCGCTTGTCTATAACGGCGATGAGGATATAACCGATATCACTATGAAGATCAAGAACGGTATGTATTCCGACGGCTTTATCGTCATCAATTATTACAGCAGCGGACGGATCGGTCTGAGCGTTTATTACAGCACCGACATTACAATTTGCGACATGGGTGACAGAGCGTCTTATGTGACCGATGAGCCTTTAAGATCTTCAGACGGAAAAGAAAGCAGTGCATCAGGCGGCTCGGACGATACATATAAATCCGACAACTCATGGAGGAGTGGAAGCGGAGTAACGGTAAAGTGCATAAAATGTCACGGAGAAGGCAAGATAACCTGTCCCCGCTGCAACGGCGATGGAACAGTAGAGTCCTATTCATCTTCCACTCCGAATTACAGCGGAAAAAGAGGCGGTGCAAAAACAGGAACATCATCATCGCTTTGCAGTAAATGCAAGGGATCGGGAGAAGTGGACTGCACTCGCTGCCACGGAAGCGGAACAGAGTAATTATATATGGGGTTCTCTATAAACCGGGACACGAGCAAAGCCTCGTCCATTGGTTCGGTCAGATGCAAGGCATCAGACCGCAGTAATACTTGCTGTCTTACAAGGTCTGATAACGAAGCAGATGAACGAACCAATAGAGGATTTGCCGTGAAGGAGGTTTATAGAGGTTCCCATATGATAAAAAGGGGCTGCCGTATAGGATAGCCCCTTTAGCTTGCCGAAAAAACGGCAAAGTAAAAAAATCACCGCAAATAAGCTCACGGTAAAGTTTAGGTCAAGCCTTTTCAAAGGCTTGCAGGGGGGTCAAGGGGGCAGAGCCACCCTTGTTGTCCTTCGCAAAGGGCGAAATCCCCTACTGACAGGTTTAAAAGTATAAAATTACAGCGGTCAAATTACAGGTACGTTACAGCCGCCTGAGGGAAAAATATATTCGTATGCATTAAGGTCTTTTTCAATTTAACCAAAACCGTTATTCTCAGGCGGCTGCTTCGGAAAACAGCACGTCAGTGCGTTTTTCCGAACTGCGTAAGCAGCGATAGCTTGCAGTTTTGCATTTATCTTCCTTTTGACAGTTTTTTTCAGTATTTTTCGATCCTGAGCCTTTTATATTCCTCAAAAAGCTCTATGCAGTCGTCTCGCTGCATACATTCGAGGGGCATAGCTTTCCCCGAACGGATCGTTTCATAAAAATCCTCGTCCCTGAATCCGATAGCGGCAGTGTCGCGTATGGTGCAGCCGTAAACTATTTTTTCAATATTTGCCCACATTGCCGCATTCAGGCACATGGGGCAGGGATAAGCGGTGGTATAAAGCACACAGCCGCTCAGATCATGGCTGCCGATATTGCGGCAGGCGTTTCTTATGGCGGCAATCTCCCCATGCATAGTAGGATCGTGATCGGCAAGCACACGGTTATGTCCTTTTCCGATTATCTGTCCGTCCTTTTCCACGGCTGAGCCGAAAGGACCGCCTTCGCCGTTTCTTATGCCCTTGTATGCTTCTTCAATGGCAATATCCATGTAATTCATTTATGAAGCTTCGACTCCTCCGCATCAATAATACCCATAAGCTCGCTGATAGCCTTGCTGTTGTTTTTCTTCGGAGGGGGAGCGAGCTTTTCCTTTGGAACGGCCGCGTTCTTAGGAATCGAATCCTCTCTGTTCATGGATCTTTCACCCGAAACCGGCTTTGGCTCATGCTTTTGGACAGTGTCCTCAGTCGCAGCCGATAACGGAGATTCAGCGGATTTTACCGTTCGTGCAATGGCATCGGGAAGAACGTTGCTCATAAATGCAGGCACGGAAGATGTTTCTTCATTTTTGGCAGCCGCAGCGTCCTCGGCGGCTTTTTCCTGCTGCTCGGTAAAGGAAATATGCTTTTCGGGGTCGGAGGATTCATTCTGCGGCTTTACTCTGCCGCCGTATAGGGGATCCCTTTTCGGGTCTGAAACGTATGAGGAATAAAAATTGTCCGTGTTCGGCGTTTTGACCGGCTTTACCTTTGCCTTTGTGCGGCTGTCTTTTGAGGGCTTAACGTCATTGTAGATGAAAAGGGGAGAGCTTTCATTCTGCTTTGCGGCAGAAAGACCTGCTTTGCCGTATTTGTCAACGCTCAGTATCTGAGGGGGAGCAGGCTCGCTTTCCTCCGCTCTTGCGGCGGATCTGAATTCAGGGGACGGTTCAGCGGGTTCTTCGCTGAACATATCTTCAAATCTTCCGTCGGTATCGAGCATTATCTCATCAAGGTCATCAAGAGATGACGCCTCCTCCTCGGTGCGCTTGATGTTAATGATCCGTATTATCTGGAACACGATTATTATAAAGCTTGGAATGATTATCACAAGCATGATTCCGAAGGTCGAGGTCGCAAAGCCCAGAAGCGATCCGAGAAAGGAGCTTTTCATAACTGCTTTTGCCAGCACGTTTTCATTTGGTATCTTGAAAGTATCGTTTGCCGGAGCGGTGTCGAACTTCACGACGTAGGATATCTCACCATTTTCGTTTATGAGCTGTACAACACGGGTAAGAACGGTATCTTCGCCGATCCTGCACAGTACCATACTGCCGACCTTGATATTTTCCTTTTCCGATTCCTTTGCGATTATCGCTGTGCCGGACGGGATATCAGGCTCCATATTCTTGGCCATAGTGCGGTAAAAGGTGTATCCGAAAACCGACGGAGCCGCACCTGTCTTGCTGAATGAAAAATACATTATAAGCATCAGTGCAATAAGCACAATAAGCACGGCAATTACCGCACCTTCTATAATATTAACGGCAGAGCCTTTCTTTTTAGACATAAATACCTCCAAAGAAAAATAAGATCACATATTATTATAACATACATACGCAGAAAATTCAAACCTTTTTTTCAATTATTTTTATCAGATTTCTCTTGACAATACCTTATAAATGCTGTATAATATACTATAGCTTTCTAAGTGCTTGTGTAGCACAGCCGGTAGTGCAGCTCATTCGTAATGGGCAGGTCGAGGATTGTTGATAAAGCGACACGGCGACGAATGAAATAAGCTAACAAAAATTTAATATATGCTGGAATAGCTCAGTTGGTAGAGCAGCGCATTCGTAATGCGCAGGTCGCGTG
>CAZDJG010000184.1:0-4168 GCA_964505695.1 uncultured Ruminococcus sp.
TCTGACCGAACCAATGGACGAGACTTTGCTCGTGTCCCGGTTTATAGAGAACCCCTACAGTATTTTCCGAAAAAAAGCAACTGTTTTTTTCACAGATTAAACTGCATTTTATACATATTATACAATAAAATCTCTTATTTTTTCAATATTTGTCTTTGCAGCGTCATAGCCCATTTTCCAGTATTCTTCCAATTTTTCCGTATCGCTCTGAAAGCTGTCCAGCATTTGTGCGGGACGGAATATCAGTGCTTTTCCCCGCCGTTCAAGCTTCTCGCAGAATTTTATCTGCGAGTTGTACAGCTTATGCCTTGCAAGAAGAGCCATTTCCATTGCAGGATATTTCTTTTTGATAAGCTGGCTCATAACAACATTGCCTTTTCCGCATTTTTTTACAAAGCCCTCAGGCTGGGTGAGGATGATGACTGTTTTGGTGCAGCCGTCCTTGAGTGCCTGCTTCACGCACACAGGAGAGGCAAGTCCGCCGTCGAAATAGGGCTTTCCGTCAATGATTATCGGAGGAAAATACCCGGGGATCGCACAGGATGCTCTGAGATACTGCCACTTATCGGTATCCTTCAGACCGTCAAGGCATTCAAGCCTTCCTGTGTCCGCATTTGTTACGCCGACAACAAATTTTCCGCTGTAGCGGTGATATTCTTCGTAATCGAACGGAACAAGGCTGTTGGGTATTTCTCCGTAAACAAAATCAAGACCGAAAAGGCTTTTGCAGCGAAAATAGTTGCCTGCTCCCATATATCTTTTGTCATTGCGATATTTTTTCAGTATCTCAATATTTCGTCCGAACTGCTTTGATACATATGATGCGGCATTTGATATCCCTGCGGAGACTCCGATAATATAAGGAAATTCAATTTTTTCCTCGATAAGAGCGTCCATAAAGCCTGCGGAAAAAATACCTCTGAAGGTTCCTCCTTCAAGTACAAGTCCTGTCATAAAAATACATCTCGCTTTCTTTTGCAGATCTGTTGAAAATTTATCGGAAATATGATATAATTGATGGGGTTCTCTATAAACCGGGACACGAGCAAAGCCTCGTCCATTGGTTCGGTCAGATGCAAGGCATCAGACCGCAGTAATACTTGCTGTCTTACAAGGTCTGATAACGAAGCAGATGACCGAACCAATAGAGGATTTGCCGTGAAGGAGGTTTATAGAGGTTCCCTGATTTAAATCAATGAAAGGGGCGGTAATATGAAATATGCGGCTTTGTGCGCTGCTCTCGGCGCAGCTCTTCTTGTATGCACTGCCGCTTATGATTATGTATCGGGAGATACTGTTTTCCGCTCTCGTCTTGACGAAAAGGCGGCTTATGCAGAGCTTAATGCGGATATGAACCGTAAATTCGGCGGATATTCCATAGAGGAGCTTTGCAGCGGCTACAGTGCTCCGGAGGTGTTTTTGGGAAAAACGGAAATTAAAATGGACGTGCTTAATCAGTATCCCGAGTTGCCGGTGGGCTGTGAGATTACCTGTGCGGCAGCAATGCTGAATTTTTTCGGATTTGATATCGACAAATGCGAGCTTGCGGATAATTATTTCCCCAAGGACAGTACATTTACCGAGCATGACGGAACGCTTTACGGTCCCGATCCGTGGAAAGAGTTTGTCGGCGATCCTTACGGAAAGGGCTACGGCTGCTATGAAACGGTGGTCGCAGATGTTATTACCGATTATTTTTCCTCTCATGGCTCACAGAACAGGGGAGTCGTTTTGAAAAATGCGGAATCAACCGATCTTGAAAGGCTTATTGACGGAGGCGCGCCTGTAATAGTATGGGCATCGATCGACATGAAGCCGTATAAATACAATGCAGTTTCACATTGGGTAACAGAAAGCGGCGAAGACGTGGAATGGCTTTCAAATTCCCACACTCTTATTTTAACGGGATATGACGCCTCATATTATTATTTCATGGACTGCTCGGATAAATCCGAAATCCAGCGGTATGCAAAGGAAACCTTTGTAAGCAGATGGAAGGAAAACGGCAGCCGTGCCGCTGCAGTAAAAATTGGGTAATCTATTCCCTGAAAGTATTGAGCAGAGCGGTGAAAAGCAGATAATACAAGCTGTCCGAAAGTACGGTACATATAATTGCCGTGATTATCATTTTTGCCATTGAAAAACCGTCTTCGCTTATTCGGTTGATCTTTCTTTGTGTACTTTTGGCAAATAAAACAGCTATGGCGGCTGTGTGGATAACAAGTCCGATTATCAGCAGATATACTTTGTCATATCGGTAAATCGAATAAAGGTAAATACAGCCGACCATTCCGACTGCATTTATTATCAGATGAGGGGGAACAGGTATATCCTTTTTGGTGACCTTGCTGCAAATAAAGTTCCCCGGAAAGGTTATAACGGCTGAAAGCATAATAAGCAAAAGATTGCTTCCTATTATGGAGGCAAAAAAAAGGGAATAAAATTCCATCGGAAATATAAGCCACAAAATCAGCCAGAGAATAATAGCCGCTGCCGAGCAAACTGAGGCTGCGGCTTTTCTTTTAACGGTAAAATACGGCTGCTTTTCGGCAATATCGTCTTTTTTCTTCATAGCAACGCTCCTCGGAGGGTAAGTACTTTTATTATTGTATCACAAATCGTATAATTAGTCAACAGCATTGCGGAAAAAATTGGTATTTGAAAGTTGTATAATAAAGGCAATACCGAATAAGGATTGTGCCGAAGATGCGCAGTAAGATTTTTGTCAGGTTGTACGAAAAATTCGCAGGCAGGCTGGGTAGTCTGCGGACAGTGCCTGTCAAGGATTTTTTGTGCAAGATGATGTAAAATTTGCAAGCAGATTTGGTGAAAAGGCGCAAGCCGTTCTTTGCTCGGTATTGCCTAAAATCTTTACCGTCTCTTACTTCTATTTTATCGCCTTTGTCAACGGTTTTGCTATTTTTGTGGATTGCTATAGTATAATTTGTCGTTATTTGCTATTCTATGTTTACAAACACGCCTTACAATCCAAAATAATTTTTTCAAAGCGATTGTCGTCCTTGATCCACTTGTTCAAATTCTGCTGTGAAATAAAGTCAAGCAAATCATTGTACAAGGAGCTTTGCGAGTGCTTCAATCTGTTTTCGGAAATTTTCTCGCAAAAACACAGCCACGGCACGTTGTATTTGGTTTTGTCGGGGCGTTTCTCATAGTCGCGTGCATATTGCAGCGCTTTTTCAAGATATTCAAGGGTTTTCTCACGATTTTGGTTCTTGATGTACACCTTGAGAATTTGAAGCGTATTCCAAAACAAATTGTTAAATCCTGAATTTTCTCCGCCAATCAAAAGCAGGAATTTCTTTGCCATAAGAGATATTTCGATTCTTTGCTCATCGGAATAATTTTCCCGATTTCGTATCTCTGTAATACTATGATACACTCCGATTGCAAAATGCAGGAGTTTTTTTTGATATTCCTCGGCAGCTTCTTTTCCTGTAAGTGTTTGAGCATACAGCATCTCACGGCAGGCGGGCATAAATGGTGCTTTTAAAGCCGTTTCCTTAGCTTTCTCGTAATTGCCCAGCTTTATATAATTTAACACCAATAATTGGCGGCAGCCGCCACCGTCGTCAAAGTTCTCGTCAGCATAGCGAAGTGACCTTTTCAGCAGCTCAACAGCTTCCAGTGCTGCGTTTTTTCTGTCGGCTTCGGAGAAAATTTCACCGCTTTGAAAATGCAAGCTGTACAAAGACTGTGCCAAGCAATATAGCAGCCGTGGTTCATTCGGAAAATCTGCAAGTCCCTGTCTTAAAAGTTCAATGGATTTCTTGGTATTGCCGTTATTATGCAGCTTTTTGTTTTCTCTAAGAATTGCGATAATTCTTTCTTCCTTGCGAGCTATATCAAATCCGAGCAGTTCATCAATACTTATATCAAAATATCCTGCTATATTCGGCAGCAAGGTTATATCGGGATAGGTCGTTCCGTTTTCCCAGCGGCTCACAGCCTGTGCCGAAACATCAAAAATATCTGCAAGCTGCTCTTGAGTCAGCTTATACTGTAGTCTGAATTTTCTTAGGTTTTCATCAAGTTTAAGCATAGTGTTTCCCTCCGTTGTTTTATTTGGAGCTCCTTTTATATGATACTTGATTTAAGGCAATACCGAACAAAGAACGACTTGCGCCTTTGCACCGAATCTGCTTGCAGA
>CAZDJG010000185.1:0-4111 GCA_964505695.1 uncultured Ruminococcus sp.
CTGAAAAAGTCCTGGGTTCCCAAATAGTTTATCCAGGGATAAGGGGTCTTGGGAGAAGTAATAACATACTCCTTGGCAGCGTCATCAAAGAAACCGAATTTCATTGAACATACCTCTTTTTCATATTTTTTACGCAATTTCCGCATCAAAAAGTGCGGAAACCTGCTGTCCGACGAAACGATTCATTCGGCAGACCTTATTGTTATTTTACCATATTAAACGTTTTTATTCAACAGTAATATATATATTTTTGCCAACAAATAATTTAAACGTTTTTTGTGCAAATAATACAAAAAGAGCATACGGACTGCTGTACCGTATGCTCTTTTCGGAGAGAAATCAGAACTGCTGATCATTCTGACGGTTCTGCTGGCGATTATTCTGCTGACGGCTGTTCTGATTATTCTGGTTATTTTGATTGTTCTGGTTATTCTGATTGTTCTGGTTATTCTGATTGTTCTGCTGGCGGTTATTCTGCTGGTTGTTCTGCTGACGGTTGTTATTCTGCTGATTGTTCTGGTTATTAAACATTTTTATCGATCCTTTCATTTCGGCGGATGTATTTCGGAAAGCATATAAGATTCTTTCCTCCGCTTGTTTTATTATAACTTGTTCGGATAAAATTATACTCTTTAATATTATTTTCAGAAATTTCCTTGAAATAATCAAATATAAACTGTATAATAGTAATAACAGTGTGTACAGGCATTTTGCAGCACACAATATTACAACCGAAAGGTAGGATCATAATTATGAGAACTTGCGGCGTACTGATGCACATTACCGGTCTGCCGTCTCCTTACGGAGTGGGAACTCTCGGAAAAGAAGCTTATAAATTTGTGGATTTTCTTGTAAGGGCAGATCAGAGCTGCTGGCAGATACTTCCCGTAGGTCCAACGGGATTCGGGGATTCGCCTTACCAAAGCTTTTCAGCTTTTGCGGGAAATCCTCTGCTTATTGATATTGACTTGCTGATTGAAAACGGTCTTGTTTCGCCTGAAGACAAGGATCTTCGGCTGATTGCCGAAAAAAAAGATTTTGCCGACTACGGACAGCTTTTCTCATTCAAGCGCATCATACTTGCAAAGGCTCATGCGGCATTCACAGCAAATGCAGACAGGGAGCAGACTTATAGGTTTGAAAAATTCTGCCGCAAAAATTCGTGGTGGCTTGACGATTACGCCATGTTTATGTCAATGAAATACTTCTTCAAGCAGGCAATGTGGACCCTGTGGGAGGACAGCTACCGTCTGAGAGAGCCTCAGACCTTGGCAAAATACGCCGAAGAACACAGCGTTGATATCGAATGCTGGAAATTTATGCAGTTTTTGTTCTTCAGTCAGTATAAAAAGCTGAAAAAATATGCAAATAAGCGCGGAATTTCCATATACGGCGATATGCCCATCTACGTTTCAATGGATTCTTCCGATATCTGGGCAAACCCCGAAATGTTCATGCTCGACAGCGACAGGCGTCCGATAAAGGTCGCAGGCTGTCCTCCCGATGGTTTTTCTCCCACAGGTCAGCTTTGGGGAAATCCGCTTTATAACTGGGACTATATGGATAAGGAGGGCTACGGCTGGTGGATAAAGCGTGTTGAATACAGTTCAAAGCTGTTTGATATCACACGTATCGACCATTTCAGGGGATTTGAAAGCTTTTACGCAATTCCTGCCGAGGATAAAACAGCCGAAAACGGCGAGTGGCTCAAGGGGCCTTCAATGAAGCTGTTCAATGCGATAAAGGCAAGGCTTGGCGATGTAAGGCTTGTAGCAGAGGATCTGGGATTTCTTACAGATGACGTAAAGGAAATGCTTAAAGCCGCAGGATACCCCGGAATGAATGTGCTTGAATTTGGCTTCGGCGGCGATGACAGCGGATATCTGCCGCACAACTATGTAAAAAACAGCGTGGTCTATATAGGAACACACGATAATGAAACAGCTTTAGGCTGGTACCTCTCACAGGATAAAAAGGGCAGAAAGCGCATAAGAAAATATCTGGGGCTTCACAAATCGGATCCCGAGCAAAAGATAGTGCATGAGCTTATCAGGTGTGCATATTCAAGCGTTTCGGACATCTGCATTATTCAGATGCAGGACTGGCTCTGCCTGGATAACAGCGCAAGAATGAATATCCCCTCTACCATCGGCGGAGGAAACTGGGCATGGCGAATGGATAAAAGCTCATGCACAAGCGAGCTTGCAAAATCCATGAAAAAGCTTTCAAAAATATATTTCAGAAACAGTAAGGAGAAGTAATTTGAAAAGATTTAATATGTTTACTGCGGCGATACTTTCCGCCGCAGTCCTGATGTGCTCCTGCACAGAAACCGCAGATACGGCTTCCGACCAAAATCCGGTGCTGACGGATAATACCCAAATTTCCGAAACAACAAAAGAGCCTGAAACTCCTGAGGAATTTCAGGCGGCAATGATAAAGCGGTCGCTTTACAGTCTCGGAAACACTTCCCGTATCAAGGCAAAGCTTGAACAGGCACAGTCGGGAGAAAAAACCACGGTCGCATATATAGGCGGCTCTATCACACAGGGAGAAACGGCAGGCGCAGACGGCTGCTACGCAAAGCTTTCATATGAATATATCAGCGAAAAATACGGCAAAAATGACAATGTAAGCTTTATAAACGCAGGACTCAGCGGAACGCCGTCAGTACTGGGAAATATACGTCTGCAAAAGGATGTGCTGGACTATGAACCGGACATCGTTTTTGTTGAATTTGCCGTAAACGATGCACAGGACAACGTTCATAAGGAGTCCTATGAATCGCTTGTGCGCACAGTGCTTTCACAGCCAAACGACCCTGCCGTGATACTTATTTTCAATGTGATTAAATCAGGATACACCGCACAGGCGCATATGAAGGAGATAGGTCAGTTTTACAGCTTGCCCATGATATCCGCTGCTGACGCCCTTACCGTCGAATTTGATGAGGGAAGAATGACATGGGAGGATTATTCGGACGATCAGTCTCACCCCAATAAGGAGGGTCATAAGCTGTTGTGCAGCTTTATAGAAAATATGCTGACCGAGGCGGAAAATTCACCCGACAGCGGTGAATATGTCCTGCCCGACGGATTTAAGTTCGGTTATCCGTATATGAACGCCGAGCTTATTACTCCCGACAGTCCCGACGGAGAGCTTATTTCTCTTACGGAAACAGGCGCATTTGAAGCTGTCGAACAGGGAGCGGCTGACTTCCCCACAAGCTGGAAGCTTACCGGTGAAGGCGATTCGCTTAAATTCAAAGCAAATGCAAGCAGCCTGTTCATTGTGTTCAAGAGAAACAATTCCGAAGCTATGGGTGCATTTGAGGTCTATATCAACGGCGCTAAGGTTAAAACGGTAAATACAAATCAAAAGGACGGCTGGGGCGAGCCGTATGCCGAGCAGATAATCAAATTTCAGACAGTAAAGGATATGGATATAGAAATACGCCCGGCAGAGGGCAGTGAGGATAAAATGTTAACTATTCTCGGCGCAGCGGCAGCGGTTCAGGAATGATCACATAAAATACGAAAGGAAACTGACAATGAAAAATATCATTTTATCGGCAAAAGGACTATGCAAAAGGTTTTGCTAATAACGGAGTACAGTCGCATATATTAAACGGAGTGGAGCTTGATATATTTGACGGGGATTTCACTGTTATCATGGGAGCCTCAGGCTCCGGAAAATCCACCCTGCTTTACGCTCTCAGCGAAGCAGAGCTTACCGATACGGTTAAAAACACTCTTGACAATAACAACGCTGTACTGCGGTGGAGAGCAGATGAAAGAATAGCTGTAAACGGAAAAGCGGAGATGTTTACATAAGCTATTCCACAGCAAAGATATCTTCCTTTAAAAAGGGTACGGAAATAATCATACCCACAAGCTTCGGTGATGAGGTTTTCACCGTTGCGGGCTTCACTGAGGATCCCGTTTTCGGTTCGTCCTCCATGGGGACTATGCAGCTTTTTATTTCGGGCGAGGACTATGACAGGATATCCGCCGAAAAAACAGATCCACCCGACGCTCCCTTCAAGCTTATTGAAAGAGTATATATGCTCCATATTTTCGGGGACAAAAGCATATCCGAAAATGAGCTTGCA
>CAZDJG010000186.1:0-4103 GCA_964505695.1 uncultured Ruminococcus sp.
CACCGAATCTGACTGCGCATCTTCAGCGCAATCTTTATTCGGTATTGCCTTAAAAAGCGGCTTCATGCTTACCTTTAACGGGGAAATTCGCAATATGATCGACGGGTCATATAAATATGTGGTTTCAAGGCTTACAAAAAAGGCTCGCACAGAGCTTATGAATGAGTAAAAATGATATATAAAGAGGTTCATGATATGAAATTTAAATTCATAGACGGCGGAGTGTGCGCCGCAAAGGGCTTTAAGGCAAGCGGAGTTTACTGCGGGATAAAAAGGTCGGCGGCAGATGGCAATGAGTCCCCCGTAAGCGGCAAAAAGAACGATATAGCAATGCTTGTTTCGGACGTCTGCTGCAATGCGGCGGGAGTTTATACCAGCAATAAGGTAAAGGGCGCGCCCGTTACCGTCACAAAGAATAATCTTGCAAAAAGCGGCGGCAGGGCATGGGCAGTTATTGTAAATTCCGGCAATGCCAACACCTGCAATGCAGACGGTGCGGAAAAGGCAAATGAAATGTGCCGCCTTACCGCCGACGCTTTGGGCATAAAGCCCGAGGAGGTCATCGTTGCCTCAACGGGAGTTATCGGTCAGGTGCTGCCCATAGAGCCGATAAAAGCCGCTGTACCCGAGCTTGTAAAAAAGCTCTCATATGACGGAAATCTTGAAGCCGCAACCGCCATTATGACCACCGACACCGTTAAAAAGGAATATGCCGTTGAATTTGATATCGGCGGAAAAACCTGTCATCTGGGCGGCATGGCAAAGGGCAGCGGAATGATACACCCCAATATGGCGACCACGCTGAATTTCATCACTACCGACTGCAAAATATCCTCGGAAATGCTGCAAAAGGCGCTTTCCGAGATCGTTAAAATTACATACAATTGTCTTTCGGTTGACGGCGACCAGTCCACAAACGATACCTGTATGCTTATGGCAAACGGTCTTGCCGAAAATCCCGAAATAACAAACGAGGGCGAAGATTTTGAAATATTCAGGGCAGCTTTATACAGGGTAATGGCAAATCTCACCCGTATGCTTGCAAAGGACGGCGAGGGCGCAACAAAGCTGCTCACCTGCATATGCTCGGGCGCTCCCGACCTTGATACGGCTATCGTCATTGCAAAGAGCGTTATCCGCTCTCCCCTGTTTAAGTGCGCAATGTTCGGATCGGACGCAAACTGGGGACGTATTCTCTGTGCAATAGGCTATGCCGAGGCGGATTTTGATATAGATAAGGTCGATGTTGACCTTGCTTCGGGAGCAGGACGCATTGCCGTATGCCGCAGCGGCGCAGGAGTTGAGTTTTCCGAGGAAAAGGCAAAGCTTATCCTTTCCGAGGACGAGATAGAGATATATATCGAGCTTCATCAGGGAGATTCAAAGGCGACCGCATGGGGCTGCGACCTGACCTATGACTATGTAAAGATAAACGGAGATTACCGCTCATAAGCAGGCTTTGAAATTCATAAACGGGGGCAGACATTATGGATAAAAACACAGATAACAACGAACGTTTTGAATTGCCCGCAGAAACCTCTGTCCCCGAAAAGGACGGGTGCTGCAATGCGGCAGTGCGGCTTGCGGTGATAGGAATTATTGCGGGTCTGTTCATACCGTTTATCGGGATAACCTTTGCGCTGGCTGTTTCGGGGCTTGTAACAAATCACTCCGAAAGAATGTATTACAGCACCGGCAAGGGTTTTGCCGCAAATATCATAAGCATTCTTCTTTCGGTGATCTCGTGGCTAGTCGGCGCATCGATTATCGGATTTATATAAGGGAACCTCTATAATTCCCCCAAAATAATATGAAAGGACGCCCAAAAATGGAAATTTCAAATGAGATCCGTTCTCAGGTGCTTATAGACGCACTTCCTTACATACAGAAATACAACGACAAGATAGTAGTTATCAAATACGGCGGAAACGCCATGACAAACGAAGCCCTGAAGGACGCCGTAATGAGCGATATCGTGCTTTTAAACCTTGTTGGGATAAGAACCGTACTCGTTCACGGCGGCGGTCCCGAAATAAACGATATGCTCAAAAGAGTGGGCATAGAGAGCAGATTTATAAACGGTCTGAGATACACCGATGAAGCCACCGTTGATATCGTCAAAATGGTGCTTGCGGGCAAGGTGAACAAGGAGCTTGTTTCACATCTCACTCTTAACGGGGGAAAGGCGCTGGGAATGTGCGGAATTGACGGAAAAATGATACTCTGCCGCAAGCTTGAGGGAGAAACGGATCTGGGCTTTGTGGGCGATATCGAAAGCATAAACACCACTCCCATAACAGATGCGCTTGAAAACGGATATATCCCCGTTATCGCAACCGTTGCCTGCGGAGAGGACGGTCAGACCTATAATGTCAATGCGGATACCGCCGCTGCAAGGATCGCCGCAGAGCTGAAAGCCGAAAATCTCATTCTTATGACGGATATCGTGGGACTTCTTAAAAACAAGGACGATGATACCACACTTATCAAAACCGTTCAGGTCAGCGACGTACCGTTTATGAAAAGGCAGGGCATTATCAGCGGAGGAATGATACCCAAGATCGACTGCTGCGTTGAGGCAGTGCGCAGAGGCGTCCACAAGACCTGCATTATCGATGGAAGAGTTCCCCACTCGATTCTTATAGAGCTGCTCTCAAACGAGGGCATAGGAACGCAGTTTATATGATCTGCATCAAATGAGCAGATGAAAGGAATGATAAAAAATGTCCGAAACAATAGAAAAATTCAACAAACACGTCATGCACACCTACGGCAGACTTCCCGTAGTCCTTGAAAAGGGACACAACGACAATGCCGTTGACGAAAACGGAAAGGAATATATAGACTTCGGCAGCGGCATCGGCACAAATTCGCTTGGCTACTGCAACGACAGGTGGGCGGACGCAGTATGCGCGCAGGCTCGTTCTATCCAGCATACCTCCAACTATTTCTACACAAAGGTGCAGGCGGATTTTGCGGAAAAGCTGTGCAGACTTACGGGGTATTCAAACGTATTCTTCGGCAATTCGGGAGCCGAGGCAAACGAATGCGCTATAAAGCTTGCAAGAAAATACTCCTTTGACAAATACGGAAAGGGCAGGCACACTGTCGTCACCCTTGTAAACTCATTTCACGGCAGAACGCTTGCGACACTTTCCGCAACGGGACAGGAGGTTTTCCACAATTACTTTTTCCCGTTTGCCGAGGGCTTTGTTCACACTCCCGCAAATGATACGCAGGCGCTCGGAAAGCTAATAAGCGAGGATAAGACGATATGCGCCGTCATGTTTGAGTTCGTTCAGGGCGAGGGCGGCGTAAATCCCCTTGGCAAAGACTTCGTTGACGAAATTTTCAGGCTGTGCAGCGAAAATGATATCCTCACCGTTGCCGACGAGGTTCAGACAGGAATGGGCAGAACGGGAGCGCTGCTTACCTCCGAAAGGTACGGCGTAAAGCCAGACATTACAACCCTTGCAAAGGGAATTGCAGGCGGTATTCCGATGGGAGCCTGCCTTGCCTGCGAAAAATGCTCGGAGGTCCTTGCAAAGGGTACCCACGGCTCTACCTTCGGAGGAAATCCCATTGCCTGCGCAGGCGGAAACGTTGTTCTCGATACCGTTTCCTCAGAGGGATTCTGCGGGGAAATAATCGAAAAGGGCGAATATTTCAGACAAAAGCTTGCACAGATCCCCGAGGTCGGGGGAGTTGACGGAATGGGACTTATGCTCGGCGTCCGCCTTAAAACCAAAAAAGCTGCGGATATCCTCACGGCAGCCGCAGAAAAGGGTCTTCTTATCCTCACCGCAAAGGAAAAGCTGAGATTTCTTCCCCCTCTTACGATATCCTATGAGGATATCGACAAGGGTATTGAGATACTGGCAGAGCTGCTCAAATAAAAATCTAATGCGGTTTTAATTTCCTTTTTATTGCACTTAAAATTTTCCCTGCTGCAATAGCTTCAAAAGGAGTGAGCGATGTGGCAGGAAGAAAAAGATTTATTTTGAGTGATATCATTTTGGACGTTATTGAAGCCGCTGCTGAAATAATAATTGGGGTTCTCTATAAACCGGGACACGAGCAAAGCCTCGTCCATTGGTTCGGTC
>CAZDJG010000187.1:0-4073 GCA_964505695.1 uncultured Ruminococcus sp.
ATATCCAGAGCGGCATACGCATTTTTTCCGCTTTCCGCACACGCCTGCTTTGCAAGACGTATCCCTGCGCCGATGATCTCCTTCGGAGAATGTCCGCTGCCATTAAGCTTGCAGCGGTTTGCGCCGAAGGTGTTTGCGTAGACTATCCGGGAGCCTGCCTCAATATACGATCTGTGGATATTTTTTATCATATCGCCGTGGGTGAGATTAAGGAGTTCGGGTATTTCTCCTGCCTCAAGACCGCTTTTTTGCAACATAGTTCCCATAGCTCCGTCGAGAAAAACAAACTCGCTTTCGTTTAATAAGCCTTTAAAATCCACAATGTGTACCTCTCTTTCTGAAGGCGCAGGTTTCCCGCATATTGCAGGTGATACAGCCTCTTTTTTGGGACGGCAGGGGGTTATCCGACACCCCTATAAAAGCGGTAACGGATTTTACGGGGGTAAGCATACTGCTTTCAGAAACGCACAGTCCTATTTTCCTCGGAGCGTCAAGTACGTCAAGCAGCGTTTTCTGCATACTCAGCGGCAAGTCGCCGTAGCCGGGGGAATATCTCCATGTAAAGTATTTGCCGGGAAATTCCCGCCTGATGATCTGCTCCGCCTCATCGCATACCTGCTCTGTCGCTGCGCCCGCAAATGCGTCGGCAATGACAGCCTTTGCCATATCCTCGATCTGCAGCACACGGATAAGCCTGTCCGCTGCCGGACCTATTGTTGCGCACATGATAATTATTCCCGTGCAGCCATCAAGATGCTCTGCGGCGTCATTTCCCTCAAGCGGGAGAGTACAGCCCTTTATTACCGGTCTGCCGTTTTCACGGTCAAGAGGAAAATATTTATACAGGAATTTGGGAGCGAGCAGCCTTAATATTCTTTCCTCGCACTCATCGAGGTATTTTTCCGCCGTTTCGCCTATGCTGCTTTCGTCGCGGCAGTAAAGATATCTGAGAGCCTCGCTTCTGTTTATTTTTTCTATTTTCATTTAATAAGTCCCGAAACCGCGGAGGTTATTTTTTCGGCAACATACGGATTATTCATTGTGTAAAGATGTATTCCGTCCGCGCCGCCCGAGATAAGATCGACTATCTGATCCACAGCGTATGCAATGCCTGCTTCTCTGAGGGAATCGGGATCGTTTTCGTATTTTGCCATTATTCTTGTAAACTTTGCGGGGAGACTTGCGCCGCACATTGAAACCATACGTTCTATCTGATTTTTGTTTGCAACAGGCATGATACCTGCTTCGATAGGTACGTTTATACCTGCGATCCTTGCCTTTTCGAGAAATGACCAGAAGCATTCGTTATTGAAAAAAAGCTGCGACATGATGTGTTCTGCGCCTGCGTCAACCTTTTCTTTAAGGTGTCTGATGTCGGTTATCATGTCCGGAGCCTCAATGTGGCATTCAGGGTAGCAGGCGGCGGAAATATGGAAATTCCCCTTTTGCTTTATATAGGAAATAAGCTCTGAGGCATATTTAAAATCGTTTTTGGGCGGGCGCTGGGGGTTGATATCCCCTCTGAGGGCAAGTATATTTTCGATGCCGTTTGCTTTCAGGTCGTCAAGGATCGCATCTATGTCGGCTCTTGTATTGCTTACGCAGGTAAGATGAGCGGCGGATTCTACGCCCAGGTCATTTTTTATATGGGACGCTATTTTGCAGGTGATGTTGTCTCCGTCAGAACCGCCTGCGCCGTATGTAACGCTTATAAAGGCGGGACTGAGCGCTTTAAGACTGTCAAGAGTACCGTATATGCTGTCACTGGGCATATCCTTTTTGGGAGGGAATACCTCAAAGGAGAAAACGCATTTTTCCTTTCCGAACATTTCCGAAATTCTCATAAAATAATCTTTCCTTTCATACTTTGCTTATACTTCTGACGTGTGCTGCCGTCAAACTGTTTTCAGTCTGCTTTCCGAAATGATATCTAAAAATTTTTCTTCGCTTACCGGACGGGAAAAATAATATCCCTGAAGATAATCAACGCCTTTTTCGGTAAGATAATCCGCCATTTCCTTTGTTTCGACACCCTCTGCTACGATTTTTACATTTATAGCGTTAAGCAGACTTATCACAGAGGAAAGCAGGCGTTCGGCGCTGTCATTTCCTTTTCCGAAGGCGTCCCATATAATGCTTTTGTCGATTTTGATAAGATCGTAATGCATTCTGTTCATCTGGGAAAGGTTTGAGTATCCCGTTCCGAAATCGTCCATTGAAAAGCTGAAGCCGCTGCGCCTGAGCGCAAAAACATTTTTTAAAAAAGAGTCTATTGAATTCAGTGCAGCCGTTTCGGTGATCTCAAGATTTATAAAGGACGGATCGATACCGCATTCGTCTGTTATTTTGGTGAGCCTGCTTTCAAGATCCGGAGAACATGCCTGTATCCCGGACAGGTTCACCTCAATATATTCAAGCTTTTTTTCAAGACCGCTCCGTTTTGAAAAATCGGCTACGAGCCTGAGTGCAATATCGCCGATATCCATTATCAATCCCTTTTCTTCGGCGATGGGGATAAATTCCTCCGGAGAAACAAATCCGAGATCGGCGGTGCTTTTAAGGCGGATAAGCGCTTCGGCTGATTTGAATTTTCCCTCCTCAGGGCAGAAGATAGGCTGGTAGACCATTTCAAAGCCGTTGTTTTTTACGGCGTCCGAAAGCAGCTTGTCTATTTTGCTGCGGCGGTGCATTTTTTCTATAACATCACTGTTAAGTCTGCAAACGGTTTCATCGGAGCTATTGCTGTATTCCCTCATATATCCGATAAGCTCGTGTGCCTCGTCGGTATTGTTTGCATACATTTGCAGGTCAATTATATTTATGCGGCACACAAGAGCGGCTTCCTTTATATCTCCTGTCTCTGCGGCGCGTTTTATTTTTATAAGCTTGTCGCAGTCCGGCTCTGTGCCTGTAAAAAATACGGTGAACATATTGCTTCGGGAATGGAAAACGTCCTTTGTCAGATATTTTTCTATGGTATTTTCCAGCTTGAGCAGCGCTGCCTGAGCAAAATCGTGACCAAAGATAGAATTTACTCTTTCGTAATTCTGAAAATATATATTTACGATTGTCATAGGCTTCCGGCTCTGATAATATTCATTCATTTGCCTGTGGAAAGCATTCTTGTTAAAGCACTGGGTTTCGGAGTCGTAATTTTCCTTTTGGTTTTCAAAGGAAAAGTAAACGCACATCAGCATAAGAGAACTGCCGAGTCCCGAAAGAAGCAGCGCGCGGTTGGCCAGCTGAACGATCATTACTATGACCCAGATGACCATTCCTATGCGAATGCACGCCTTGTTGTAGTTTGAGAGCGGACAGTGCTTTCCGAAAACTACCGTAAAGGAAAATACAAGGTAAACGAACCCGCAGATAAAGGCGGCGTTTATCATGGGACCGTCGGAATAAACAAACGTATCCGAGATATGATATTCAACTCTGCCTGCCGCTATCTCCAGCACCGATAGAGCCATCGGCAGCGATACGATAAGGTACTGCCGTGCATTCAGCCGTTTCTGCCTTCGGCTCAGAATGAATATGTACATGAAATTGAAAAGCAGCACGGCTATCATGCTCAATATGAAAAGCTGATGGATCGTCCTGCAAAGCAAGGGCGAAACGGTATCCGTATGGGTAAGGGCATATACTGCCGCAACATCGAGAAAGAGGTTAAAAGATGTGCATATAAGTGACATTTGAAAGCATTTTGTAGACATCAGCTTCAGGTGAGGGTTTTTGATATAGTCAATTATAATGATAAGAAGTATCGCTGCTCCCGCAAGCTGAAAACGGATGTTGTTAAAAAAGACAAGATCTGATGTCATACTTAATGACCACCCTTTCGTCAGTGTTCTGAAAAACAAGACCGACATCATGGTTTTCTTGATTTCCGTAAAATTTTTCTTCCGAAAAATTATGCAGTAATATTATACCATATTTTTTTCGGATATTCAATAATTTTTTTAAAATAATCGTTTCTTTTTGCTTTTTCTTAAGGCAATACCGAACAAAGGCGTAAGTCGTTCTTTGTTCGGTATTGCCTATACTTTCACATCGGGAAACTGCTCTGTAAGCTT
>CAZDJG010000188.1:0-4025 GCA_964505695.1 uncultured Ruminococcus sp.
CTCGTACTGAGCAAGGGCTGAGGGCAGCTTTGCGTCAACGAGGATTACGGAATGATTTTTCGCAACCGTAACGCTTGCCTGTCCGCTGCTCACATCGTAGCTTTTTCCTGTAAGACGGTCTGCAAGACGGGTATACGGCGTACCGAAGGTAAAGGTATAATCCCCGTCGCTGATGTTCAGGGCGATATATACGATCTGACCGTCAAGCTCCCTCTGATAAAGGAAGGTCTGATTTTTAAGCTCAAGCTTTTTATATGCGCCCGACTGGAGCGCGGGAGTATCGCTTCTTATTGCTCCGAGACTGCAGATGTGCTTGAAAAGAGCGTCGTCTCTGCCCGGAATATCGTCAATCTCCAGACATGGGCGTATTGCAAAATCCGCATCTGCGCCCTTGCCCTTTGCGCCCTTTATGCCGTATTCGCTGCCGTAATAAACGGAGGGAACGCCGTACATGGTATAAAGCAGGGTATAGCAGCATTGTATCCTGTCATAATCGGAAAGGACGCTTGCAAGCCTTGCAACATCGTGATTATCCACAAAGTTGTACATATAGATATTGCCGTACTGACCCATCTGATATTCGATGGAATGAGCGATCTCAAAATAATTGCGGTCGTTGTGCGAGGAATATATTCCCTTATAGCACTGGTAATTTGTCACGCAGTCGAACATTTCGGGGTTTGCCCAGCGGCGGTAATCGCCGTGTATTATCTCGCCCATAAGCCAGAAATCGGACTTCATGCTCCGTGTGAAGCTGTGTATCCTTTTGATAAAATCGGTATCAAGGCAGTCGGCGGCGTCGAAGCGTATACCGTCGATATCCCATTTTTCTATCCACATTCCGACAGCGGTAAGCAAATGCTCGACAACGTCGTTGTTTCTGAGGTTGAGCTTAACAAGATCATAGCACTTGTTCCAGCCCTCATAGCCGAAGCCGTCGTTATAGGGTGAATTTCCGCTGAAATTCAGACCGCAGAACCAACCGCAGAAGGGAGAGCGCTCCCTGTTGATTTTAACGTCCTTGAATGCAAAGTGCTCTCTGCCGACATGGTTGAAAACGCCGTCAAGGATTATCTTTATGCCGTTTTCGTGGAGAGCGGCGCATACCTCCGTAAAATCCTCGTTAGTGCCGAGGCGTGCGTCGATCCTTGTGTAATCGGTGGTATCGTAGCCGTGAGCCGCGGATTCAAAAACGGGTCCGAGATAAACGGCATTTATGCTCATGGCCTTGAAGTGGGGGATCCATTCGATTATTTTTCTGATCCTGTGGACCTCGCCGCTCAGTTCTGCTCTTGTGCGCTCACAGCCGCAGAAGCCGAGGGGGTAAATGTGGTATATGGCGGATCTTTTGATCCAGTCGGGAGAGTTTGACATAATTTTGGTCAGTCCTTTCAATTATAATACTATAGCGATCCGCAAAAATATCCTGACAAGTTCAGCGGCAGAGAATGTGAATAGTGTCGTCATTCGTCCTTGACGGGCGGCAAGCCCGTCTGCGGACTCATTCTAACTCTTCCCACTCTCTGCCACTTCCTTTTGTTAGTCTATTTCTGTGTCTTGCTATAAAAACCTTTTAAACTCAGGATGTCTTTGACGAAAATCAGCACCGTTTTCCGCGTCAAGGGATCTTGCCATACAATAGCTCCGCGGGAGCTATTGTGCCTGCGGTTCTTTTCCCTCAACCGGCACAGCTTTTCGCCAAACATTATCCTTCGTTCAAACGGTTTTTAGTATAAAGTTCGAAGGAAAGCAGCCCGCAATCCTTCTCAATCTTATATATTATATCATATTGCGGCTGATTTGGCAATAGTATATTTATACAAACCTCACAATGCACAATGTTTTTTTTAAATTTGGCACGGCAGTATTTTCGCTTTCCCGACTTCTGTAAATAATTCTTAAAGGAAAGTGAAACGGAAAAATTTACATGACCGTTCCGATAATTATTATAAAAGATTTTGACAAATAATACAAACAAAGAACCGGAAAGGAGCCGCCATGAAGAAAACGCTTAAAAAATATTTTTTTCCCTTTTTAGCTGTGTTTTTTGCTCTTGCCCTGCTTATACGTCCGCAGTCGGTACTTACGGCGTTCGGCAGACTATGGGACGCTGTGCTGCCCGTTTTTCTGGGGATATTGTTTGCTGCGGTCGCCGACCCCGCAGTATGCGCTTTTGAACGGGGCATGAAAAAGCTTTTCCGCAGGGGCGGGAGCGTCAGGCTCAGATATATTGCCATAGCGGAGGTCTATATCATTGTAATAGCCGTAATTGTGACGGTGGTGTGGATAGTGATACCGAGGCTGATAGAGAGTGCGGCGCTTTTTGCAAACAGCATCGACGGTTATTACGTGAGCTTTAAGGAGCAGTTCGACAGCGCCGCCGAAAACGACGCGTTGGGACTTCTGCCCCGTCTTGACAAGCTGCTTGAAAATCTTTCGGATAAGCTGCCGGAGCTTTTTGACAAAACCTTCACCGCAACCGCCGAATTTTTCAAGGACGCTGCCAATGCTGCGGTGGGAGCCGTTCTGTCGGTTTATATCCTTGCGGAAAAGGTGCGGCTCACCGATTTTATAAAAAGTGCGGCGGAGGCTGCCATGAGCGGCAAGACGTACAGACGTGCGGCACGGATAATAAACGCTGTGAGCAAGAGCCTGGTAAGCTTTATCGGCGGACAGCTTGCCGAGGCGGTGGTGCTGGGTTCGCTTTGCTTTGCGGGAATGGTCATATTCGGGTTCGAGTACCCCTTGCTTATCAGCACCATGATAGGAGTTACCGCCCTTGTGCCTGTAGTGGGAGCGTTTATGGGAGCGGTACCCTCGGCGCTGGTGCTTTTTCTGGTAAAGCCGTCGTCGGCTCTTTGGTTCATAGTTTTCATAATAGTGCTGCAGCAGCTTGAAAACAACCTTATTTATCCGAAGCTTGTTGGAAAAAGCGTGGGTATGCCGCCCCTGCTGATACTTATCGCAATTATTGCCGGAGCGGAGATAGGGGGAGCGTGGGGGATAATGCTTGGTATTCCGCTGCTCTCCGCGGCTTATATGCTTATACGGGAGAAGATCGAATCGGGGAGGGATCCGGTATGATTAAAGGGGTTCTCTATAAACCGGGACACGAGCAAAGCCTCGTCCATTGGTTCGGTCAGATGCAAGGCATCAGACCGCAGTAATACTTGCTGTCTTACAAGGTCTGATAACGAAGCAGATGACCGAACCAATAGAGGATTTGCCGTGAAGGAGGTTTATAGAGGTTCCCTATAGCTTTTGCTTATAAGGTTCCATCATTATGCGCTTTGTCAAAAAGACTGTTCATGTATTCCCAAAGAACAGCCGAGCCGTCGGAAACCGAGCTGTTGCGTGCCTTTACCTGTTCATAGCCTACGCCGTGTTCCTGCCAGCTTATGCCGCCCTTTTTGTAATTGAGGAGCATTGGCTGTATACGGTCAAGGGATGCGGCAAATCTTGCTTCGGGGGTGCTTTTTGCCTCAAATTCCTCCCACAGCCCGCGGTATTCGCTGCGCTGGTCGCCGGGGAGCATTCCGAAAAGGCGGTCTGCCGCCTTTGATTCACGCTCACGCTTGGTTTCGTTTCCCTTTGCGTCGTATAAATAGGTATCTCCTGCGTCTATTTCCACAATATCGTGTATTATAACTGTTTTTATGACCTTCAGCACGTCCACGGGTTCATTTGAATATTCCGCAAGGATCATTGCAAAAAGGGCAAGATGAAAGGAATGCTCGGCGTCGTTTTCCCTGCGTCTGTAGCGGTTGCTTTCACCCTCAAACTCACGCATGGAAGCTCCTCTGCTCTCGTCTGAAATAATATAGGTCTGCCTGTAAAGGCTTTTCATTTTATCTGCCTCAAGGAGAAATCCGAGCTGCTTTTCAAGTCTTTCGTCCGACATAAAACTTTTCCTTTCCAAAAATAGTTATGGTCACCTCTAAAAACCTTGTTTGAGAGAAAATGTGCGGAACACGCCGTCTGCTTCGTCAAACCTCCTCGCAAGGCATCAAGCCTTGCTTCGTCGG
>CAZDJG010000189.1:0-4024 GCA_964505695.1 uncultured Ruminococcus sp.
CCGACGCACTCCACCCATTTTCTCTTTTCAAACCGGTTTCTAGAGGTTCCCTTAAAATAATTATCATTTTTCCAACAATTAGTTAATATAGTGATATTGACAAAATCATTTTAAAGTTGTACAATGATTTTATGGTATATTGCATAAATTTAACTGTTATTTTATTGAGCAGCTTCCATTCGGTCTTTCAGTATTAAGACTATTGTTCGGAAAAGGGGGAGTTTTCTATGAATAAGAGTTCAAATAAATTCATACGGGATAAGTTGATTCTGACGGCTCTCATTACAACTGTCGCTGTGGTAGTCTTTGCTGTAATATCCAGACTCGTTTCGGAAAATCAGCACAGCTCCAATGGTGTTATCATTGCATCTGCAACGCTGCTCGGGGCAGCAGTAATAATTATTGCGGCTTTCGGTATTTATTTTGTGCATATTCACGCATTGAAGGAGCTGGAGAACCTGGAGCACGTAACGGAGTCCCTGAGTACAATGGCTATCCTCTGGGATCCCTCATTTGAATATATACGTGTAAATAATTCCCTTATCAGAACCACGGGCTATACAAATGAGGACGTTAAGGATCCCGAAATTATCAAAAAACTGCTTCCCCCGGACGCATTTTCCGAAAACCTTCAGGCAATAATAAACAACAGGGACGAGGAATTTTTTATTCAGGCAAAAAACGGTTCCTCCATCTGTACCGTATGGAACACCTCGGTTGCAGCAAGGATATCCACCCGTAAGGAAAACCATACCATAATGCTTTCCATAGGACCCAATCTCAGCGAAGTTTATAAAATGCGCAGCGAAATACAGTCGTTTACCAAAAAGCTTGCCAAATCCGAAAGAAGATATGCGCTTTCGATGGATCTGTCCGAAATAGGTCTGCTGCTGAACGAAAAGGACAGTTCGAGATTTTACTGCTCGAACCGCCTTTGCGATATGCTTGGCGTTATCGCCCAGGACGGATATGTTGACGGCGACGCAATAAGAGAACGGTTCCATCCTAAGGACAGGATAGTATTCGATACCTTCGTTTCGGATCTGAAAAGCAATAAGGAAAAAAATACAGGCGGCAGGATCCATTCCGTCGAATTCCGCGCACAAGGTACGGACGGGATCTATCACTGGTTCAATTTCCGCTATAAGTCCGTTGCCGACGAGGACTCCTTCTGCCACGGCGGCGCTGTTATAGATATCACCTCCGATAAGGAAAAGGATCTTATGATAGAGCGCATGGCTTATATCGATGATGTAACCCAGATCTATAACCGAAATAAATTCATGCAGATCGGAAAAGAGATACTTGAATGTACTAACAATGATAAAAATATCAATTACTGGGTAATAGTCATTGATATAGACAGCTTCCATATCATAAACGATACCTGCGGCTATGCAAACGGCGACAGGCTGCTTAAAGAGATCGCGTCGGTGCTTACCTCAAACCTCAGCGAGGGCGGCTTCAACGCAAGGATCGGCGGCGATAACTTTGCGCTCATCGTCAAAGCAAATGACGACGAAAACTACCCCATACGCCTTGTCAAGCGCATTCAGCAGGATATTGCCGGTATCGGAGGAATGGGTCTTGAAACACAGAACATTACCTGCTCGGCAGGCTACTGCCTTATGTCCGACGGAGATCAGTCCTGCGACTTTGCGCAGGTTCTTGACCGTGCGGAATTTGCCCTCAGTCTTTCAGACGGCACAAGAAATGCGATACTCCGCTTTGACAACCATGCCCATGACGCAATTATTGCAGGCAATGAGATCGAAAAGGAACTGAGCAAAGCGCTGGAAAATCATGAGCTTGTGCTTTACTATCAGCCTAAGATCAATCTCGAAAACGGCAGGGTCATCGGAATGGAGGCTCTTATCCGCTGGATAAAGCCCGACGGAACTATCGTTCCGCCCAGCGATTTTATTCCTGTTGCGGAAAATTCCATGCTCATCACCGAAATAAGCAGATTTGTACTTTATGAGGCCTGCCGTCAGAACAAGCAGTGGCAGGATATGGGACTTGAGCCTGTTACCGTTTCCATCAACCTTACCGCTATCGACTTTTATCAGACAAACGTTACCGAGTCCATTCAACGCGCACTCGACGAAACAGGTCTTTCACCCAAATACCTTGATGTGGAGCTTACCGAAAGCCTTGCTCTCAAGGATATCGACCACGCTGTTATGCAGATGAAGGAGATAAAGGATCTGGGCGTAAAGCTCTCCATGGACGACTTCGGAACAGGCTATTCTTCACTGAGCTATATCCAGATACTTCCCATTACGATACTCAAGCTCGACCGCTCCTTTATTATGTACCTTGAGGAGGACGAGATATCCCGCGAGATCGTTTCGGCTGTTATAAGAATAGCAAAATCCAAGCGCATAGAAACCATTGCCGAGGGCATTGAAACACAGGGACAGGCGGAAATACTCAAGAAATCAGGCTGCGACCATGCACAGGGCTATTTCTTCGGAAAGCCGATGCCTGCGGATAAGTTTGAGGAATTTCTGCGCTCCCGTCAGCCGGTAAAGACAAAATAATGGGGTTCTCTATAAACCGGGACACGAGCAAAGCCTCGTCCATTGGTTCGGTCAGATGCAAGGCATCAGACCGCAGTAATACTTGCTGTCTTACAAGGTCTGATAACGAAGCAGATGACCGAACCAATAGAGGATTTGCCGTGAAGGAGGTTTATAGAGGTTCCCTAATAAAACAGGAGGACTGAAAATGGCAAAGAAAAGAATAGGCATACTCACCAGCGGAGGTGACTGCCCCGGTCTTAACGCAACAATCAGGGGAGTTGCAAAGGCGTGCTTTGAAACAATGGGTACGGATAAGGTCGAGATCGTCGGTATTCAGAACGGCTATTACGGACTGATCAACAACATTGCAAGAGAAATGGAGCCCTCCGAATTTTCAGGTATCCTTACTCAGGGCGGAACCATTCTCGGAACAAAAAGGCAGCCCTTCAAGATGATCTCCAGCATAGGCGAGGATAACATTGACAAGGTAAAGCAGATGAAGGACACCTATAAAAAACAGAAGCTTGACTGTTTGCTCACCCTTGGCGGAAACGGAACTCATAAGACCGCAAATCTCCTTTCTGAAGAGGGTCTTAACGTTATCGGACTTCCAAAAACCATAGACAATGATATTTACGGAACGGACGTCACCTTCGGATTCCATACGGCAGTGGATATTGCCACGGACGTTATCGACCGGCTTCACACCACGGCAGCCTCCCACAGCAGGATACTCATGGTCGAGGTCATGGGCAACAAGGCCGGCTGGCTCACCCTTTATTCGGGAATGGCAGGCGGCGCGGACGCTATAATTATTCCCGAGATCCCTTATGATATCAACAAGATCTGCGAGGCAATGCAGAAGAGAGCCGATAACGGTCACAGATTCTCCATTGTTGCGGTTGCAGAGGGCGCATACAGCAAGGAAGAGGCAAAGCTTAAGAAAAAGGAAAGAGCCAAGGCCCGCGCGGAAGCAGGCATCACTACCGTTACAAGCACTATTGCCGCTCAGATACAGAAGGCAACGGGTATCGAAACAAGAGTATGCGTTCCCGGACATATGCTGAGAGGCGGAAGTCCGTCCGCATACGACAGGATCCTTGCCACCCGTTTCGGAGTAAGAGCCGCACAGCTTATTGCAGCGGATAAATACGGCGTATCGGTAGCTATGATAAATGCCAGAATCGGAGAAAATCCTCTCGGCGAGGTCGCAGGAAAAACCAAATTTGTCGATCCTGACGGAAATTACGTTATTACCGCAAGAGATCTGGGAATCTCTTTCGGCGATTGAATAAAAAATCTGCCGCCCTTGATACAATATCAAGGGCGTTTTTATGTCCCGACACAATTGTCTGTAAGAAAATATTTCAATTCACGCACTGTGTCCTGTAATTTATAGGAAAAAGAGCTAATATGCAATTGAACAAGAAAATTATTCTTGTATTTTTTAAGGCAATACCGAACAAAGAGCGACTTGCGTCTTTGCACCGAATCTGCTT
>CAZDJG010000190.1:0-1392 GCA_964505695.1 uncultured Ruminococcus sp.
GTTTCAGACAGCTTATTTATTATATCCTCTTTTTTTCCTTTTGTCAAGAGGGTTTGACAAATTTGGCGATTTTGCCAGTTTTAAGTGCTAAATCAAACATTATCACTGCTTTTTTGCACATTATCTCCAAGAATTTTTCCGATATTGAACAAAAACAGCGTTCCTGCCGTGACCGCAGAAATAATATCCGCAGCAGGCTCGGCAATGTAAATTCCCGACACTCCCATAAATCCGGGCAATATAAGCGCTAAGGGGATAAGCAGTATGACCTTTCTCAGGCAGGCAAGGAACAAGGATATTTTCGCCTGTCCCAGCCCCACAAATGCACACTGCGCACCCATCTGTATTCCGAATACGCTCATTCCGCACACGAACAAAGGCATATTCCGCTCAACTATTTCAATTAACTCCGCCTTGTCCGTGAAGATAGAAGCAAATGCTCCCGGAAACGACATAACAAGCCCCGTCATAACCAGCATTGAACAGATCGACACGCTGAACCCGATCCTGTAAGCCTTTCTGACCCTACCGTAATTTTTGGCGCCGTAATTAAAGCTGATGATCGGCTGAACGCCCTGATTGAAGCCGTTTATCAGCACAGTAAGAAGCTGCATTACGCTCTGCATTATTGTCATGGAACCCACGTAAAGATTCCCGCCGTATTTCATAAGACCGCTGTTGAACACAATATTGATGAGGCATTCGGTAAACTGCATGATAAACGGCGAAACTCCCAGCGCACAGATACTTTTAAGCAGCATGGGATCAATTTTGGGTCTGCCGATCTTTAGCTGTATACCGCTTTTTTGAGAAGTAAGAAAGCCGACCACCCACACTGCGCTTACCGCCTGTGAAATGACCGTCGCAAGTCCCGCTCCCGCAACACCCATATCCATTGCAAAAATAAATATGGGATCGAGAGCAAGATTCAGCGCCGCTCCTATGACCACCGAAAGCATGGCAGTACCCGAACGTCCCTGGCAGGTAATAAACGGATTAAGCCCAAGCGCAAGCTGAACAAAGATCGTTCCCCACAGATAGACCGAAAGATATTCATCGGCATAGCCTATAGTTTCCGCACTCGCTCCGAACGCACCGAGCACAGGAATCTTGATCAACAGAAAGACCGCCGTAAGTATCAGCGAAATGGCGGCAAGCGTGTAAAATCCCGTTGAAAGCATTCTCTGCGCCCTTTCCCTGTCGCCCTTTCCCAAAGCGATAGCTGCAAGAGGCGCACCGCCTGCTCCGATAAGCTGCGAAAAAGCGGATATAAGCAGAATTACGGGAAAGGTGACTCCCACACCCGTAAGAGCCAGATCACCGCAGCCCTCGATATGACCGATATAAATGCGGTCGATAATATTGTAAAGCAGATTGATTATCTGCGCCGTC
>CAZDJG010000190.1:1402-2562 GCA_964505695.1 uncultured Ruminococcus sp.
TAAAATAAGTCTGCCTATACTGCCGCTCCTCATTTCCTCTTCACGGGAAATATTTCCCATACATCAGACCTCCCGAAAAAACTTTTCCCTGCACAACTCCGATATGTATCCGAGCCTGCAATTGAAAAATCATTCCACATCAAATTCAGCCCTGAATGTATAACCGTCATAATATTTTTCATCAGGGAAAATGACCCTGCTTATTCGGTAATGACCCCCGGGCAGTGAGGCATAAAGCCATTCCCAGTCGATATCATACCTTGTTTCTCCGTCAAGGACGATCATCTCTGTAGCTGCATTCCAGCCATAGTTCTCTGTAACCGTTTTACAAAGCTCCCAGCCATTCTCGGTTTTTCGCTGAATGTAAAAGGCAGGATCGGCAGAAAGTCCGTCAAAACCGTTTCCTCCCGATTGTGAAAAGCAAAGGGTAAGACCCGTAGGAGTTATATTCTCTGCTGAAACTGTCAGCCCGAATGAGTCATCCCGCTCATAGGGAATATTCGCCTCGGCAAAGATATACCATTTTTCCTTTATCTGCACATCCACGGTGCGAGGTTCCAAGCCGTGCTGCCAACCCTGCGAACCACTAAAATTCGCCTGTCCGTTTTTGCGCGGCAGCTCATTCTCGGGAATCACCTCGGAAAATACCCCGTCGTTCATTCCGCAGCGGAGAACATTATTTGTTACCCCCGTGTTTTCGTATAGAAGTCCGTTCAGCATGATGTACTGCTTTGCTTCGACAACATTTCCAGTTTCGGCGGCTGTCGGCACTGTGGTCATTTCCGATGATGATACCGATTCAGAAAAAGCCATACCCGATCCGGAGGATGATCTTACGCAAGCTGAAAATATCACTGCACACAATACCGCAGCTAATGCCATATTCTTTTTCATATACATATCCCCTTCAATAATACAGCCGGGTACGGCAGATAATTTCTTTCACACAAAAAAAGCGGCACGCCGCAAATAATACGTTTTCCGCTAAACATACTAACGAGGCGACTGCGGCGACACGCCGTAAATTTCAATTTATGGTTATGACAAAATTCTCGTTACCGAGCCGCAAATAATATGTTTCCCTCAAAACATACTAACGAGGCGGCTGCGGCGACACGCCGTAAATTTCAATTTATGGTTATGACAAAATTCTCGTTACC
>CAZDJG010000190.1:2662-3977 GCA_964505695.1 uncultured Ruminococcus sp.
CAAATAATATGTTTCCCTCAAAACATACTAACGAGGCGGCTGCGGCGACACGCCGCTAAACCGGAAGTTAACCAATACTCGATAAAAAATCAGAAATCTCCTTGCTAATAGTTATATATTCATAGTCATGAACATAATGCGGGCAATCCAATTCAATATATTTTCCATCATTGATTTGTGAAATATATTCTATTGGTATCCTGCGCCATGTTTCTTCATCAAATCCGGTTCCACCCGAACCGTTTGAAATAAACAATAACATTGGCAGCTGAGGTATACCCATATCATTTACTTTTTTGGCATTGTCTTTAACTGAAATACATTCATTTATCATTGTTACAGTTGCTGTGCGATTGTAAAACACAGCCCTGTATATGTCTTTCTCCTTATCCGACAGCGTACCGTGTTTGATTGCTTCGCTTTCGGCAATTCCGGGAATAAAGCGTGTAATACCAATATTTGCAGCAAGACTTGCAGCTTTCATGACCGGAATATTTATACTCATACTGTCATAATATTGCGGCACAGCCATATCAAGTCCTATAATCGCAGACACTTCATCAGGATATTTCTGTGCCCAGCGCAAAGCTTCAAGACCTGACATAGAATGAGGACAAATAACATAAGGCGGAGTCAGTCCTGCTTCCGAAAGTGCTGCTCTTGTATCGTTCAGAATTAAGTCAATATCTCTGTTTTTATCCGCAATATCACTAAAACCGTATCCAAACTTTTCAACTACAGCAATTTTATAATTATCGCTCAAAAGAGAATAGAGAGATTTGAAATCCAATATCGGAGAACAAGTACCTCCGCCGGATAAAAAGACGATAGTTATATCTCCGTTTCCCTCGGTATAAACACTCATTTTATGCCCGTCCACCTCAACAAGCTGTCCTAAAGGCGTACGAAGTGCAGACTCTTGTTTCAATTTAATTCTGTGATAAATAAATATTGCAAGTAAAATCACAATTATAGCTATAAGTACGATAATAATGATTTTTGTTACCTTCTTTCTTTTTGTCATGTAATTTCTCCTCCAAATTCCGGGGTTTCGTTTCCGGCAAAGCTCACGTTACAGAGCCGCAAATTTGTTTGCCTTTTGTATGCCTATAGTATAGCACAATGCGCAGACAATGTCAATTTATACTTAATCTTTTATCAAGCCATAGACAAAGCCGACAGATAGAATAATGTCAATCTAGGAAAACGACCGCAGGCAGGCTTGTTGCCTGCCAAGGGAGTTTGACAACGAGTGACATTAGGTCACCTCGTTCAAACCTTGTTTGAGAGAAAATGTGCGGAGCACGCCGTCTGC
>CAZDJG010000191.1:0-3951 GCA_964505695.1 uncultured Ruminococcus sp.
AGATGACCGAACCAATAGAGAATTTGCCGTGAAGGAGGTTTATAGAGGTTCCCAATATAAATATACAGCGAATCGTTCTGCCAATGATCTATGCTGTTTACAGATACTATCTTTGATATATCCGCACCCCTTTTTATCCTGCAAAACTGAAGCTCGACAAATGCGGAGCCTCCGAAAGCTCTTCTTTCTTCCCTGCTTTTAAATTTGTGAAACATTTTATTTCTCCCAAAAGCCAACCTGTTTTCCCGCAGTATAATTATATCATGCAGCCTGCGGCTAGTCAAGCTGCCGTATCCGCCAGGCTCTCTAAAATTATAAGTCCCAGCGTGAGAGGAAACGTAAAGCTTATACTTCCCTTTAAAAAGAAAAATACGGCAGCGCATATGCCTGCGCATATCCCGAAAACCCTCTGAGCACCCGAAATGTCCGTTTCGGGACTTGTCATGCCTGCTATCACCGAAAGGATACGCCCCCCGTCAAGAGAGGGCAGAGGCAGCAGATTAAACAGTCCCAAAGCAAGGCTTATCCCCCATAAAAGCTCATTTCCCAGTGCAGCGCCTGCGGCAGCGCAAATAAAATTCACGGCGCACCCTGCGGATAATATGAATATTTCAGAGGAGGGCTTTAAAAGCTTTCCGCCGCTTTTCATGGAAATCCCTCCGCTGTAGAAGGTAAGAGAAAGCGGCTTTACTCCAAGCATTGCCATTGCCGCAATATGCCCGCTTTCATGCAGCAGGCAGCACAGCAGCGCAAGCTCCCCCATTCTTGTAACGGGGGATTGGACGATAAGGACTGACCATACAGCGAAAAAACCGAATGTCAGCCTTATTTTTATTCCGCGAAAATAAAACTGCACCGCCCTGTCTCCTTTGCAATATTTGTAAAAATGTATGCAGCCGGAAATAAATATATTCAAATATTACAAACCGGTTACATAAACAAGCAAATATTACAAAATGGTTACCCGCAATTTGTGCCGTATTCCGTCAGTTACAGTTTTTAAAGTAATTTTTTGTACACATTGACATTTAATTCTTTAAGTTGTCCGTAAATTCCGTCAAAAATGATTATCTGAAAATGCTTTTATTTTGCGGCAGTTTGTGTTATAATAAGTAAAGCATAAAAAGGCGGCTCTGAACGAAATTAAATTTCGGCAAACCGCATTTTACGGGAGAGTAGTGCTTTGGAAAAGTTTATTATAAAAGGCGGCAGACGTCTTGAGGGAGAAGTTACCGTAAGCGGCGCAAAAAATGCGGTGGTTGCCATAATCCCTGCGGTAATTCTTGCGGACGGACCGTGTATCCTTGAAAATATACCCAACATCAGTGATGTTTCCATTTCCCTGCGCATTCTTTATGAAATGGGCGCCAACGTGCAGAAGATAAGCAAAAGCGTTTACCGCATCGACGCTACGGGAATAAAAGATCCCGTCGTTCCTTATGAGCTTGCCCGTCATATGAGGGCGTCCTATTATTTTCTGGGAACGCTCCTCGGACAATTCGGCAGAGCAAGGGTATCCATGCCCGGCGGCTGCTATCTGGGCGACCGTCCCATAGACCAGCATCTGAAGGCATTTTCATCCTTGGGCGCTGCCTGTACTCTTGACAACGGAATGATAGATATCGCTGCGGATTCACTTATCGGCTCGCAGATATATTTTGACAAGATTACCGTGGGCGCAACTATAAACGCAATGCTTGCTGCTGTAAAGGCAACGGGACTTACGGTAATTGAAAATGCCGCAAAGGAGCCTCATATAGTCGATCTTGCAAACTTTCTCAATTCAATGGGCGCAGATATTATGGGCGCAGGAACCGACGTCATAAAAATAAGGGGCGTAAAGCGCCTTAAAGGAACGACCTATGCAATTATCCCCGACCAGATCGAGGCAGGAACATATATGGTCGCAGCAGCGGCAACAAGGGGCAATGTGCTTATCAAAAACGTTATTCCGAAGCACCTTGAATCCATTACCGCAAAGCTTGCAAAGATCGGCGTAAACGTGGAGGAATTTGATGACAGCGTGAGAATTTCCGTTGACGGTCCTCTTGTTAAAACAAGCGTAAAGACAATGCCCCACCCCGGATTTCCCACGGATATGCAGCCGCAGATATCAACGCTGCTGTGTCTTGCGGAGGGTACAAGCATTGTTACCGATGAAATATTCAACAACCGTTTCAGATATGTGGACGAGCTTAGGAGAATGGGAGCAGATATTTCAGTTGAGGGCAGAGTTGCCGTTATCGAAGGAGTGGGCAAGCTTATGGGCGCTCCCGTTACCGCTCCCGACCTGAGAGCGGGCGCAGCTCTTGTCATTGCAGGTCTTGCCGCAAGCGGAGTTACCGAGATAGATGATATATACCATATAGAACGTGGATATGAGGAAATTGAGGAAAAGCTCAGAGCGCTGGGTGCGGATATCGTTAAGAAAAGCGTTCCGGGCAGCTCGGCAGTTCACCGTGTAGCGTCGATGTAAGCTTCAGATACCCCATGCTTAATACTGATCATTCACCGATCTGTAGATTGGTGAATGATCAGTATTATTTTTTACAGGCAATATCTGTTGCATAGTTATGATATAGAATTATTGAGTTTCATTTCAAGCAAACTGAGATTTGTAGGTGTGGGCGGACAGGTAAAAATTAAATGTGTTACTATGCATTCGTAATCGGCAGCGCAAAAAATCCGTGCCAGTCTTTACTTCTGTCAAGACTCAATGCAGGCTGAAACTCAGATGTCGCAATTTTGAAAAAATCATCATAATGAACCTTGACGGCAGCGTGCAAATCCATACTTTTCTTCTAAAATTTTAGACATAGTGGTTTTTCCGCCGTAGGCACCTCCGCTTAAGAAATACACATTCTTTAATTGTTCTTTGATTATATTATCCGATATATACATAGCCTTTTTCCTTTCAATAAGAAATACCGCTTATAAAAAAGCGGCATACCTCAAGAAATTATATGCAAATATATCCGTAATATAATTATACTCAATGATTTTTTCAGCATCATAATAATTATTTTTTCTTCAAGCTTTGTAAGCCTATTCTGTAAAGCTCAGCGGCAGACAGCTTTTCGCTGCCTTCATATTTCTCAAAATAATTAACATAATACTGATGACTGTCGAAAAACCTTGTATTACCCAAAACTTTTTTCAGATAATATTCGGCAAGACCTTCTGTCAGATTCCATGTATCAAGCTCTTTAAAAGCGTTTTCATCTTTGAGAGCATTAAAAAGCAAATAGATAATAAATTCATGACCGATAAAATAGAACGCATCAAGCGGAGTCCTTTCGATACCGAATACATCCTGTTCATTTGAAATATCTATCGCTTCCGCACCATTTTCCACTGAAGTGACAAGAGCAGCCGTGAAATATTCACTTGCAAGCTTGCAGCCAACAGATCTTTCAGCCCTTTCCGTAAAATCTGATTCAAGGAACAAGCGATCAATCTGCCGGATATACTTTTCTATTTTTACCCGCTCGTAATCCCAAACAGTATTTATGTAATAATCATAATGCTTGATCATCACAGCAGATATTTTGCAGATAATATCGGTATATTCCTTGAAATTTTCCGGAACCTCGCCGTTATCAGCCATTCTGATAAGATTGGTATAGTAATCCTTTGCAGGAACATTTGCACAAGCAGGCTCACTGACAAGAGTTCCGTACAGAAATCCGCAATGTTCGCCTCCGCAAACAGTCAGGAGCTGTTCGTTATCCTTCAGGATTTTCAGATCTTCGTCAGGATAATGTTTACGGTATTTTTCGCCGTATTCATTATTATAACCGCAGCAAGCAACTGATAGCATATGAAAAACATAGTTTGTATCCTTATTTGCTGAAAACCTTATTTTATTCATCAATAAATCCCCTTTACAATTATACTTTTAAGGCAATACCGAATAAAGATTGCGCTGAAGATGCGCAGTCAGATTTTTCG
>CAZDJG010000192.1:0-3928 GCA_964505695.1 uncultured Ruminococcus sp.
AGGCTGGGAAAATATCAATACCAGAACGGTAGCACAAAAACTGCACAGCTCCACACAGCCTGTAATGTATCAATTTAAGACAATGGACGATCTGAAAAGATCGGTATATGTAAAAGCAGACCGGCTTCACACGGAATATCTGATGAATGCCGGAACATTTCAAAAGGGCGTTATGCTTGGGATCGGACTTAATTATATCCGTTTTTCCATTGAAAAGCCGCAGCTTTTCCGTTTGCTTTTTCAATCGGGTTATGCTGCGGAGAACAGTCTTTTGGAAATGATAGATTCGGAGGAGCTTAAACCTGTGCTGTCTGTTATGCAGTCGACAATGAATATGACCGAGGAACAGACCAAAAGGATATTCGTGACCATTGCTCTCTTTGCTCACGGATATGCAAGCATAATCGCAAACAATTCTCTGGAATATAACGAGGATATTGTCGCAGAGCATCTTGAACGGGCATATCGGGGAGCAGTTCTGGAGATGTACGAAAGCGAAAAAAATTCTCCTTGATTTAGGGATACATTATTTTCAAAATATCCGGAACCGTTTGAATTTTTGAATGGAATGATCATATTGAAAAAATTATATGATAAAATGAGCTTTTATTTGCAATATTATGGATAATCTTATACTGTGTTTCTTCTGCTCCGATAAGAGGCTCATTCGGTGATGAAAGCGTTCTCATGCTTATACTTCTTTCCGTTATCGCTGCGGGAATACTGATATTTGTTAAAAAATACGGGCTTGAGGAAAAATACGGTCTGACCGGATGGAAAGGCAGCGCAAAGGATTATTTGTTTTTTCTGCCTATGCTGATCATTTCGACAGGCAATCTATGGGGCGGCGTCGGAATGGTATACAGCGGCGTTTCACAGCTTTTTGCGGTGCTGTCTATGCTGCTTATCGGATTTATCGAGGAAATGATCTTCAGGGGCTTTCTTTTCCGCATTCTGCTTAAAAGGAACTCTGCCGCTTCTGCAATAACGATATCGGCAGTGACCTTCGGAATAGGTCATATTGTAAATCTTCTTGCTGGTCAGGTCAGCACGGAAACCGTTATACAGGTATTTTTCGCAATAGCATGGGGATTTATATTCACATTCGTTTTCTATAAATCGGGCAGCCTTTGGTTATGCATTATCGTACACGGTCTTGTTGACGCTTTTTCAAAATTTGCATTACACAGCAGCATTACGGATGTTGTGTATATGATCGTGACAATTGCGGTTTCCGCAGCATACTGCGCTTACCTGAGCCGAAAAGCTGCCGCTTTGAGCAAGGAATGATGACTATTTTTCTTTTTCCTTGCTTTCAGATGCCTGCTCAAAGCCCTCATATTTTGCGAATATCTGCTTTTCTACCCCTATCTCCCCCTCAAGGGTATATGTAACGGAAGCCGTAACTACCCCGTCCGAAACCGATCTATTTATCCGGCGATCGGTTATGACCGCATTGCCCTCGATAAAATTCTGTTCATATCGTTCCATTCGCTGCCTGATAAGCTCATCAGCCTCCGCCTCGGAACGGGTCACGGGAATTTCCTCAAGCATTCGGTAATTCATTTCCACAACAGATAAGGGAAAGGTTATTTTTCCGAGCGTAAGCGGTTTTTCCCTTTCGTAATATTCGTATTTTCCGTCCGTACTGCCCTCTGATGAATACACAAACCGCTTTCCGAAAACAGATACAGCCTTTTTTTTGATTTCATTGGTGCAGACCGTTTCTGTGGATTCAAGTGACTGAGAAAAAGTCATTTTTTCGGTATATATGCCCGTTATCTCTCCGATGGAATGGACATAATAGCTCCTTCCGTACACGGTGTCCACAGTCCCGCTGACTATGACATCGCCCTTTTTAACACCGTCCCCTACCATAGGAACAAGCATTCCGCTGTACAGACGCACGCTTTTTATCTGCGCATCCTTTGAGGCAACGATATTGCAGGGAGTATTTTTACGTTCCATTTCCGGAGGATCGGTAAACTCTGCGACCTCCACCACTACCCTGCTGCCGGTGTGACGTATACCGATCCAGCCTACCTCCTTATCCATGCCCTTTATCTGCTTTTCGGCACGCCTCAGATCAATATCGGATATTTTGCTGCCTATGTATATTCCCGAATCCCTGAGCAGGGAAATTATCCTGCTGTCCGGAATACTTTCATTCCCGCCTATCTCGATCATCATCACCCTGTCCGAAAGAAGAAAAACTATCAGCAGGGAAAGCAGAAATCCTACAGGGATACCTATACGGCGGCTGTATCTTTTAACAGATACCACCGCTCCTCTCCGCTCGTATTCCGAAACGTCAAGACGGTGTTTTTCCGCAATGGCGCACAGTCTTTTGAAATCCTTGCTGCGCACGTATCCGAAAAGGGTGTCCTTTTTTATTTCGAGTCCGAAAAACTGAACCGGACTGTTTCTCAGTTCGTTGATAAATTTAGCGTAATCACCGTCTTCGGAAATGATCTTAAAGCCTGTGCGGCTGCGAAATCTGTAAAGATCCATTTTATTTCACCCCGTCCTCCGCTCCGTGCAGCTCCACGGAATTTATCCGCCCTCTTACGGCGATACCGTCGGTGTTGTAATCGGAAAGTCTGAGATCCGTTCCCCATACTTCAATGACAAGACCCGAAACGGCTTTTACCTTTAGATAGATATCATTATACTCCATTATACGCTTGCAATTTTCGACCTCGAGATACGAATTGCCGCATATCAGAATCTGACTGCTTAATGATTTAAGCTCCATAGCCTTCTCCCAAAATGTAAATAAAATATGGAATACTCTTCCGTCTTAAATTATATATATTGTTTAACGGACAATTTTATGTTTGAACAAATAATAAGATTTTTAAAACGGGAGGCAGCTATGAAAGGGAAAAATGTTTTTACTTCCGTTCTTCTCGCTGCAGCGGCAGCCGGAATGATATGGGCGTACAAGGAAACCTCGGAGGAAGCAAAAAAAGCGGCGATTCTCTGCCTTACCGTAATGATACCCTCGCTTTACGCATTTACGGTAATATCCTCCATGCTTATCTCCACAAATGCATATAAGCTGATGGCAAAGCCCTTTGAGCCGATTTCAAGATATGTTTTCAGGATATCTCCCGACTTATTCCCCGTGTTCGTGATCAGCCAGCTTGCAGGCTACCCGATAGGAGCGTCGCTGATAAACAAAATGACGGAGGAGCACAAGCTTTCCCCCGACGAGGCATCAAAAATACTGTGCTTTTGCATTGCGCCGGGTCCTGCATATATTGCAACGGTGGCAAAGGCTGCTGCTCCCGATATTCCCGGTGCGGCAGGAGCGGTTTTTTTATCGGCGGCAGGGGCAAATCTTCTCGGTCTGCTGCTCACCTCCTTTCGGCGAAAGATTCCTCCCCCGTCTGAAGGAGATGTAAAAATATCATTCTCTGCAAGGATATTCACCGAATCGGTACGGTCGGGAGCGGAAAGCATGACCATGATATGCGCTATGATAATTTTTATGGCTGCCGTAATGGGAATACTCGGAAAGATAGGTCTAATTAAAGGGATCGCTGCCGTTTTATACAGCATTACCCGTATACCTGCCGCAAAAATCCACCCCTTTATAAGAGCGTTTCTGGAAATAAGCAATCTTACGGGAATTTTCGGAGATTTTAACATTACCCTGCCGATGGCTGCGGCGCTGCTCACCTTTGGAGGAATCTGCGTTCATATGCAGATACTGTCGGTGTGCAAAAGCTTTTCTCCTGTTAAAGCTCTTATCCTGCGGATACCGTATGCCGCCGCCGCATTTTTCATCTGCCGCATTACTCTGCCCGACTGTTTTCCCGCTGCGGCAATATCCGTAAACGGCGCTGTAAACAACGAAACAGTTATGATTAGTAATAATCAACCAATACTTTCAATTTTTTTGTTAATTATGACGATTTTAATT
>CAZDJG010000193.1:0-3885 GCA_964505695.1 uncultured Ruminococcus sp.
CCGACGCACTCCACCCATTTTCTCTTTTCAAACCGGTTTCTAGAGGTTCCCTAAATAAAGTCAATACCGAACAAAGAACGGCTTGCGCCTTTGCACCGAATCTGCCTGCAGATTTTCCGTCATCTTGCACAAAAAATTCTTGACAGGCGCTGTCCGCAGACTACCCAGCCTGCCTACGAATTTTTCGTACAACCTGACAAAAAATCTGACTGCGCATCTTCGGCGCAATCTTTATTCGGTATTGCCTATAGCAATCCACAAAAATATCCTGACAAGTTCAGCGGCAGAGAATGCGAATAGTGTCGTCATTCGTCCTTGACGGGCGACAAACCCGTCAAGAACCCATTCCTAACTCTTCCCGCTCTCTGCCGCTTTCTTTTGTTAGTCTATTTCTGTGTCTTGCTATAAATTAAGGGGTTCTCTATAAACCGGGACACGAGCAAAGCCTCGTCCATTGGTTCGGTCAGATGCAAGGCATCAGACCGCAGTAATACTTGCTGTCTTACAAGGTCTGATAACGAAGCAGATGACCGAACCAATAGAGGATTTGCCGTGAAGGAGGTTTATAGAGGTTCCCTTAAGATTGAAAGGAAAATCAACTATGAAAACTCTTAACACTATCCAAAAAACCTGTAAGGTATTTAAAATTCTCTCAAAGGTCGCTATGATCATTTCATTTGTATGGGCGGGCTGTTCCGCTGTGGGACTGCTTTGCGGCATCGCATGGGCAGGCGGCGGTACGGTTGCGGGGGTATCCTTTGAAAATGCTTTGGAGCTGTCGCAGGTCGGCAATCTGAACCAAATGATAGGCGTTATGATCGCGGATTTTGTATTCGCTCTTACAGATGCACTGCTGTTTATGTTTGCAATGGGTTATTTCCGTCGGGAGCTTGCGGACGGAACTCCGTTCACGGAAAGCGGAGCGAACGCATTAAAAAATTTAGGAATAAAAATTATTGTAATGCCTTTGGTTGCGGTCTGCATTGCGGCTGTGGTTTATACGATATTCGGCGTCAGCCGTCCGGATGAGTTCGGCGGCGTAAGCGTGATAATGGGCATTGCGCTGATACTGTTTTCAATTGTACTCAGATACGGCGCGGAGCTTGAAAAAGGCAAGAAAGCAGAGGTAGAAATACAATGAAAAAATTTTTGATCGCTTATTTTCCGACATATATTTTATTGAGCGGGTGCAGCGTAAATTTCAATATCGGTACGGAAAATACTTCCCAAACTACCGTTTCGGAGGCTTTTACAACCTCACGGATCGAAATATCAACGGTAAGCGCACAGGCCGAAGAGAATGCCGCTGTAAATTCCGTGACCGAGGAAGAGTTAAGGCGGCTTATGGAAAAAAATATTTACTGCAATTTAAATATATTTGCGGGAAGTCTGCCGCTTGAAAACAAGGATTATGTATTTGACGAAAACGATACGGTTCAGCAGGTCGATGCGGACGTTTTCGGAAGCTATTCCGAATTTGAGGAATATGTGCGGTCGGTTTACTGCAAGGAAACTGCCGATATGCTTTTGTACGATTATCCTTACGAGGGCGATCCGAAATATCTTGATATTGGCGGAGATTTGTTCCTGAATACTCTTTACAGCGGAGAAAAGGGCTACTATGTGGACTGGACGGATTTTACCGTAATTATAAATTACGCTGACGAAGCGGAATGTGGGTTTACGGTAAAGGCTTCGGCGGAATATCCGGGGGAAGCCGCCGAAGCGGAGGACTATATAAAGGAAAGCAAGGCCGTTCTTGAAAAAGGGAAATGGTTACTGAGCGAAATGATTTATTGAGGGGCGAAAAATATGGAACACTGCAAGCTTCAAGCAGGCTGCCTGGTAATTGTCCTGTACATTGCACTGAATTATTACAGGGAATGCAGACAGCTCGGCAAAAAGAACAAGCTGTCCCGCTTTGACGGACTTCTCTTTTTAAGCATTTTTTGTCTGACCTTTGACGGTCTGACGGCTTACTTTGTGAACAATCGCGACATGATAAGCGCGGCGGCAAACCGTATACTGCATTTGTTTTTCCTGATAAGTCTGGATGCGTTTATCTTTTTGCTGTTTTTATATCTGCGCGTCAATACAGGCGGCTATGGGAAAAAGGCAAATCTCCTGCCGCTCTGGATACCCTTTGGTATCAACGCGGCGGTCGCGGTTGTAAGCATAGGTTCTCTGGAGTACCGCAGCGGCAATATTTCCGACTATTCAATGGGTATAGCGGTGTACGCCTGTTTTATAATGGCGGGGGTATATGTTATTCTGTCGGTCATTACATTTTTCAAACGGTTTAATTATATTGAAAGCCACAAGCGCATGAGCATATTTACATATCTTTTGGTACTGACGGCAGTTACCGGGGTACAAATGCTTTTTCCGCAGACTCTTATTACAAGCATTGCGGTAACGGTAATTATTCTTGGAGTTTATCTCAATCAGGAAAATCCTGCGATAAAAAAGCTTTCCGAATTTCACGGCGAAATGGTAACGGGATTTGCCACGCTTGTTGAAAACCGTGACGTAAACACAGGCGGTCATATCAAAAGAACTTCAATATATGTAAAGCTTCTTGCTGAGGAACTTAAAAACAGAGGAATTTATAAAAATATTCTGACAAAGGACTACATAAACGAGCTTGAAATGGCAGCGCCTCTGCATGACATAGGAAAAATATCCGTCCCCGACGCAATTTTGTGCAAGCCCGGAAAGCTTACTGCCGAGGAATATGAAATAATGAAGCAGCATACGATTTCGGGAGGAAAAATCATTCGGGATATTTTCGGTAAAGATAAAAAATCCATGTACGGCGATATGACATATCAGGTTGCGTTATACCACCATGAAAAGTGGAACGGCAAGGGTTATCCCGAAGGACTTAAAAGAAAGGATATTCCTCTGTGCGCCCGGATAATGGCGATCGCAGACGTATTTGACGCTGTATCCCAGAACCGCTGTTACAGAGAAGCAATGCCTCTTGACCGCTGCTTTGATATTATTTCCGACGGAAGCGGTCAGGATTTCGAGCCTGTTGTGGCGGAGACCTTTCTGGATATCAGGGACAGGGTAGAGGAGGTTTACCGTCAAATAAATGATGTTCCGAATGAACAGTAAATCTGAATTCGGAGGCAGATCATGGATGCGAATATTGCAGCAAAGCTGACATCAAAAGACGATAAATATGCTTGTGCGCTTACCGATAAGATAATATCGGAAAGCAAAGAAACAGATGAATGGTATGAATATTTCGATGATTTCGCCGCATTGCTCGATCACCCGAAATCATTGGTGCGAAACAGAGCCTTGTATATTCTTGCGGCTAATGTGCAGTGGGACGAAAAACCAATTACAGCCGGACAGTGAATAAAGGCTCCTGCACAAGTGGGACAGGCAAAACATAAATACATTCCGATGATATTATCGGCGCTAAACAGTGCCGATCTGTCGAAATATGAGGACAGTATGCGTCCGCTGATTGAAAAAGACATTGCGGATACAAAACAGATTTTGTTAAAATAGCTTTTTGCGGTCTTGACAGAAAAAATCAAAAGATATTCAATAAAGGGAACCTCTATAAACCTCCTTCACGGCAAATCCTCTATTGGTTCGGTCATCTGCTTCGTTATCAGACCTTGTAAGACAGCAAGTATTACTGCGGTCTGATGCCTTGCATCTGACCGAACCAATGGACGAGGCTTTGCTCGTGTCCCGGTTTATAGAGAACCCCTGTAATTATAATACCTTGACATAGTGATTTCAATGATATATAATACTGAATATACTGATACATTATTCGGTCGGAGGCTATGCTCATGAAAATAAAGCTTAAGGCAATACCGAACAAAGAACGACTTGCGCCTTTGCACCGAATCTGCTTGC
>CAZDJG010000194.1:0-3878 GCA_964505695.1 uncultured Ruminococcus sp.
TGACCGAACCAATAGAGGATTTGCCGTGAAGGAGGTTTATAGAGGTTCCCATATACCGCAGCCTGCGGCAGCCGCTGTGCGCGGTAATAAACCAAATGAAACAAAAGGTACAAACTGTATGAACATTGTAAAAAAAGCGGCAGCGGTTTTGCCCGGTCTTTTTCTTGCTGTCCTGATCGCAGCGGCGTCAAGGTTTATTGAAGATATGCTGCCTGTGCATCTTGTGGGAGCGTCGGTCATTGCGCTTTTTATCGGAATGATAATAAACGGTATCCGCCGTCCTTCCGGAATATTTGGCGAGGGGCTTAAATTTACATCAAAAAAAATACTCAAGCTTGCCATTATCCTGCTGGGCGCAAGCCTTAACATAAAAATGGTGCTTGAGGTCGGAAAAATGTCTTTATATGTTATGTTTTTCACACTTATTGCCTGCTTCGGAGGTGGCTATTTCATAGGAAAGGCCCTGAAGATCGACTGGAAGCTGTCAAATTTGATATCGGCGGGAACGGGAATATGCGGAGGTTCTGCAATTGCAGCAATTGCCCCCGCCATAGACGCAGAGGACAAGGACATTGCCTATGCCATGTCGGCTACATTTCTTTTTGATATGGCAATGATAGTGCTTTTCCCGATAATGGGATATGCAATGGGGCTTTCGGATATGGCATACGGTCTTTGGACGGGTACTGCGGTAAACGACACGTCCAGCGTTATTGCGGCAGGCTATGCCTATTCAGAGGCGGCAGGGGATTTTGCAGCTATGGTAAAGCTTACGAGAACGCTTTCGATCATTCCTGCGGTCATAGTGTTTGCCATGATATCCGCACATCTCAGACGCAGGAACGGAGTGTCGGACGGAGCTTATAACACAGCGTCGGGACTTGATATAAAGGGGATATTTCCGTGGTTTATTCTCGGTTTTCTGGGACTTGCGGCTGCAAACAGTCTTGGTCTTATAACGCAGGCGTTATCTCACTCAATGAAGGAGCTTAGCAAATTCCTTATGATAGCCGCCCTTGCTGCTATAGGACTAAGCACAAGCTTCAAGGATATGAAAAAATCGGGCATTGCCCCGATGATACACGGCTTTATTATTTCCCTGCTTGTAGTTATCGTAGCGTTTGCGGTTGAATATTTTATGGGTATCATCTGATACTGAACTATAGCACTCCACAAAAATATCCTGACAGGTTCAGCGGCAGAGAATGTGAATAGTGTCATCATTCGTCCTTGACGGGCAACAAGCCCGTCTGCGGACTCATTCCAAACTCTTAACACACTCTGCCGCTTCCTTTTGTTAGTCTATTTCTGTGTCTTGCTATGGTTCAAACGGTTTTTAGTATAAGGCGTGCAAACAATTCTGCCTGATTATTTCTTACTGAAATATACCGTATATGTTTCGTCGGTTATCTCATAAAGCGGCTTGAAAATGATATTTTTCGGCTGATTTCTTGTAATGTAGCAATTCTGCTTCCACGGGAATGTTCCGTAGGTATGCTCGATCTGCGGATAAAGAAATTCTTCGGGGTGTTCAAAGCTGCCGATTAGTCCGCAGTCGCTGTCCGTAAGTCCCGCAAGCACGATAGGACCGTCAACAACAGCCGCAAGCTCAGGCATATCAGGTAAAGCCTCCATAACAGGCTTGCTTGGAAAAAGTACCTGCAAAACGTCATCAGACCATTCATTTGTTATGTTCAGCCAGCCGTTTTCGATATTGAGATTTTCTATCTGCTGACCGTTTATCATAACAGCAGGCGAACCGCTTACCCAGCATGGAACACGCAGCGATAATATGAACTCCTCCGGTTCGGAGGCGGCAACCGTGAATTTCAGCGACCATCTTGACATATCTCCGCCGCTGTGTTCGTCAAAGAAAACCTGACTGTTATAGCTTTTCATATCCGTTGTCTGCGAAATATTTATCTCTGTATTTTCCTGACGGAATGTAAGCTTTGAGGGTATGTACTGACTTATAAGAAGCCTGCCGTTTTCCTCATCTTTGAAATATATCAGATCGGGATATAAGGTCTGTGCCTGAACCATAGTGCCGTGACAGCACCAGAAATCACGGGTCTTGCTGCCCCACTTTTTTCTGCTTCCCGATTTAAGCGGAAGAAAGTATGCGGGAGTCCCCGTTTCCGGATTTTGCTGAGCTAAAAATCCGTTATAAAGACATCTTTCGATATAATCGGCATATCGGCTATCTCCTGTCCAGCGGAAAAGGTACTGAGCCGTTCTTACCATATTGTAAACCGTACAGAACTCCTGATTGTTTGTGCCGATGAACTGCCCCTGCATAAATGGCGGTACCCAGAATTCTCCGGAATTTTGTCCGCTTGTGCAGTACATTCCTCTGTCCGTCACGGCGCATTTCCAGAACTGTTCGGTCCGTTTGCGCCATTTTTCATCGCCTGTTATTTCATAAAGCTTTGCCGCGCCATGGGAAAGAGGGATACTTGCGTTTGCATGGTCGTTGGAAAGAGCGTCCTTGCCGTTGTCAAGCTGCCCAAACCAGCCGTTATCCCAATAACACTCTGCAAGCCGCATATATTTTTCGTTACGTGTGATCTCATAAAGCTCTGCCCACGCTTCAAGCATAGCTCCCTGTTCGCCGCTGTAAATTGCACCCGGACTGTGCTTTTTCATTTCGTCTGTCCAGCGGATATACCAGTCCGCAAGCCTGCCGACCACTTCAAGCGCCTGCTTGTTTCCCGTAAATTTATATGCGTCGGTAAGTCCCATTATTGTCTTGTGCATTACATACTGGGGCGACCAGATATACTGACCCTTTGCCATTTTTTCAAAGTATTTTTCGGGGATAGAGCCTACCCATTCACCTCCGTTAAGCTGCTGGCATTTTGCAAGCTCGGAAATGATCTTATCAACTTTAACTTTAAGCTCCGTGTCATTTTCATTTGCAGCAAGCGCTGCCGCAGCGGAAAGCCAGTGACCGAGAAAATGCCCCCTGAGCTGACAGGTAGGAGCTTCCCAGCCCCAATGAAGCTTGGCTTTCGCAGGATCTTCAACCGCCTGCAGTCCCGGCATTATGATACCCGCTTCAAGGTAGAAATTCTGAAGAAGGCACTGAGAATCAAGCTCCATTAAATATGCCCTGTTTGTATTCATACGTTCTCTGAAAATGCCCGACTGTACGGTCACATCTTTTTTTTCAAATTGTTTTACCATAATTATCCTCCGTTTGGTTTTGCTTTCAAAAGGCACATACTTACTGCCGCTGAGCGCCGCAGTATTCGTATAGCTGCCGCTTATCTTCTGAGCTTAGCCATAGTGTCAAGCATTGCAAGCTGCTGCTCAAAAGTATTTATGGGGTTCTCTATAAACCGGGACACGAGCAAAGCCTCGTCCATTGGTTCGGTCAGATGCAAGGCATCAGACCGCAGTAATACTTGCTGTCTTACAAGGTCTGATAACGAAGCAGATGACCGAACCAATAGAGGATTTGCCGTGAAGGAGGTTTATAGAGGTTCCCATAATATATTTCCGCTAATTTCAATGATAAATAATTAAAAAATACTGATATATGATGTGATTTACTTCTGCAAAGGCTGTCTGGAAGCTTCCCGGTACCGAAGCGCCGTCATTCCCACCCGTTTTTTGAACTGCCGCATAAAGTGTACGTCGTTGTCATAGCCGCAAAGCTCGGAAATATCATGGACAGAAGCGTCCGTACTTTTCAGGTAATACTGCGCAAGCTCGGTTTTGGCTTTAAGCACGTCCTCATAACAGCTTACGCCGAACTCAGCTTTATACAGCGTCTGAAAATATGCCGGACTTAACGCAAGCTTTTCCGCAAATTCATTTATTTTAAGGCAATACCGAATAAAGATTGCGCTGAAGATGCGCAGTCAGATTTTTCG
>CAZDJG010000195.1:0-3827 GCA_964505695.1 uncultured Ruminococcus sp.
GAAAAATCTGACTGCGCATCTTCAGCGCAATCTTTATTCGGTATTGCCTTAAGATTATTCAAATAAAGATAAAATAATTATATTCAAGTCTTTTTATAAAAAAGTTCTTGACAAAGAAGCTTTTTTATATTAAACTTAAAATGTTAGAGTGAAATATTCCGTTTTATCGGACTGCATTCTATTAACCGGGCAGGATTTCCCTCACCGCAGCGAAAGCTGCGGCTTGCCATACTATTTGACGGGATACCCATTGAAGAACAGCATTATCCGGATGCGATAAAAAACAGCAGAAAGATGGTTAAAGCATATGAAAAAAGTATTATCCTTGATTCTTGCAGCAGCAGCCGTTTTTACAATGAGTTCGGCTGTGTTTGCCGAGGCTCAGAAGACCGATTCTTCAAATTCGGTGACAATTTCATTCGATACAGACAAGGCGCTCGATTATGTTCATTCCTTCGGCAACTTTGCCCAGAGCGGTCTTGTGATGGAAATAAGTGAAGACGAGGCTGTTTCGGGAAGATCTCTTTCTATGAGTGAAAGCTTTAAGGGATCGCTCGACAACCGTTACGGCGGATTTTATCTTGATGCTGCGGATTTCGGACTTGAATCCTTTGCAGGACATACCGTTACAATGGATGTGTATATCACAAACGCTGCATCCAAAGCAACGGAAAAGCTTGAGGCATTTTCCGACGGCAGTCAGTGGGCATCGGTTCCTGTTTCCGTATCATCCGCAGGTTCATGGACATCTGTATCTGTAACTGTTGCGGCAAATACGGCAAACACCAAGGCAGGACTTTCGATACCGATCACTGAAGAATTTACCGGAACGGTTTGCTATGTGGATAATATTTCCATCGCCGATAACTACGGAAAAACCATTGCCAATATCGGAGATGTCGACACCTCGGTCTATCAGGGACCCAGCGGAGTCGTTTCGGTGCTTACAACGATTCTGTTCATAGTTCTTATTATTGCCGTAGTCGGAGGTATTGCTCTGTTTATAAAAAAGGTCATAAAGGCTTACAGATAATTCAAAAGGAATGCCTTCCGTCTTAAACGGCGGAAGGCATTTTCTTTGTAATCGCACTGATACCCTATTGTTGTTGACTTTTTTTCATTTTTTGGTATAATGAATATATCATACAAATGATGGGAGTAATTATATGAACAAGTTTATGGCAGTAGTTACAAATAAATGGTTCAGAATGGCAGTCAGTCTTATCGGCGTTGCTTATTCCATAGTTCTTGCTTATTTTGATTATAACGTATTTTTTTACGATATCGAGTACGTAAGTCAAAAGGAATTTGCTGTTGTCGGATCACTGTTTTCTCTTGTTATATGCCTGCTGTTTATGTACACAAGGCGATCTGTTTTCACCTGCATTTTCGGAATGGTCAACATGGTGCTGTTTTTTCCTTTGCTTTTGCTTGATTTCGGCAACTGGCCTTTGCTGCTTCCTGCGGCTGTGGTAACGCTTTTCGGCTTTTTCTGCTGTCATATGAATGAAACAGCAAAAACAATCTTCGGAACGATCTTTCTGCTCATGTACATACTGGGCGGAATAGCTTTTTTCCTTATTATGAACGTGTTCAGAGTCACAACGGTAGACACTCTTATCGAGCGCGGCGTTTCACCGTCGGGAGCATTCAGATACTATGTTCTCGATGTGCAGAACAAATCCACGGGAAAAAAATGCGTGTACGTTCAGCCGAACACTCTTGATGTTGACAAGGGCTTTATCAAAATGGACACTACTATAAAAAAGCTTGTAAAGCAGGCGCCCAAGCCCTGTGAGTTTGAATGCGAGTGGAGCGGAACAAAGATGATAATCGACGGCGAGGTCTATTTTGACGAGACTGACGCTCTTGCTGAGGAAAACGGTCAGCTTGTTTACAGCATGGATGACGGAACATGGAGCTATACCTATTTTTCTATTGAATATCCTATTTTTAACACTATCGAAGAGGTAAAGGACAAGCTCGGCAAACTCAGCGAAAAGCTTGAGGAACAAAATAATCCCGAAAGCGGTTCGGAGACGGGAAGCGTTTCCGAAAGCAGCTCGTCGGAAACGGAGGCTGCTGTGACTTCGGGATAATAAAAAGCGTACTATTAAACGTTTTTTTTAGTATTACATTGTTGTGGGCATTTATTGTATGTTTGAAGAAATATCATTCCTTGAACATGAATATTTATACTAAAAACCATTTAAACTCAGGATATCTTTGACGAAAATCCGCACGCTTCAAGATTCTGAACAGGCTCTAAAAAAGATTTTACGGAAAATGACAAAATAAAAAGTCACCGCTTTATAAACGGTGACTTTTCTTATTGCGGGTTTCCCCGCTGGTCGAGGTGACGGGACTCGAACCCACGGCCTCTTCGTCCCGAACGAAGCGCTCTACCAAACTGAGCCACACCTCGGCAACAAAAATATTATACCATAAAAAAACAGCTTTGTAAAGTGCTTTTTTCAAAAAATCGGCAAAGAAAATAAAAGAGCCGAAAACCTACGCACAAAGATGATCAGCCTCCCCCAGCCAAGCAAAAACTTGCATATATGGTTTTTGCGCAGGCTGAAAGTACAAATTTCAATGTCGTTTACTATATAATTCCCTGCCGCAAGCGGCGGGGGAAATTTTTAAACGAAAGAGTTTTTTTATAGAGAACCCCTTATCATTTTTGCGGGTCGGACAGGTCTGCGGTCGGTGCTGTCGTTCATACTTACCGTGCTGTCTATATGGAAGCTTGTTGTACCGCTTTACCTTAAAGGCTTTGATCCTATAATTGTCGGAGGTATCTTTACTGTTCTGCTTTCTGTAATGATAGTTTCGCTTGTTTACGGCTTTGACAGACGTACTCTTGCCACTTCGCTGGGGATAACGGCGGGCGTCCTTGTCACGGCTGTTTCGGGAATTATTTTCACGGACGCTTTTAAAATTCACGGCGCTGTTATGTCCTGTTCCGAAAGCTTTTTGTACTGCGGTTATCAGGATCCGGATCTTACAAAAATATTCATGGCGTCGATTTTTATCGGCTCGTCAGGCGCAGTCATGGATCCGGCTGTGGATATTACCTCAACGTTTATGAGGTGGCACGGAAAAAGCCCGACATTACCCGTAAGAGCTTATAAGATCGGGAATGAATGTGGGACGGGCTGCAATGGGAACGATAATAACCACCCTTCTTCTTGCCTATTCGGGAAAGCTGTATTGCGCTGCTTATGGTTTTTATGGCGCAGGGAACGCCGACCGATCACATTCTGAATTATAAATATGTTTCCGCAGAGATAGTGCATACGGTTGTGGGCAGCTTCGGACTTGTGTGCGCCGCACCGCTGACAGCTCTGACAAGCGGCATGATGCTTTCGGAAAGAGGCTGCTTATAATTTTGATATTTTAAATTTTAAATTTCATATACGATTGACATCGTGGGTAAAATAATATATAATAATTGAGTAAGAGCCTGTTTTTCGGCAAAAATATCCGGCTTTAAAAAAGGAAGGATGTGAGTATATGGAATCCGGAAGTAGCAGCGGTGTGATACCGCGAGGGTGGTCTTTCCACAGCAGTTATGTTTCCGCCATATGCCATACTCTTCGTCAGGCCGGACGGCGGATATCGGATCTGTCTGCGCCTGTGCCGTATTCACGGATATACTTCCCGCCGCAGCAAATCACGCAGAAACGGTCGGATAAATCACGATATACGATTTGTCCGACCGGAGATGCGACCTGATTTGCAAGAGCGGGAAGTATATATACTTCCCGCCGCAGCAAATCACGCAGAAACGGTCGGATAAATCACGATATACGATTTGTCCGACC
>CAZDJG010000196.1:0-545 GCA_964505695.1 uncultured Ruminococcus sp.
GACTTGAACCGGTACGGATTTTACTCCGAGGGATTTTAAGTCCCTTGTGTCTGCCGATTTCACCACAGCGGCATTAAATTAAATTACAAAACACATTATATCATAGTCCCCAAAAAAAGTCAATATCTTTTGATATTTTTTACAGACTATACGCACTTAAATTGCAAGATCAAATCGGACAGAGTTAAAGACTTCCAAAGCGGAACGGTAATTGAAGATTTTTCCGGGTAAGTTGTTAATCCGATCCTCAACACGAGCGACAGTTTCATCAGAAACAGAAACAAAACTTTTTCCCTTGGGGAAAAAACGGCGAACCAAAGAATTCTGCTTTTCATTTGTACCACGCTCAAACGGGGAATATGGGTGTGCAAAATATAGGCAATACCGAATAAAGATTGCGCTGAAGATGCGCAGTCAGATTCGGTGCAAAGGCGCAAGTCGTTCTTTGTTCGGTATTGTCTTAAGGGAACCTCTATAAACCTCCTTCACGACAAATCCTCTATTGGTTCGGTCATCTGCTTCGTTATCAGACCTTGTAAGACAGC
>CAZDJG010000196.1:555-3814 GCA_964505695.1 uncultured Ruminococcus sp.
TATTACTGCGGTCTGATGCCTTGCATCTGACCGAACCAATGGACGAGGCTTTGCCGTGAATGAGGTTTATAGAGGTTCCCCTTAGTATAAATAAAATGATCTCCTTTGATCCTTACAATGAACCCTAAAAGCATCAATAACTTCTGCAAATCAACGAATAAATATATTGCTGTCTTGAGTTCCGCTCATTATCCTAATAAAAAGTTTTTCATACTTGCTCATTCCAGCCCCGTTCCCTCGTCAATGCCCATCATGATATTCATGCACTGAACGGCTGCGCCCGACGCTCCCTTGCCAAGATTATCGAGTCTTGAGCAGAGAAGAACATGGTCGCTGTTTCCGTAAACGAATATTTCAAGCATATTGGTATCTGCCAGAGTATTTGAAAAAAGCTCGGTTTCCTCAGGCATTCCCTCAGCGCACAACGGCATTACACGAACAAATCGTTCCCCCTCGTAATGAGCGGAAAGCATTTCCCATACGTCCCTCGGAGTGACCTTTCTTGCCATGGTCCGCAGGGAAATGGGAATGCTTACTACCATTCCGTTGTAAAAGTCCCCGACGATAGGGCAGAATATAGGGGGATAGGAAAGCCCCGAAACAGCCATCATTTCCTTTACGTGCTTGTGGGTCTTTCCGAGGGAGTACATTCTTGTGCTGTCAAGCTCTTTTTCCCTGTTTGTGTCCTCATATCTTGCAATAAGCTTTTTTCCGCCGCCGCTGTAACCCGATACCGCATGGCAGATAACGGGGTGATACGGGGCAAGCATTCCCGATTTTACCATCGGGTACATAAGGCAGTTAAAGCCGCTGGCATAGCAGCCGGGGACAGCCGTTCTCTTTGACCCTTCGATCGCTTTTCTCTGCGCTTTTGAAAGCTCCGGAAGACCGTATACCCATGCGGGATTTGTTCTGTGGGCGGTAGAAGCGTCTATTATCTTGGTATGATCGTTTTCAACAAGTGAAACCGCCTCGATCGCCGCCGCATCGGGCAGGCAGAGGAATGTATAATCCGAGGCGTTTATAAGCTTTTTTCTTTCATCGGTATTCTTGCGCTTTTCCTCCGGTATTTCAAGCAGCTCGATGTCGCTGCGGTTTTTGAACCGGTCGGCAATGCGAAGTCCCGTTGTGCCCTCTTTGCCGTCTATGAATATCTTGTATGACATTTTTTACTTTCCCTTTCGCATTATATTCGCATTAAAGATCATATTCACGCAGTTCTGCCTTGAGCTGCTCTATCTGCCTTGCAACGGCCTCGGGAGCGGGTCCTCCGTCAACGTTTCGCTGCATTACGCAGGTTTCAAGGTTTATTGCGTTGTAAACGTCCTCGTCAAATACTTCGGTAAGCTTTTTGTATTCCTTTATATCAAGCTCCTCAAGTGTCGTGTCAAGCTCAATGCACCTTGCAACGAGAGTTCCCGTTATCTTGTATGCGTCCCTGAACGGCATTCCCTTTTTAACAAGGTAATCGGCGCAGTCGGTGGCATTGATAAATCCCTTTGCTGCCGCTTTTCTCATATTTTCTTTAAGAACGGTCATTGTTCTGAACATTGGGATAAAGGTGGAAAGACACAGCTTTACGGTATCGACCGCATCGAATATCGCTTCCTTGTCCTCCTGCATATCCTTGTTGTAGGCAAGGGGGAGGTTTTTCATCATGGAAAGCAGGGTCATAAGGTCGCCGTAAACTCTTCCTGTTTTTCCTCTGATAAGCTCGGTGATGTCGGGATTCTTTTTCTGTGGCATTATCGACGAGCCTGTGGAGTATGCGTCGTCAAGCTCAACAAACTTAAATTCCCAGCTGCACCACATTACTATCTCCTCGGAAAATCTTGAAAGGTGCATCATAAGTATGGAAACAGCGCCTGCAAGCTCTATGCAGAAATCCCTGTCGGATACGCCGTCAAGGCTGTTGTAGGTAATATCCTCAAAGTCCAGCAGCTCTGCGGTGCGTTTTCTGTTAAGAGGGTATGTAGTGCCCGCCAGCGCACATGAGCCAAGGGGCATACGGTCCATTCTTTTTCTGCAGTCGGCAAGTCTGCCCAGATCCCGCGTAAGCATCTGTGCGTATGCCATTATATGATGAGCAAAGGTAACAGGCTGCGCCCTCTGGAGATGGGTGTAACCCGGCATTACGGTGTCGTAATGCTCCTGTGCAGTGTCTATGATCGTTTCGATAAGCTCGTAGACAAGCTCTGATATTTCGGTGCATTCGTCTTTCAGGTAATATCTGATATCGAGGGCGACCTGATCGTTTCTGCTTCTTGCGGTATGGAGTCTTTTTCCCGCAGCTCCCAGACGTTCGGTGAGTACCTGTTCCACGAACATATGGATATCCTCTGCGTTCGGGTCGAAAACAAGAGCGCCGCTGTCGAGGTCGGCAAGTATCCCTTTCAGACCCTCGATTATTTTTTCGCTTTCGCTTTTATCTATAATGCCCTGCTCGCCCAGCATCTGAGCATGAGCCATAGAGCCTTTTATATCATGCCTGTACATTCTTGCGTCAAAGGAGATGGAGGAATTGAAGTCGTTGACTTTTTTGTCTATTTCCTTTGAAAAGCGTCCTGCCCACATTGCTGACATTTTATATCATTCCTTTCAGATCATTCTGTCTTTGCCGGCTGCTCGGAAGCTTGTGTTCCGGCAGATGTTTCATTTTCTCCGGTTTCCCGTATATTGCCGTTTTCGTCAAGCTGATGTCCCTCTGCGTCCGTACCGTAAAGCAGACCGAGATAGTCAAGCTGCTTCTGATAATTATCGTTGTCTATATAATATGCTCCGAAATTGCTTACTTCTTCAATGCTCATGCGTCTGTATTTTGACTCGCCGTCATTGTAGGTCATTGTAAGAACGTCGTTTTCAACGCTTACGCGGCACATTCCGCCCTGACCCACCGTAAGGAAATTATCCCTCAGCTCGTAGGTATCCTCCGTGTAAAAGGAACCGCCTGCCATGGGTGTGTGGTAAATTATTTCGCCGTTTGAGGTGAACTCATAAAGCTTGTAGTACGGGTTCCCCTCGTTTTCAAAATATTCGGGACCGTTTATATCGCACCACATTCCCACGATATCGGATTTGAGCTGCTCGTATTCCTTTTGTTTATTGCCGCTGCACGCAGGCAGTGTTATTATCATAACAAATATTGCTGCCGCTGCAAGGAATTTTCTCAATTTAATTTTCATATTGTTACCGTCTTTCTTTTGGAAACCTCTATAAACCTCCTTCACGGCAAATCCTCTATTGGTTCGGTCATCTGCTT
>CAZDJG010000197.1:0-3789 GCA_964505695.1 uncultured Ruminococcus sp.
AGATGAACGAACCAATAGAGGATTTGCCGTGAAGGAGGTTTATAGAGGTTCCCAAAAATGAAAGGATAATAAAAATGACTGTTGAATACACACCAAAGGGCGTATGCTCCAGAAAGATCACCGTTGAGGCAGAAAACGGCATCATAAAAAGCGTAACATTTACAGGAGGCTGCAACGGAAACACACAGGGAATCTCAAAGCTTGCGGTCGGAATGAAGGTCGAAGACGTTATATCCCGCCTTGAGGGAGTAAACTGCAACGGAAGAGGGACATCATGTCCCGATCAGCTTGCAAAGGCTCTCAGGCAGATGCTTTAAGGCAATGGCAGCAGCCGTAAAAGCCACGCCTTCGGGAGTATGCTTTATTTTGCTTGAGCTTTTGCTTGCAGCAGGCTTTGTGATGTTTTTGTCGGCAGCGGTGTTTACCAAGCCTAATTTCGGAAATATCACGGGAATGCTCTGCTGCGCCGTTCTTGCGGTATTATGCGTAAAAAGAACAGCGTTTGCCGCATTTATAAAGAGGCTCTGTTCGTCCACTGCCGGAAGAGCAGCAGTTGCTGCCGTTTCAGCCGTTATTTTGATCGGAATTATCACAGCGGCGGTAATATCGGTATTGATGCTCCTTTCAATGAACCGCCTGCCCGAAGCTCCCGCTCCCGTAATAGTTCTCGGGTGCAGGGTCAAGGAAAGCGGACCGTCGCTCATGCTTCAAAAAAGGATAGACGCCGCATACGAATATATGTCGGAAAACGAATCGGTGATCTGCATAGCCTCAGGCGGAAAAGGCAGCGACGAGCCTGTTTCCGAGGCGCAGTCCATAAAGGACGGACTTGTGAAAAAAGGTATATCCCCCGACAGGATAATCCTTGAAGACAAGTCGGAAAACACCTTTCAGAATATACGCAATTCCATTGAGATACTGGATAAGCTGGAAACAGAGCGCAGGGCAGTCATAGTCACCAGTGAATTTCATCAGCTCAGAGCGAAAATGATAGCCTCAAAGCAGGGTCTTGAATGTTACAGCAAAAGCTCTCCGACATATCTGCCGCTTCTTCCCTCCTACTGGATAAGGGAATGGTTCGGCGTTCTGCACGAGCTTATTGTAGGAAGAAAATAGGGTGCGCTGAATCGGTTCTGCGCACCCTTAGTTTGCTGAAACATTTCTTCTGATTTGCAGTCAAAAGTAAAACCAATACAAAACGGTGAGTTATCGCCGCTTACGGCAGTTTGCTGCTTGCGCAGCTTAAAAAACGCACTGACGTGCTCTTTTCCGAAGCAGCCCCCTGTTTGTTAATCCGTATTCTCCACAATAAAATATTTTGCGGGATTTTTTTCGGTATCGACATATACCTTAACTCTCTGTCCCGAATACGGCGATTCCTTGAGGGGAGCATACGGTCTGCTTTTAAATTCGTATTTTACGCCGTCATGACCCGAATATATAAAAACCGACTGTCTGTACCTTACCTTATTGACCGTAAGCGATGAAGCCTCCTCGCGGTCGTAATCCGCAGACTGTTCAGCCGATAACGGGAACAGTCCAGCCGAAGGTATCCTCTGTCTTTCCCCACTGGATACCTGTAAGAGTATCGTAAAGGAAGTTGGAAACAGGACCTATCTCTCCGCCTGTGAGCTTCATTATCTTATCGCCGTATTTGAGCTCTCCGATGGGAGAAATAACAGCGGCAGTACCTGTGCCGAATGCCTCGTCAAACCTGCCCTCGTCATAAGCCTTGGTAAGCTCGTCTATCTCGATATCACGCTCAGTGACCTTATAGCCCTTGCTTTTGAGCAGCTCTATGCAGGATTTTCTTGTAATACCGCCGAGAATAGACTTTCTGTCAAGGCTGGGTGTGATCACCTCGCCGTTTACAACGAAAAATACGTTCATTGCGCCGACCTCTTCTATGTACTTGCGGCGAACGCCGTCAAGCCAGAGAACCTGCTCATAGCCTGCCTTATCTGCCTCCTCCTGAGCCTTCAGGGAGATAGCATAGTTGGCTGCAGCCTTTGTAAAGCCTGTGCCGCCTGTTACCGCACGGACATAATTCTGCTCAACATAGATTTTTACGGGAGCAAGACCTGCCGCATAATATGCTCCCACAGGAGAACACATAATGCAGAAGATAAGGTGCTTTGCCGGGTGAACGCCGAGCATAGGATCGACTGCAAAAATAAAAGGACGGATATAAAGAGATGTGCCGTAATTGTGAGGAACCCAGTCTTTGTCCACTTCAACAAGTTTTTTTATAGCCTCAACGCAGAAAGCCTCGTCGATCTTGGGAATGCAAAGGCGGTCGTTGGAAACGTTCATTCTCGCCATATTCTGTTCGGGACGGAAAAGCTGGATCCTGCCGCTTTCCGTTCTGTATGCTTTAAGACCCTCAAAATCAGCCTGACCGTAGTGAAGGCACATGGAGGACGGCTCCATAGGAATAGGACCGTAGGGAACTATCCTTGCGTCGTGCCAGCCCTGACCCTCGTCATAATTCATAAGGAACATATGGTCGGTAAAGATTTTGCCGAATCCAAGCTTGGATTCATCGGCAGGCTTTGCCTTAGGCGAAGTTGTTTTTGTGATTTTGATCTCCATAATAAAATCTCCTTTTATGAATGAAAGCATGACCTTCATACCAATTTATATAATTATAACATATGTTTTTACATTTTTCAAGTTAAAGTTATATAAAAACCTCTTGCTTTTTTTTTTGATATATGATATAATATACAAGTATTAAAGCTGTCTCCGTAGCTCAGCAGGATAGAGCGTTCGCCTCCTAAGCGAAAGGCCGTGGGTTCGAATCCCGCCGGGGACGCCAGTTTCATTGACCGCTGCGGCGGAATATTCTCCCTTAAAATCGCAAACGATGATTTTTAAGGGATTTTTTTATACTTATGCAAGGAAAAGGAGTTGTCACGGGTATGATAACCGATTCATTTGATAATATAACCGAGCCTATAGTCAGCCTTGAAGCTTTTTACGGAGAAAGAAAAAAGCTCCTTGACACGTGTCTGGTAATATTTTCAAAAGAGATATATGAAGGCGTCCTTTCCGGATTTTCATGTACAAAAATAGCTGAAATGAGCATGGTAAACGGAGCTGTTCCCATTTACAAATTTACATATGAAGGAAAGGATATCGCTTTTTATTTATCGGCAATAGGGTCAACGGCTGCGTCCCAGTACTGTATTGAAGCAAACTGGATAACGGGTGCAGAAAAATTTATCATGTTCGGCTCGGCAGGAAGTCTTGATAAGGAAAAAACAAACGGAAAATTCATCATTCCCACGCATGCTTACAGAGATGAGGGAATGTCATATCATTATGCGCCTGCAAGCGACTATATAACCGTAAAAAATCACGAAAGGCTTGCGGAAATATTTAAGGGCTGCGGCTTTCCTTATGTTAAGGGCAGGGTCTGGACTACCGACGCCATGCTGCGTGAAACAGCCGGACAGCTCTCTTTAAGGCAAAAGGACGGATGCATAGCAGTTGAGATGGAGATTGCGGGGGTTCAGTCGGTCTGCGATTTCTACGACTTTGAGCTATATACCTTTTTAGCGATAGGCGATGTGCTTTCTGACACGCAGTATAACATCGAAGGTTTACACAGCGCTAATCACGATTTGGACAAATTTTATATAGCATTGGAAATAGCAAAAAGGATTTAGAACCTGTCTTCATAAGAAATGCGTGCGGATTTTCGTCAAGGATATCCTGAGTTTAAAACGTATTGCTCGATCGTTCCGGCGAAAAGGCGCTTCAGTTTTGCCTGAATATCTCCTGTGC
>CAZDJG010000198.1:0-3786 GCA_964505695.1 uncultured Ruminococcus sp.
GACCGAACCAATAGAGGATTTGCCGTGAAGGAGGTTTATAGAGGTTCCCGTATATAGTATCATTTTACCACATTTACTTTCAAAATGCTATAGTTTTTCAAAATATTTATACTTTCTTCCGAAAAAATTTCCCCGCCTGCGGTTACGGCGATACCCGGCGGACAGCAGGAAACCGCTCTTGCGCATATCCTGCCCTTTGCCGTACTGACATCTATTTCCTCGCTGTCGGAAAAGGCTGCCCGACGCAGGCTCATAGCTCTTTCCTGCGGCAAAAAAGCCGATACGTCCGGAACGGGAACATATATCCTCGGCTGAGGAATATCGGAAAGCGCGTTTCCTATCGTTTCTATCTCCTCCATATCAAGTCCTGTGAGCATGAAAACGATGTGAGTGTTGTCTGCGTACTCGCATTCTATTCCCTTTGATCTCATAATATCCGCAAGCTCCGTTCCCGTATATCCGCCGGGAGGCGCTAAGACAGTAAGCTTTCCCGGCTCGGTATCTTCTATGTGCCAGAAAGGAGAAAGCTTTTTCTTTACCCGTCCGGAAGTATCTGCCATACGGGAGAAGTATTCCGCAGCCCCGTCGCTCATAAAAGCGTTGCATTCGTCAAGAGAGCGCATTATCAGATACGACGGACTGGAAGAACCGAACATGGACATTATTTCCTTTGCATAGCCTTCATACCTTTCGGCTGACGGGTTCATTATATGCAAATACGCTCCCCCCGTAAGCACGGGGAGAGTTTTATGCGCACTGTCGCAGCAGATATCCGCTCCATGACAGCATGGGTGCATAGGCGGAGAGCCTGTAAAATTAAGGTAAGCGCCGTGAGCATTGTCAACAAGCAGCATAACATTATGCCTGCGGCAGACCTCGGATATTTCGTCAAGAGGGGTCATAACGCCGAGATAATCGGGGCTTGTTATATAAACGCAGACAGGATCGGAGGCGATTATCGCCCTTTCCACTGCCTGCGGAGTTATTTTTCCCGAAATAAGAGTATTTTCGTATTCGGGGTATATCCACTCCACCTCCGCATCAAGATGAATGCAGGCGTTCAGAAACGCTCTGTGACAGTTTCTTGCGGCAGCCACACGACGGTTTTTCCCGTTCATAAGGCACATTGCAAGCATTGTGAAAACGCAGAGCGTAGACCCCCCCGCCGAATATACGGTCTTATAGGTATGAAATATCCTGCCGGCATTTTTTTCGCTTTCGGCAATTATTCCTCTTGCCTCAAAAAGGCTGTCCGCACCCTTTATTTCGGTAATATCGCAGGAAAAAAGGGTGGATTTTCCCTTATGCCCCGGCATATGGGCGCGGATAAAGCCGCTGCGTGAATATTTTTCCGTAAAATCCGATATGGGCGTTGTCACCTCAGTCATAGTCCTCAGCCCTCCCAAACGCTGATATCGCCCGATGCTGCGGATATATTCATACTATACTTTCCTCCGCTTTTTTCGGGTACCCGCAACGTTCCGCTTGAGGACTTTGCAAAAACGGAAATATCGGCGTTTTCGGGTATAGTGACCTTTACTCCTCCTGAGGCTGCGCTTATATTGATATCCTCTGTAATATCTGCAAAAACAGCCTTTATACCACCCGACGAAGCGGATATTTTTCCGCTGCCGCTTATTTTGTCGAGCCTTATGCCCCCCGAAGCCGCTTTTACTTCAAAGCTGCCGTTTATTTCGCCGGCGGTAATTCCACCGCTTGCAGAGGATATGGAAATGTTTCCTTCGAGTTTTTCGCATTTTATTCCGCCCGACTTTGAAGAAAGGCATATGCTGCCTGCCGAAATCGTCCCTGCTTTAAAGCTGCCCGATGAAACATCGGTGGAAAAATCCTCCGCATTTATATCGCACTGCGAGGTTATTCCCCCCGAAGCCGATATTACAGAAAGCCTGCCGCAGCTTTCGGGGAGGGACAGCTCTACATATCTGCGGCTTATGGGTCTGAAAATTTTAACAGCGGGAAGCTTTACCGTTATTCTGCCGTTTTCCTTCGATACCTGCATAAGCTCCTTTTCGGAAATACCTTTTTCGGCATACTGTCTTACGTATATTTTCCCGTCGGGACTTCTTGTGACCCTTACGGGATACGAACCCGATTCAATAGTAAAATCCTTCGTTTCAAAAGAATTTTCCTTTGCAAGTGAAACAGCGGAGCCGTTTCCGATATGAACGCCGCTGCTTATGACCGCTTCCGCCGCAAATCTTGCCGCCGCCGATACGATTATTACTGCTCCTGCCGCTGCGGCAATTATTTTGTACGTTTTAGCCTGTTCTTTTTTCATTTCGGTATACTCTCCTTTACATTTCATTTTTATATCTGTTTATCTGAATCTTGAAAATAAGGTTAAGAACTATCTGAACCATTGCCGCAGCAAGGAAAATAAGCCATGATACATCCCACCAACAACCTCCGAAGTTGACAACAAAATAAATTATGACCACAAGCAGCCACATTATGGCGCTTGCTCCACCTCTGATGGTTTTGAGCATTTTTACCCGTATTTCGGGCGTATCTCCTCCCCTGCTTAGCTTTATGATCTTAGAGCCCATGGATATGCCCACCGTAATTGCCGCACCAAAGATGAAAATAAGCCATGCTGCATCAAACTCTATTCCGTTAAAGCCTGCCAGGAAGAACAGAATGGTTATGCCTATCCAGAGCAGAGCGATCGCCGCTCCCTTTATTGACTTAACGTTTTCATCGGTAAAAACGTAGGAATATTTCCGGAGCAGCCTGCTTTTGGGCGAGGCTTTTTCAAATATCCCCTCCTCATGGACTCCCGTTCCGCTGACCTGAGATATAAGCGGGGCGATATCGCCCATTGTTCCGATGACCGCCGTATATGCCCTCTGAGGGGACATTCCCGCATTTATGCAGTCGTCGTATCTTGCCTCAAGATTGGAAAGTATCTCATCATGCAGCTCTGTGACCGCAGGTATCATCGGAGTATCCGAAAAAAGTCCGTCAACATAGGCTTTAAGTGAATTTTTCATAATTTCAAGCATTCCTTTCATTCATTATTTGATGCAGCGTACAGCAGCTTATCCACAATTGATTTGGTGCGTTCCCATTCCTTCAGGTTTTCCTCATATTTTTTTCGCCCCGCATCTGTAATAACATAATATTTGCGCCTTGCACCCAACGTTTCGCTGCCCCAGTAGGATGCGATAAGCCCGGCGTCCTCCAGCCGTCTGAAAGCGGTATAAAGGGTCGCCTCCTTAAATTCGAAGCGGTTTCCCGTAAGCAGGGTGATATCCTTGTTTATCTTGTAGCCGTAGCTGTCTGACACAGAAAGCAAGGACAATATTATCGTATCTGTATGACCTCTTATAAGGTCGGATGCTATTGACATTTTGCACCTCCCGTACCGGTTTGTTCCATGCTTTTATTATATCGGAAGATACTTCGCCTGTCAAGGTATCTTATTATTTTATAATCTTTTTTTAATCTTTTGCAGGGATACGGAGTTGTATTTTTAGTTTCATAAATAATCATGGAAACGCTTTGCTTGATATTTTGGGACGGAGTATTACAGGAACAATTGAATTAGATCCTGTTCACATAAAAAGCTTGCGATTTGAAATGAAAAGTGTTATGGGGTTCTCTATAAACCGGGACACGAGCAAAGCCTCGTCCATTGGTTCGGTCAGATGCAAGGCATCAGACCGCAGTAATACTTGCTGTCTTACAAGGTCTGATAACGAAGCAGATGACCGAACCAATAGAGGATTTGCCGTGAAGGAGGTTTATAGAGGTTCCCTTATAATA
>CAZDJG010000199.1:0-3781 GCA_964505695.1 uncultured Ruminococcus sp.
CTTGTCATTATATGTGACGCTGAGTTTCCCGAAACAAAATCCTCATCGTCCTGTCTGATATCATACTCCAGCACGATATCATAGTCAATGTCCTTGCGGGAAATAGTGATACTGTTGATTTTGGTATAATCCGTTGTATCATTTTCATCTGCGGGCTGCTTTGCCGTATATACAGTCTTTGCAAGGAAACTGAAACGGTCGCCCAGATATGCTTTTATATCCGAAGTATTCACCGCATAGACCTTTCTTTCGCCCTTAAAGCACATATAGGTAAGTCCTGCCGACGGAGAATCGGATCCGATAAGGATTTCCTTAACTGTTTTTGAACTGTCCTCAAAGGAAACGGTGACCTCCGCACGCGGTTCGGATAAGCCATACACGGAAAGATCCTCCGCATTTTCTGATGCTGTCTGCTGTGAAGTAAGAGACGCTGCCGCCTCAAGGATTTCGTTGACAGCGTTCAGACTGTGAGGAACACCGATAAAATCCGAAACGAACCACTGCTCATCGTTATATTTAACAATGTCATATTCATCGGAAACGTTTTTTACGTGAATATCGGATATCAGACCCGAATCCTTTTCATAAAGCAGACGGGACATAGTTTCAGATTCAGACGTTGTTTCCTCCGTTTCATTTACATCTTCGTCACCTCCGAGAAGTGACAGTGCCGCCGCTGCGCCTATCAGCAAAGCAAGCACTATTGCTGCGGCGATCAAAAGCTTTACATTGGATCTCATTATTTGCTTCTCCTTCTGATAAATACGACAGCGCCTATCACAAGCACGGCAAGAGGAACAACAAATACGAATATGATCATATATCTGCTTGCGGTAGCCTGATCAATATCAAAGGTCTCGGCAGAAAGATCCTTAGCTACGATAGATATTCCACTGCTCTTTCCCGACATGGTGTTGAGTACTGAAACAAAATAATCGCCGTTATTGTAATATGTGGTGGAAGTAAACGCCTCGTCAAGGTTTTCGGAAGAACCTATGACAAGAACATTGCTGAATATCATGTTGTTATCCTTGTCAAATATATATTTTCGTCCGAGAGCCATAGTGGTCTGAACCCCTGTACTGATATCGGGTGTCTCGCCGTTTTGTATAGCCGCCTGCATTTCTTCGGTCATAACAAAGCCGGTTTCCTTGGTTTTAAGCAGTGCGACTGTACTCCTTGTATCCTTAGTGTCAAAGAGCAGCGAAATGGGTCGGGACTGGTAATCTATAAAAGGAAGCGCAGTCTGAGGAACATTTCCTGAGTAGTCATTGTCCTCAATAAAGTTTCGTACAACATAAAAGCTCTGACCCTGAAGATTGTTTGCGTCCTGATCGCCTACAACGCCGTTTTCTACCTTAATTCCCCATTCTGCAAGGAATGCATCGATATTTGCAGTATTTTTCTGACTGTAATCGGCAAGATAAATAAGATTTTTGCCAAGATTACCTCCGTTGTCGAGAAAGGCATAAAGCTTGTCAATAATATCATCTTCATAATCGTTGAGAGGAGCATTGACTACAACTATATCAGCATCCTCGGGAATTGAGTCAATAAGAGGATCTATCTCGCTTACCTCATATCCGTTTGATATCATAAGGGACGAAATATTGTCATAAGATGTGCCTGACGTCTCGCTCTTGAAAAGCACGGCCTTCATAGGGTCAGGGTCAGTAACATACATTATAGCCGACGTTATTTCCTGCTCAGCTTTTGAGGAAACGGGTACGTCATAAGAAGTGAAAGTTGAGTAGTCAAACTGTGTTTCGGTATTGTAAAGATCCTGAATGGTAAGAACCTTGATCCTTTCATCACTTTCAACAACTATGCTGTAAGCGCTTATTTCACCCTTGTACATATCCTTGTACCGATCGGCATAAGTAGGATTTTTTACCATATCCACAAATTCGAGAGAAACGAGGTCATTATAGATAGAGTATTTTTTCAGAACCTCGTATGCCTGCTTGTAGTAAATATAATTCGAGGTCTGGAAGGTAAGCTCGTCCGACATACAAACGATGGAAACAGGCTCTGTTACGGTAGCAAGGTAATCAACAGTCTGCTGTGAGATCTCAAAATTCCCGTTTGTCGTAAGGTCTATCGACATATTCACCTTATTGGAAGCAAGATTCATAATAATGTTTATAACAACAACTACGGCAGCGACTATAACGGTAATGGCAGTCGCAACAGAACCATATTTCAGCTTTCTTTTATTGAATTTTTTCTTTTCGTTCTTTTCCGCATTTTTTCCCTGTTTTTTTTCAGCCTTTGATTCCTCAGGGACAGTGTTTCCGGACACAGCGCCGTTTTCAGCAGCTTCTGCGGAGGTTTTCTTTTCCTTAGCCATTTATTTCATTCCTTTCCGAAAAATATTATCAGCTCCAGCGCCGCTTTTCCAGCACTCTTACCGTAAAGAAGTTGAAGAGGAATATAACGCTGACAAAGAACACAATGCTTGTAACGTTAAGGATTCCCTGAGTAAATTCGGTATATCTGTTGAAAAAGCCCACTGCAACCATCAGCTTGCGTACAGGCTCTGCCGAAACAGCAGCAGCAAGCACATCAATCATATACAGCACAAGGTTTATGATAATGCCGAGTATCGCCGCAACGATCTGAAGCTCAGTAAGAGAAGAAACAAAAATGCCTATGGAAATAAAGGAACAGCCAAGGAGCAGAAGCCCAAGCAGATTGCCGATAACCGACGCCCATGCCACTGTTCCCGCAAGACTCAGTATAACAAGGATATAAGGAATATAAATCAGCATAGCGGCAAGGAATACGACTGTTGCCGCAAAAAATTTGCCCATTACTATTCCGAAAAGACTGACCGGAGCGGTAAGCAGACACTGATCGGTTTTCTGCTTTTTTTCGTCTGCAAAAAGTCTCATGGTAAGCAGAGGCAGCAGTATCATCATAATGACAAACACTCCCGAAAATACATAAGACATATCGGCAGAACCGCCGGCAAGATTCATATTTACAAAGTAAAAGGCGGTAATAAGATAGAAAACAGCTATAAAAATATAAGCGATAGGTGATGTGAAGTATGCTTTCAGCTCTCGTTTGAAAATAGCGCCCATTACATATCACCTCCGTCTGCATTATCCTCTTCGGATTCGGGTTCTGTGCTTTCTGAGGAAGCGTTTGCGGAGCTTACGATATCAGCGGCAATGACTGCGCCGCTTACCTGCTCCATAAGCTTTTTGTGAGTTTCCTCGTCAACGGGCTTGGATTTGATTTTTACCTCCGAACCCATTGTTATTTTAAGGAAGATGTCCTCAAGAGTCATTTCGTTGGATTTAAGTCCCAGCATATACCAGTTTCTTGAAGCAAGCCGCTTGAAAAGCTCCCGCCTGATATCGGAATTTTCGCTGACTTCTATTTCATAGTCGAATATGCCCGGCTCTCTTTCCATTTCGGCAGTAACGTCTTCAACACCGGAAATACCCTTTATAAGCTTTATGACCTCATCGCGCGGTCCGTCGATCCTTGCAGTATATCTCAGGTTGTCTGAAACCGTCTTGGTAAGGTTTTCGGTGGTATCGTCAGCGGCAATGACGCCCTGATTTATAATAACGATCCTGTCGCATACCGCCTGTATCTCGGAAAGAATGTGTGAGGAAAGAATTACCGTATGCTTTTTTCCAAGACGCTTGATCAGGTTTCTGATATCAAGTATCTGCTTGGGGTCAAGACCGACAGTCGGCTCGTCGAGGATAAGGATCTTCGGATTTCCGATAAGCGCCTGAGCCATGCCCACACGCTGCTTGTAGCC
>CAZDJG010000200.1:0-3768 GCA_964505695.1 uncultured Ruminococcus sp.
TCTCCCTTTTTGTCTATACTGCGTGGATGGTGACTTTTTGAGGAGACACTAATTATGATCCATATCAAGGCAGTGACAAACCGATTTTCAGAAATGAAAAAGTCAATTGGTTCTGACAGAACAATTTTCAAAAAATACAAAATCAATGCCGAAGCGCTTATTCCGGTAAAAAAGCGCTTCGGCATTATTATTTATATATATTGCTCCCCGACCTATAGGAAAGCCTGTTATAGTAAACGACATTAGAAATTTGACCCCCAGCCAAGCAAAAACGTGCATATATGATTTTTGCGCAGGCTGGTGTCGTTTACTATAGAGAACCCCTATAATTATCAGCTAAGCTCAAACATACCCGTGTAAAGCTGATAATATTTTCCCTTGTCCGCAATAAGCTTGTCATGATCTCCGCGTTCTATAATGTTTCCATGCTCAAGAACCATGATAGCGTTGGAATTTCTTACGGTTGAAAGCCTGTGTGCAATTACAAATACCGTTCTGCCCTCCATAAGACTGTCCATACCCTTTTCAATAAGCGCTTCAGTTCTCGTATCTATAGACGATGTTGCTTCGTCAAGTATAAGCACAGGGGGATCGGCAACCGCCGCTCTTGCGATGGCAAGAAGCTGCCTCTGACCCTGGGAAAGATTTGCTCCGTCGGAATAAAGCATGGTATTATAACCGTTTGGAAGATGCCTGATAAATGAATCGGCATTCGCAAGCTTTGCCGCTTTGATAACATCATCATCCGTTGCGTCAAGCTTACCGTAACGGATATTGTCCATTACAGTTCCCGTAAACAGATGGGTATCCTGCAAAACCATTGACAGTGAACGGCGGAGATCGTCCTTCTTTATTTTGTTGATATTTATCCCGTCATAGCGTATTTTACCGTCAGGTACGTCATAAAAACGGTTGATAAGGTTTGTGATCGTAGTTTTTCCCGCACCTGTAGAGCCGACAAATGCGATCTTCTGACCGGGCTTTGCATAAAGGCTTATTCCGTTGAGAACGGTCTTGTTTTCCTCATAGCCGAAGGTTACGTCGTCAAACTCGACCCTTCCCTCGACCTTTGTATAGGTAACGCTGCCGTCAGCTTGATGAGGGTGCTTCCACGCCCAGACGCCCGTACGTTTTTCACTTTCCTCAACAGTACCGTCAGGCTTGATGACCGCATTTACAAGAGTAACATATCCGTCGTCCGTCTCCGATTCCTCATCAATAAGGCTGAAAATACGCTCTGCGCCCGCAAGCGCCGAAAGAACGGAATTAAACTGCTGTGAAACCTGAGAAATGGGCATGGTAAAGTTTCTTGTATACTGGAGAAATGCAACGACCGTACCCACGGTAATAAGTCCGCTGAAGGAATGAACGCCGTTTATTGCAAGAATGCCTCCCACTACCGCAGTAATGGCATACTGTATATGGCCCATATTATTGTTTACCGGCCCAAGAATGTTTGCAAAGCTGTTTGCCCTTGTTGACGCTTCGCACAGACGGTTATTAAGCTGTTCAAATTCATCCTTGGATTTATTTTCATGAACGAAAACCTTAACAACTCTCTGACCGTCGATCATTTCCTCGATATAGCCGTTTACGGTACCGATCTCCTTTTGCTGTTCCTTGAAGTATTTTCCGCTGTTTGATCCTATCTTTCCGGTTAGGAAAATAATTACAAAAAGCATAAGCAATGCCACAAGCGTAAGCTGCCAGCTATAGTATACCATCATGGTAAAAACGCCTATTACAGTGATTGCAGAGGATATAAAGCTTGCTACAGAATTTGAAAGCATTTCTCTGATGGTATCTACATCGTTGGTATAACGGCTCATAAGCTCACCGTGGGTATGAGTGTCAAAATATTTTATAGGTAGCGTTTCCATGTGAGTAAAGAGATCTTTTCTTATCTTGAAAAGAGCCTTAGTGGAAACACTCAGCATTATTCTTGCATAGCTAAAGGTACATACAGCTCCCAAAAGGTAAATAACTATCATCTGGAGCAGCGTTGAAATAAAGCCGCCGTAAAGCTCTGTATTATCCTTGTGTCCTATAAGCGGAATAAGATATTCATCGATTATTTTCTGTAAAAATGACGTTCCAATAATGTTTGCAAGAGAACTGAAGATTATAAATATCACAACCAGCACAAGCAGCAGCTTATGCTCTGACATATATGACAGCAATCTTTTAAATGCAGCACCTGCATTTTGGGGCTTCTGCATAGGACCTTGTTTACGAGGAGGCATTATTCTTCAGCTCCTTTCTGCTGGGAAATATATACTTCCCGATAGATCTCGTTATTTTTCATAAGATTATCATGGGTATCAAATGCGTTTACCTCTCCGTTATCGAGAACAATTATCCTGTCGGCATCGGAAACGGAGGAAATACGCTGGGCAATTATGATAGTAGTCGTGTCTGCAAGCTCCTTTGCGAATGCACTGCGTATATTGGCATCGGTAGCAGTATCAACCGCGCTTGTGGAATCGTCAAGAATAACTATCTTAGGCTTTTTCAGCAGCGCTCTTGCAATACAGAGACGCTGCTTCTGACCGCCCGAAACATTTACGCCCCCCTGGCCAAGATCGGTATCGTATCCATCGGGGAAGGACATTATAAAGTCATGAGCCTGGGCCTGTTTGCACGCCTCGACGATCTCCTCGTGGGATGCGTTTTCATTTCCCCATCTGAGATTGTCTTCAATGGTTCCGGAAAAAAGCACATTTTTCTGCAGGACCATTGCTACCTCATTTCTGAGATTATCAAGCTTATACTCCTTGACGTCCCTGCCGCCGACCTTTATGCTTCCCTCAAACACATCGTAAAGACGGGGAATAAGCTGTACAAGAGTACTTTTTGCCGAGCCTGTTCCGCCTATAATACCGATAGTTTCTCCCGATTTTATGGAAAGGTTTATATTTTTCAGCGTTAAATTATCCTTATCCTTTGCATAACTGAAGGAAACATTATCAAACTCAATGCTGCCGTCTGCGGGAACAAGCGAGGTGTCAGCATTATCGTCGCTTATATCGGGGATCTCGTCGAAAATCTCGACTATTCTGTGCATTGACGCAAGAGAAATAGTGGTCATAACGAAGATCATGGAAAGCATCATAAGTGATGAAAGTATCTGTGTAACATAACTTATAAAGCTGGACAGCTCACCCACCAGAAAGCTGCCGCCCATGACCATGTTTCCGCCGAAATAGAGAACTGCAACTATGCACATATACATTGTTATCTGCATTATGGGCTGACCAAGGATAACGATTTTTTCAGCCCTGACCTGAGCCGTGCGGACATCGTCTGCCGAGGCAATAAATTTTTCTCCTTCAAACTTTTCCCTCACAAACGCCTTAACTACCCTTATGCCTATGAGATTTTCCTGCACCTTTGCATTGAGCGCATCATACTTCTCAAGCATTTTCTCGAATCTGGGGAATGACTTTGTCGTAATAAGTCCCACAGCTATGCCGAGAACAGGAATGGCAACAAGAAAAACCGCCGCAAGCTCTGCATTGATGGAAACAGCCATTATTACCGCAAAGATCAGCATAAACGGAGCGCGGACTGCCATCCTGATTATCATCATAAATGTGTTCTGAACGTTTGTAACGTCGGTTGTAAGTCTTGTAACAAGTGAAGCAGTGGAAAATTTATCTACATTTGCAAAGGAAAAATCCTGTACCTTGTCAAAGAGCTTTTTTCTTACATTCTTTGCAAAGCCCATTCCCGCAACAGCCGCAAATCTGCCTCCGAGCGCGCCGCAGC
>CAZDJG010000201.1:0-3757 GCA_964505695.1 uncultured Ruminococcus sp.
CGAACCAATGGACGAGGCTTTGCTCGTGTCCCGGTTTATAGAGAACCCCTTATGAGATTATTTCAAGCCAAGGTAATAAAGCTGCATGGTGCGTGCGTCCTCGGTCTGGGTTCCTGCGCTTTCACAAATGAATGTGGGTGACCAGCCCTTATCGTAAATAAGCTCAAGCAGAGGCTCGTAATCGGGACCGAAGCCTTGGTTATTATCAAATGTAAGGTGTTTTTTTTCGCCGCCCTTTTCGGTGTACATGATCTTGGAAAAATGGCTGTGAAAAACCCTTGCACGGTCGATACCAAGTCCGTTTTCCATCAGATCGAGCATATGAGCATAATCCTGCTTTGTCTTGATTCCGCCGAAGGTGCGCGCGTTTAAGTGACCGAAATCCACCGTGGGAATAAAGCTGTCGTCAACACGGCATATTTCGATGACCTCCTCAAGAGTGCCGAGCTGATTTACCTTTCCCATTGTTTCGGGGCAGCAGATAATGTCGTCAAGCCCCTCGGAAATAAGAGCAGCCTTTGCTTTTTTCATCGTGTCCTTAGCAAGCTCCAGCGCCTCGGTGCGTGATATTTTTGCGCATGAGCCGCTGTGGATAACTATCCTTTTTGCGCCCATTGCCTTAGCCGCCTTTGCGGAGGCGAGAATGTAGTTTATGGAGTTCATTCGCTTTTCCTCGTCCGTACCGGAGAGGGAGATGAAATAAGGGGCATGGAGCGAAAGCGTCATACCCTCTTTTTTAAAAGCCTCGCCTATTTCCTTTGCGGATTCCTCCGAAACTCTCACGCCTTGTCCGCACTGATATTCAAAATGGGACAGACCGAATTTTTTAAGGTATTCGGGAAGCTGCACGGATTTTTTATATCCCATTTCCTTAAAGCTTTCCGCAGCGCCTGCGGGTCCGAATATTGCACTCATATTTTCTTATCCTTTCCTTTATTTTTTGTAGTCAGAAGCAATCCCAACAGAACATGACCTTTGAAAAGTCCCTGTTTTTCAGAGCGTCGGGGGTGATAAAGAAATTTCCCACACCCGAATCTCCCCACATGATATCTATGCCGTCTTCAAAGGAGCTTTGAAGCTGGAACAGCAAAACGGTGTAATTTTCCGTACCGTTTGCCGAATTTCTGGGGTCACGCTGCGTAAAGTCGGGATATCCGCCTATGCAGGATATTCCATTTGCGATAAAATCGAAAACATCTTCCATGGTTTTGCCGTCATTGAACTTTCCCTCGTATGCATCGTAAACAGATGATATTTTTGTTCCAGTCATTTCGCTGTATGCCTTTGAAAATGCCTTGTCAAAGCGGAAATCGCAGGCAGTGGGTGTGCAGTTTTGCGGAGCATGTGGGCAAAGGCGGTATTCGCCGTCAATGGGAAAATCGCATTTGTCAAATACGGGCATTTCCTCTGCACTCATAAGTGCCGACCGATCTGTAATAACATTTTCGTGGTATATGACTTTGAATCCGTTTTGGCTGCATGGGTCGTTAAAATCCAGACCATATACGCTTTCGTTACAGTCGCAGGAGCAGAAAAACTGCAATATTCCTTCTTCGGGAAAATCCTGAATATGGGGCAGCGCACCGAAATTGAGCTGAGCAAGAAATTTGAGCGGCTTTCCGGCATAGCTTCCGCTTGTTCCGACGGGATATGCAAATCCCTTTGGCATATAGGGGGTTCCGCCAAGCTTGCTGTCGAAAACGCTTGTCTGCGCCCTTTTGGGTATAAGCGGTATCATCGGCATAGCAGGCAGTTCATGCAGGACCTTGTCTGTAATTGCTTTGAGTGGTATATTTTCGGGAGAAACAGTTTGCGGTGCAGGCTTTGGCTTATCATAGTATTTTGGGTCGGACTTTGCTCTGCGCATAGCTTCCTTTTCACGCTCGGCTGCCTCCTCCTCCGTTTTTTTGTTTCGTTTCATTTTGACAAATGCTGCTGTCGATCCGCCTATAAATCCCACGGCTATAAAAAGGATATCCATTTTGAAGTCAAATGACAGGTTGGCGCCGATATTTTTTGAGCTGTCACGAACCGCAAAAATTATTCCGAGAATGCCGAAAAGAAAAAATATGCCGCTTATGCCAAAAAGCTTTAATATAATTCTTCCCAATCCTCTCATAATGACATCTCCTTATGGTGATTATAAATATTTTTTAGGCAGAAATTGCCTTTCGGCAGCTCTTTTTATCCTGAAAAACAATGTTTTTTCAGGCTCGATGGGCTGCACAAGAATGGATTTTATTCCGAAAAGCTTAGCTCCCAGAATATCGGTAAAAAGCTGGTCGCCTATGGTGCATATCTGTTCCTTCGGCACTCCGAAAAGCTCGGCAGCCTTTTTATATCCCTTTGGCAGCGGCTTTGCACCCTCCGCCACAAAGTCCAGCCCAAGAAGCTGTGCAAATGGCGTAACTCTCGGTACATGATTATTTGAAACGATCATCAGCTTTATGCCACTTTCCCTCATTTTATCAAGCCACTGATATATTCCGTCTATCGGCGTGGGATTGTCATGGGTGGTCATGGTGTTGTCGATATCAAGAATAAGCGCCTTAACGCCCATTTCCGAAAGAATATCGGGTGTTACGGACAATATGCTTTCATATGCCCGTGTCGGTGTAAACAGCATTGCAGTATCTCCTGTATTTGATAAGCATTTATTTGCTTTGGTTTTTTCGGGTCAGGATAAGAAGGATAACGGCGGTTATCAGGTCAATGCAGAAAATAAATGAGCATATTCCCGCAATGACGGCATGACCCTTTAAAATGATATTTTCTTTTCCGATTTTCACTATGCACCCGACAGCGTGTATGCCTGTCAGAATAATTGACATAATATCTATCAGAACTGCAAAAATAACCAGACCTATTCCCCACACGCTCATGATTGTTCCTGCCAGTCCCAACAGAAAATGAAAAATATATGCGGGTATCTGAAGAGCTTTTACTGTAAGATTAAGCTTTGCCGCAGCATATGGCGTAATGCCGCTTTTTGCCGCAGAAACCGAACCGCAGATCGTACTGACAACAGTAAGGAGCAGATAAACTGCTGTAAGAGCCAAAATAAGAACTCCGCCGGAATTTCTTGCAAAAGCGACGGGTACAAAATTGATTAAAAGAAATAAAATCAGATAGGCATAGGGAAAAACGATCAAAGGCAGCAGCTTTATGTATTTTTTCAATGTAAAGACCCCATTATATTATACTGCGAAATGTGCGGAAAATCAATAAGTATATATAACAAAAGCGGCGACAGACTTTTACTGCCGCCGCTTTGAACTCAAGCGATTAGATATTAAAAATTAATATTTACGCTTACGAGCAGCTTCGGACTTCTTCTTACGCTTTACCGAAGGCTTCTCATAGTGTTCTCTTTTACGAACCTCGGCAATAACACCGTCCTTAGCGCAGCTTCTTTTGAAGCGCTTGAGAGCGGTTTCCAGGGTTTCGTTCTTTCCAACATGAATTTCAGCCAATTTTGTTCCCTCCCTTTGCCCTGCGGCAGAGGTTTATATACACGATATAACTTTTATATTATACTATACATAATGCAATTTTGTCAAGTATTTGCGCCTTAAATTCATGCAGAATTTTCAATATTTTTTTTGTGCATTTTGATAAGTGCATTTCGCATCCGTTATTTAGCCACAATATTGACGATTCTTCCCTTAACGTAAATTTCCTTGACAATATTTTTTCCGTTGATTGCTGCGGCAACAGCGTCATCGGATTTTGCTGCGGCAAGGGCGGCTTCCTCGTC
>CAZDJG010000202.1:0-3745 GCA_964505695.1 uncultured Ruminococcus sp.
CATCAGACCGCAGTAATACTTGCTGTCTTACAAGGTCTGATAACGAAGCAGATGACCGAACCAATAGAGGATTTGCCGTGAAGGAGGTTTATAGAGGTTCCCTTATAGGATTGCTATAGTATCAGTCCTCAAAATCGGAGCTTGTACCGTTGGTCAGATTACCGTCCCCGATCATTTCGCCGGGTAATTCTATATCATCGGTATCGCCGTTATCCGGAGCAACAGATTTCTTATCAGCGGGGCTCTTATCCTTTTTGAAAAGACTGACAACCTTGTTGAATACGTCGGGAACCATGTTTACTATCGCAGATGACGCCGAAACGTCAAGATTCATCTGCATAAGCTGGACCTCGCCGTTTGATACCACAAGAAATCCGAGCGGCGAAATGGTTATTCCGGAACCGGCAGCGCCGCCGAAAAGCTCTTTGTCGGTTTTTCCCGGAAGATCGGAGCCTCCTCCCGCAAAGCCGTAGGAAACCTTTGATATGGGAATTATGGTAACTCCCCCGTCCACCTGAACGGGCTTTCCCATAACAGTGTTTGCGTCTGCCATTTCATGGATCTTGTCCATAGACGAGGTTATAAGCTCTTTTACCTTTGTATCCATTTTTCATATTCCTTTCGTATTACTTATTTATAAGTCCCATAACGGGAGCATATTTGGATTTTTCTTTTATATAGCAGAAAAGCACTGCCAGAATTGCGTTTACAAGGCTTGCGGGACGCAGCTTTACCTTAAATTCGCCGTCCCATCTGCACTTGTCCGCAGGGGTATTGAACAGGCAGTCGATCCTTATCCTGACAACGGAAACGGGAACAAAGCACCGTACCGTCGAGAGCGTATTATATACGGCGGCGTTTGCCTTTCCGTAAAGAATGGCGGCATTGAATGCATCGTCGTCTGCGGCGGCAAAATCAATTTTAAGGTCGTCTATCCTTATCTTTCCGCAAAGCCGCTTCAACGGCCCCATAACAAGCTCCGCCAGAAGCTGCACGGCATTTTTCTTTTCCGAAAGATCATCGAGAAATGCGCTGAGCTTTTCAAGGGGATTTACCGACAGGCTGCTCTTTTTGCCGTCATTTTCAGTCTTTTCATTTTCTTTGCTTTCGGTAGAATTATCCGACAGCTTTTCATCGGTCTTTTGAGGTATTGATTTGTTTTCATGCGGCTTATCCGGCTTTTTTTTCTTTTCCGAACCCGATCTTACGGCTTTCGGGGATTTGCCCGGCGGTTTATTTGACTTATTCTTTTTCTGTTTTTTGGGAAAAAGCTGCACAAATGCAAATGTCACCCTTATATCGGGCTTTCCTCCGTAATACCGTATATACGCCGAAACGGGAATATTCAGAATAAACACTATGACGGCAATGACCGCCGCAATGACTATCAGTACGATCATGGCTGTTCCTCGTTTTCTTCCTCTGCAATATCTGCGGAAATATTTCCCGGAAGCGGCGGAAGATCGTCAAGGCTCTCAAAGCCGAAGCATCTCAGGAAAGCAGGGGTCGTCCTGTAAGCGATGGGACGTCCCGGAACGTCAAGCCGCCCTGCCTCCTCAAGAAGTCCCTTTTCCGCAAGAGAATTTACAACGCTTGAGCTGTCCGTGCCTCTGATATGCTCCACAAAGCTTTTTGTAACGGGCTGGTTATATGCGATTATGGTCAGAACCTCCATTGCCGCAGGGGAAAGAGGTGCGTTTTTCTTATTTTCCGCCGCAAGCTTTATATATTCATAGTATTCTCTTTTTACAGCAAGCTGATACAGTCCGGAAAGTCTAAGCACCGTAAGAGAGCTGCGATTTGTGCAGTAAGCCTCGTTGAGTGAATCGGCAAGCTGGGGAAGTGCGCCCCTTTCGACTCCGACTGCGTCCGCAAGCCTCTCCGGGGGAACGGGATCTCCGCAGGCAAAAAGCACCGCTTCCATAACGGCTGCTTTATCCGACAGTTTCATTTTCCTTCTCCTCCCATTCCGAAATCTGCTGCGCAGCCTCCACCTCTGCGGTGTTGGCTCGGTTAAAGGACATTTCCGTATTATCGTCACTCAGGATTATCCTGCCTGATTTTGTAAGCTCCAGAACGGCAAGAAATGCCGCCACACGCTCCGAGCGGTCGGTTATCTCCGCAAACATACCGTCAATTGAGCATTTGCCCTCCCTGTAAAGCTTTTTCAGGACAAAAACTATCTTTGACGATACGGACACGAATTTTCTTGAAACAAGCTTCGAGAAAACCTTCGGTTCAAGCTCTGCGGGACGGGAGCTTTTCTTTATCTCCATCCCCCTGTAAGCGCTTATAAGCTCCGCAGGGTCATGACGTCTGCTGTAAACGGCGTCGGTATCCGTTTCCATGGGCTGCCTTACGGAAAAAGCATCTCCCGAATAGGCAGCTCTGAGCCTTTCGGCTGCCGCCTTGCAGAGGGAATATTCTATAAGTCTGCCCTCAAGCTCCTTTTTGAGAGTTTCCGCCTCCTCCTTTCGGGGAAGCAGGGAAACGGTTTTTATGTAAATGAGCCGTGCCGCCATTTCGAGAAATTCTCCGGCTATCTCCATATCCCGGTCTGCCATATCGGAAATATAGCTTAAATACTGCTCCACAAGGAGCATTATGGGAATATCGCTGATATTCAGCTTGTGCTTTGATATAAGGTGCAAAAGCAGGTCGAGCGGTCCCTCAAATACCTCAAGCTTAAAAGACATTTTCATATTCATACAAGTATCGCCGCCATGAGCCTGTCTACCCACCCTGTCAGGAAAAGCATGACATTCAAAGCTCCCTGCTGCAAAAATGCAAGAGGCTTGTCCAGCAGTCCCGAATACATGAGTACAATAAGAGCGATAAAGATAAACTGCTCATATTTCATTATGGTAAAGTATATTTTTTCGGGAAGAACGGCATTGAATATCTTTGAACCGTCCAGCGGGGGTATCGGCAGGAAATTAAACACTCCCAGAGAAATATTGATAAGCGTTATATAAACAAAAACGTCGGAAAGCGCCGCAAACATATCCGGAGAAAAACCGAATGCCGAAAGCATATAAAATGCGCGGCAGCATATCATCGCAAGAAAAGCCATGATAAAGTTTGAAGCGGGTCCCGCAAGGCTCGTCAGCACCATTCCCTTTTTTGGATTTTTAAAATTGTTGGGATTTACTCCAACAGGCTTTCCCCAGCCGAAGCCGATAAGCACCATCATAACAGAACCCCACAGGGAAAGATGCTTAAAAGGGTTTAAAGATATCCGCCCTGCCTCCTTGGCGGTATCGTCGCCCATTTTATGAGCCGTCCACGCATGGGCGCACTCATGGACGGGCAGCGCAGTAAAAAGCACAAGCGCATTTATGAAAAGCTCAAAGATCCTATCATTTCCCATGTTTTTAATCTTCCTTTGAATTGATAAGCGGTTCAGCCCTGAGTTATCCCCATGCTGCACATAATTTTCCGGCAGTTGATCGGGATAAAAAACAGTACCATGCTTTTTTATTATACATGATTTGGAAGACAATTACAAGGCATTTCACGTCAAAAAATAAAAAAAGAAATGAAAACCCGATGAAAATTGTGAATAATTTATAAAATTACAAAAATCCCTTGCATTTTCCATTCCTTTGTGGTAAAATTATATTTGTTCTGAAAATGCGCAGTTTTGTGTGTGCATTAAAAAAAGCTTATGCCGTATGACGGCAATATTCAGCATTAAGGAGGTGCGACCCCATGGCAAAGTGCGATATTTGCGGAAAGGGAGTTA
>CAZDJG010000203.1:0-3724 GCA_964505695.1 uncultured Ruminococcus sp.
CGCAGGAACTACCACCGCCCTCGGCAAATACGTAAGAGGACTTACAAACGGCACTAAATACGGCTTTGCTGTAAAGGCTTATGTAAACGGCGCATGGACAAGCATTACATCTTCTGATATCGTTTATGCAACGCCCACAGCCGCAGAAGCGGAGCTTATGGACGGGCTTCCCGGCGACATGGAATTTTTCGGCGCAGCTCCCGTGATAGCATAACGATTTCTTATAAATAATGAAAAGGACGTTCCCCGGAGCGTCCTTTTTTTCAAAAAATAACCGCCTTGATTTTATCCGGAATATATGCTATAATAGCCTTAAATAAAAAATAAGGGTGTAAAAGCTTTATGAATATAAAAAAAAGGGAAAAATACAAGCGGCTTATAATGGGGCTTATTTCCTCGGTGCTGATAATTTTTCTTGTGGGCAGCTACGCATATGTGTGGATCACCCATTACAATATAGTACTCGATTCATCAAGGATACAGGCGGATCACTTCGGCTGGAAGGGCAATCTGCTGATATTCTCGGTGTATCTGGTGCTTATCTTTCTTTTTTCCAGAATTTACAACGGTTTCAGGATAGGACTTCTCAGAGTTTCGGATATAATCTACTCTCAGTGCCTGTCCGTGCTTTTTATAAATATCATCACCTATATCCAGATCTGTCTTATAGAGCGCGGGATAGCCAATATGCTGCCGATGGCAGTCATTACTCTTGCGGATTTTGCGTTTACCGTTTTATGGGCGTTTGTGGGCAACAGGATATATTCAAGGCTTTACGCTCCCAAGAAGATGGTGATAATCTACGGCAGCAGACAGGCTGTGGGGCTTGTGGAGAAAATGAGCAGGCGCGAGGACAGATTTATGATATGCCGCGCAGTAAGCTGCGAGGAGGATACAGAGGTTCTTACCGAAATGATAACCTCCTACGATGCGGTCATTATCTGCGACGTTCCCAGCGAGAAAAAGAACGATATACTTAAAATCTGCTTTGCAAATTCAAAGAGAACATATATCACTCCCAAGCTTTCGGATATTATTATCAGGGGAGCGGAGCAGATACATCTTTTCGATACGCCCCTTCTTGTGTGCCGCAATACGGGGCTTTCTGCGGAATCCCTTATCATAAAGAGAGCCTTTGATCTTGCGCTGTCGCTTATCGGCTGCATTATCGCCTCGCCGATAATGCTTGTTACCGCTCTGTGCATAAAGCTGTATGACGGAGGCCCCGTTTTCTATACTCAGGACAGGCTTACACAGGGAGGAAGAATTTTCAAGGTCTACAAGTTCCGCAGTATGCGCACAGACGCCGAAAAGGACGGCGTTGCACGGCTTGCGGGAGAAAACGACGACCGTATCACTCCCATCGGAAGGATAATACGCAAGGTGCGGATAGACGAGCTGCCACAGCTTTTAAATATTCTGAAAGGGGATATGTCAGTTGTGGGGCCCCGTCCCGAGCGCCCCGAGCTTGCGGCGGAAAACGAAAAGCTTATGCCCGAATTCAGCTACAGGCTCAAGGTCAAGGCAGGACTTACGGGGTATGCGCAGGTTCTGGGAAAATACAATACCACACCTTATGACAAGCTGCGGCTTGATCTGATGTATATTGAGCAGTATTCGCTTATTCTCGATATCAAGCTTATACTTATGACCGTGAAGATCCTTTTTGTCCCCGAAAGCACCGAGGGTGTAAAGGAGGAAAAGGATACCGACAGTGAAAATGCATCGTTATAAGCTCTTTATTTCCGAAATAAGCTTATAGGAAAGCCTGTTGAGGCTGTCAAAATCCGCAGCGGCGATATAATGCTCCTCAAGCCTGTCATGAACAGCCTTTGCGGATTTCATTGCCGAGGCTGCCTCGGATAAAAGCTCTGCTGCGGCTTTTTTACCGAAATGTATTCTTTGTTTTGCCGACTGGACAGGGGAGTAGAACCGCTTGAAGTTAATGACCTTCTTTGTGCCCTCAAGCATTATCCCGTTATAAAAGCTTGAGGTTATAAAGGCGATGTTCAGTTCGGGTATGATCATATGCTCGTAAAAGTGTTCGGTGCAGAGCGGGCAGCGGCTTATTATAACGTTATACCCCTTTTTCACGGCAATATCGCAGATATCTCTGAGGAAAATATCCGAGCCTGAGCAGATGCTGTCCGAAAGCAGATATATGTCTGCGCTTTCGGGGATATAGGTCTTATACCCGTCCATGGTTATTGCGGAAAGCTGGCGGCAGGTGATCATTCCTTTGTTCTGCCTGTCGGTTTTCTTGGGAATAAGGCGCTTTGCGGTGCGCAGCGTGAAGGCGCTGAGCTTTTCAAGGTCTATGGATTCCGAAGCGGCGGACATGATATCCGATATTACCGAGGAAATAGCCGAAAGGCACAGACGGCATCTTCTGTGGAATGCGCCGCATTCGTCGGTAAGAGCGATGATATCATCCTTTTCCCTGCGCAGCTTTCCTCCGTCAAGGAATGAGCCGAGGTCGATTATCGACTGCACAGCCTTGGGATATTCGGGGTCAAAGCAATGCGGAGCGGTACCGTCCATGATTATTGCTTTTTTGTCCTTGATGTAAACTGCGTCAAGAGAGTGGGGGTCGGAGGAGCAGTGGAATATTTCCTGGGGACTGTCCTCGAATGCACCGCTTATCTTTTTCATGAGCGTGGATTTTCCGCTGCCTGCCGTGCCTTTCAGTATATATACGGTGTTATCCGTATCGTCGAGAAGTGCGCCGAAGGTTGTTGCGAATCCGTTGGGAGAAGATGAACCCAAAAAGTAATGTTCTTTCATAAATTAGCCTCCTTCATTAAATAATTCATATTATGCGTAAAAATAATTTTGTTGAAAAGAAAGGGTGTTTTTCTGTGAAAATCGAGGAGCTTATAGAGACTGCCGTAAAATATGACTGCGGCGACCCGAAACGTATCAACCATTTTATGAAGGTTTATGCTTATGCTTCATTCATAGGGAAAAGAGAGGGGCTTTCCGATGAGGAAATGGAGATACTTAGTGCGGCGGCGGTGCTCCACGACATAGGGATACATAATGCGGAAAATTTGAGAGGCTCGGCTGCGGGAAAATATCAGGAGCTGGAGGGACCTCCCGTAGCGGCGGATATCCTTTCGTCGCAGGGTGCGTCCGAGGAATTTATCCAAAGGGTCTGCAATATGGTAGGCAGACATCATACCTATACGGGAATAGATTCCGCGGAGCTTCAGATACTTATCGAGGCGGATTTTCTGGTGAATATTTTTGAGGATAATATGGACACGGATTCAATCGGATCGGTACGTGAAAGGATATTCCGCACCGAAAGCGGAAAAATGCTCCTTGATGAAATATATCTTTGTGAATATTAACAAAAGTATTTGAGAAATTTATAGCTTTATGTTATAATTGCCAAAAAAGTTCTTAAAAATATGTGAAAAAAATGAATTGAATATTTAGAAATAAGAGAGTATAATATAATTAAGTTCAAAGGAGAGATCCTTTGATAACAAAACACACTATCCTCTCTTAAAATCTTTCCATAAAAAGCGGTCGTCTGTAGCGGATGACCGCTTTTTATGGAATTTAGAAAAAATTTGTATACATCTGAAAAAATTTACAGACTTAAGGCAATACCGAACAAAGAGCGTCTTGCGTCTTTGCACCGAATCTGCTTGCAGATTTTTTGTCATCTTACACAAAAAATCCTTGACAGGCGACAGCCTGCCTGCGAATTTTTCGT
>CAZDJG010000204.1:0-3698 GCA_964505695.1 uncultured Ruminococcus sp.
ACCGAACCAATGGACGAGGCTTTGCTCGTGTCCCGGTTTATAGAGAACCCCTTATTTTATCCGCATATTTGAAGAAAAATATATTCCTATTTTTTAGATAGAATTTATATAATATGGTAAATAAAATGTATTAAAACTGTGGAATACGGTGAAAATTCTGAAAATCTATTGATATTCCGACTAAATAGGTATATAATTATCGTAAAAGGGATGGGAATATTCCCTCCGCAAAATCGTTATGTCTGAAAGGAATGATAAAGTATGGCAGAACGTTTTATATATGCGGACAATTCCGCAACTACACGTGTGTCTGACAGCGTATTAAAGGCTATGCTTCCTTATTTTACGGAGAGCTTCGGCAACCCCTCAAGCATTTACAGGCTTGGACGTGAGGCGGGACGGGCAGTGGAAAATGCCCGTGAGGAAATTGCATCGGTAATCGGCTGCCTGCCCCGTGAGATTTACTTTACAAGCGGCGGCTCCGAGGCGGATAACTGGGCAATCAGGGGAGCCGCCGAGCTGATGGGCGCAAAGGGAAAAAAGCATATCGTCACCACTGCCTTTGAGCATCATGCGGTACTTCACACCTGCGAGGCTCTTGAAAAAAAAGGATTTAAGGTAACATATCTCCCCGTAAGCGCCGACGGCTTTATTACGCCTGAGCAGGTGGAGGAGGCTGTCGGTGAGGATACTGCGCTTGTGACCGTAATGTACGCAAACAACGAGATAGGAACGATCATGCCTATTCGGGAAATTGCCGCTGTGTGCCGCAGAAAGGGCGTTCTTTTTCATACGGATGCGGTCCAGGCTCTGGGCAATGTGCCTATAAATACGGCAGAACTGGGTATAGATATGATGAGCGTTTCGGGGCATAAGCTCCATGCGCCTAAGGGCATTGGCTTTCTTTATGTCAGAAAGGGGATACTTCTCCCGAATCTTATCTGCGGCGGCGGTCAGGAGAGAGGAAAAAGAGCCGGCACGGAAAATGTTCCTGCCATCGTCGGGCTTGCACAGGCGGTCAGGGATATCTGCTCGGATATTCCCGAACGGACGGAAAGGATATCCATTATCAGGGATCATATTACGGACGGGATAATTTCAAAGGTTCCCGCAGTCAGGGTAAACGGAGGCAGGGAAAACAGGCTTGCGGGAAATATCAATCTGTCCTTTCTGGGAGTAGAGGGGGAGTCCCTCCTGCTTATGCTGGATATGAACGGGATATGCGCCTCAAGCGGCTCTGCCTGCACAAGCGGCTCTCTCGACCCCTCGCACGTTCTTTTGTCGCTGGGACTTCCTCACGAGGTGGCTCACGGCTCGTTAAGGCTGTCTATTGCCGACCCTGTCACATTGGAGGACGCTGATTATATAATAGACGCCGTAGTCAGGTCAGTATCGAAGATAAGGAATATGTCGCCCATGTGGGAGGATATTTTAAAGGGTAAAACGGGAACTGAAAAATGGCTTAAATATGTTTCGCCCGTGAAATAAACGGATCATACAAAGGAGTTGATTTATTATGATGCTTTACAGTGAAAAGGTTATGGATCATTTTGCAAATCCCAGAAATGTGGGGGAGATCGAAAATGCGGACGGAGTAGGAGAGGTAGGCAACGCAAGGTGCGGAGATATTATGAAAATGTTTCTGAAAATTGACAGCGGAGTTATATCCGACGTTAAATTCAAGACTTTCGGCTGCGGTGCGGCGGTGGCAGCGTCCTCAATGGCGTCGGAGATGATAAAAGGAAAAAGCATCGAGGAGGCGCTTAAGCTTACAAACAAGGACGTTGTGGAGGCTCTGGGCGGACTTCCCGATTCAAAGCTGCACTGTTCGGTGCTTGCCGAGCAGTCACTGAAAGCGGCTGTTTCCGATTATTACAGGAAGAACGGCGTTGATCCGGAAGCCGTTATCGGAAAAATACCCGAATGCACAGACTGCACGTAATATTGTAAGAGCCTGTTCAGCATCCTTCAGCGCACGTCTTTTCGGCAAATTTTGCCGCTGACTGCGTTAAAACTCCTTGCCATACGAAAGTATGCCTGCGGAGTTTTGCCTTGTCAGCGATAAAATTATGCTCGAAAATCCGCAGGCAGGCTGTCGCCTGTCAAGGATTTTTTGTGTAAGATGACGAAAAATCTGCAAGCAGATTCGGTGCAAAGACGCAAGTCACTCTTTGTTCGGTATTGCCTTAAGCCTTTTCAAAGGCTTGCAGGGGGTCAAGGGGGCAGAGCCACCCTTGTTGCCCTTCGCAAAGGGCGAAATCCTCTTACTTACGTCTTAAAGAGCATTAAATTTTAAGCCGTCAAATATACAGGTACACTACAGCCGCCTGAAGAAGAATTTTTTTGGTATTCATTAAGAATTTTTTTCAATTTGACAAAAAAGCATTATTTTTAGGCGGCTGTTTCGGAAAAGAGCACGTCAGTGCGTTTTTTCCGAACCGCGTAAGCGGCGATAACTATAGCAATCCACAAAAATATCCTGAAAAGTTTAGCGGCAGAGAATGTGAATAGTGTCATCATTCGTCCCTGACGGGCGACAAGCCCGTCTGCGGACTTATTCCTAACTCTTCCCACTCTCTGCCGCTTCCTTTTGTTAGTCTATTTCTGTGTCTTGCTATAACTCTTTTGCATTTGTCTTATTTTCCAAACGCTTCGACGGAACGCCCTGAAATCGGGCGTTCCTTTTTTGTATAATACTGCGGAAAACTTGAAAACATACAGCTTGTGTGATATAATAATGCAAAATGGAGGTCAAAGCTATGGACGGAGCATTCAAGCATACAGTCAGAGCAGATTCGGGAGAAAGCCTGTCCCTTTCCGTGACCTATGCCGGACACCAGAAATGCGAGCCGTCTCAGCGGTGGGGAAAGGGCGTAAGGGAGCAGTTTATACTTCATGTGATAGTATCGGGCAGAGGAACGTTCGTTACGTCAGGCGAAAGCTATTGCCTAGGTCCGGGAGATGCATTTCTTATTCGTCCTCATACTGAAACGGAATATTTTGCCGACTGCAGCGACCCGTGGGAATATTACTGGGTAAATTTCAGCGGTCCCGACGCAGAGCTTCTTATCGGTAAAACGCTTTTTACTGAGGAAAAACCGATCATTCGCAATTGCGGCGAAAATATTGTAAATGCAATGGAGGATATCCTTTCCTGCCCCGGTAAAGATCCTTCCGAATGTGCAGAGCTTACGGGCAGGCTTTATCTGCTGCTGTCGGGACTGATCCCGCATGAAGTCCGTATGCCCGGGGGCGGCGGGAAAAAACGCATACGTCTTAATGCCGCAAAAGCTTTTATCGAAGCAAACTACTCCTTTCCCATTTCTGCAGACGATATTGCCGAGGCGGCAGGAATAACGAGAATAACCCTTTTCAGACTTTTCAGGGCGGAACTGGGAATAACTCCTGCGGAGTATCTTATACGCTGCCGCATAAGCAGAGCAAAGGGACTTTTATCGTCTACCGATCTGTCCGTAAGCGCAGTTGCTGTATCGTCGGGATATGAAGATCCGATGTATTTTTCAAGAGCGTTCCGCAAGGAAACGGGAATGTCCCCGACTGAGTACAGAATGTTGCAAAAATCCATATGAATGTTATTATTTTTTATTGAAATCAAGCTTCTTACATGATATAATGATGATACAATAAAGGTCACCTCTAAAAACCTTGTTTGAGAGAAAATGTGCGGAGCACGCCGT
>CAZDJG010000205.1:0-3685 GCA_964505695.1 uncultured Ruminococcus sp.
GCAGACGGCGTGCTCCGCACATTTTCTCTCAAACAAGGTTTGAACGAGGTGACCTTTGGGAAAGGGTGTCATTATGTCAAATCCATATCTTCCGAGGTGGGAATATATCCCCGACGGCGAGCCGAGAGTATTCGGCAGCCGTATATACGTTTACGGCTCTCACGACACGGCAGGCTCGGACAGGTTTTGCGACTATGTTCTGAAGTGCTGGAGCGCCTCTGTTGATGATCCGGACAACTGGGTCTGTCACGGAGATATTTTCCGTACAAGGGCGACAAGGGATTATCCTGCCGATACGGACTGGACGGGATCCGATAATGAGCTTTACGCTCCCGACGTTGTGGAAAAGGACGGAAAATATTATCTTTACGCTTATATTGTAAATGCAAAGGGCTGCGTTGCGGTAAGCGACCGTCCCGAGGGCCCGTTTAAGCTGCTGAGCAAATACAAATATACCATTCCCGATGAAATATGCTGTAACGGCTGGTTTATCGACCCGGGGGTTTTTGTGGACGACGACGGCAGGACGTATATATACTGCGGCTTTGAGCGATCGTTTATGGCTCAGATAAACAGCGATAATATGTATGAGGTGCTTGACGGAACTTGCATTGAAAACATTATTCCCTGCGAGCCTGCTCCCGAACTTGGATTTGCCGACCCGGACACCCTGTTTTTCGAGGCTTGCTCCATGCGCAGGGTAAACGGCGTATACTATCTTATTTATTCCCCTAAAAAGGGCAGCCGTCTTGCTTATGCCACCTCGGACAAGCCTACAGGACCCTTTACATATCGGGGATATATTATCGACAACAGCGAGGATTATCCCGGCGGCAACGATCACGGCTCAATAGTGTGCATAAAGGGTCAGTGGTATATTTTCTATCACCGCATGACCAACGGCACGATCATGTCAAGGCGTGGCTGCGCCGAGAGGATCGAAATCCTTCCCGACGGTACTATCCCTGCTGTGGAAATGACCTCGCTGGGCTTTAAGGCTTCGCTTAATCCCTATGAGATAACTGCGGCGGATATTGCCTGCGTTTTAAAGGGCGGTGCGGTCATTACCGAAAAAAACATTTTTGAAAGAGTTGTCACAGACATTGCCGATGGGTGCGTTATCGGTTATAAATACTTTGATTTCGGAGAGGATTTCGGCAGTAAAACTATGGAATTTTCCGCCGATACGAACGGCTGCGGCTGCGGCTGCCGCCTGCATATTCTCATTGACGGCGAAAACGGCAGAGAGATCGGCGTGTGCGATATAGGGGCAAACGGAGGCGCTGTTTCCTGCGTGACCGAAGCTGTGACGGGGCGCCATTCCGTATTTTTCAGGGCTGACGGCGGTCATACGGGCTGGGCAGGCGGATATTTCAAGGGCAGAAAACTTTTTGAGCTTAAATCATTCGTTTTTATGAAATAGATCTGTTCGGAGGTTATCGAACAGGTCTAAATGCGGCATACTATAGAAAGGAGCGGTCAGATGCTTGATACACCGGGTTCGTCGGGTAAGCTGAAGCTTTTGTATCTCGCACGGATGTTTGAAGATGAAACCGATGAGGATCATATGCTTACCGTTTACGATATCTGCGAAAAGCTGGAAAAATACGGTATACACTGCACGAGAAAAACCGCTTATGAGGATATCGCCCTGCTTTCCGATTACGGAATGGATATAATCACCGATTCGTCCGGAAGGGCGCTGAGATATTACCTGGGAGAAAGGCTTTTCGAGCTGCCCGAGCTGAAGCTGCTTGCGGATTCAGTAAGCTCCTCAAGGTTTATTACCGAGAAAAAATCCCGTATGCTGCTGGGAAAGCTGGAAAAGCTTGCGGGTAAGTTCAGAGGGCAGGAGATCAACCGCCGTGTATTTATCGCAAACCGGATAAAATCCGTCAACGAGATGATATATATCAATATCGACGTTATCTCACGAGCTATTGATAAGGGCAGGAAGATAAGCTTCAGATACTTCGATTACACCGTTTCAAGGGAAAAGAAATATCGCGAGGGTATGAGAGTATGTTCTCCATACGGTCTTACCTGGAGCGACGGAAATTATTATCTGGTGGCGCATTATGAAAAATACGGCGGCGGTCTTTCCAATTTTAGGGTGGACCGCATGGACAGCATATCCGTTTCGGACGAAAAAGCCGTACCCGCTCCCGAAGGCTTTGACACTGCCGAATATGCAAGCACCTGCTTTTCCATGTTCAGCGGAGCAGACAGCACAGTAAAGCTGAGGTTTGACGAAAGGCTTGTAAATTCGGTCATAGATAAATTCGGGACGGATATTATAATGATCCCCTCAGGGGACGGGAAATTTACCGTGAACGTTAAGATCAAAACGGGAGCGGCATTTTACGGCTGGATCTTCCAGTTCGGAAACGGCGCGGAAATACTCGCTCCCGAAAAAACGCGGAATGAGTTTATCGAAATGCTCCGCAACGTGAATAATAAATATTTGAGAGGAATACAATGATCAAGGTTTTATTTGCAGGAGATATTGTGGGAAGCGGCGGCTGCAGCTTTGCCGAAAAGACTGTCAGACGGCTCAGAGCCGAGGAAAAAATCGATCTCGTTATAGTAAACGGCGAAAATTCCGCTGACGGAAACGGTATAACAAAGCGTTCCATGGAGCAGTTATTTTCCTTTGCGGACGTTATCACCACGGGAAATCACTGCTTCAGGCGCAGGGAATTTACCGGATATTACGATTTAAAGGAAAATCTTCTCCGCCCCGCAAATTATCCCGACGGAGCGGCGGGACACGGGGTGTACACCGCAGATATGGGCGCATACAGCCTTGCGGTGATAAATCTTATGGGAACGGCTTTTATGGAGCCGCTCAATAATCCCTTTGAATGCATCGACAGGCTGCTTGCGGGAATAAGCACCCCGAATATCATCGTTGATTTCCATGCGGAGGCTACCTCGGAGAAAAAAGCTATGGGCTTTTATCTGTCAGGACGCGTTTCTGCGGTCATAGGCACTCATACGCACGTGCAGACGGCGGACGAGATGATTCTTGACAGTCATACGGGATATATCACCGACGCAGGAATGTGCGGCGCCGAGCTTTCAGTGCTGGGAGTGAAAACCGAGCTTGCGGTCGAAAGGCAGCGCTTTAAATGTCCCGTAAGGTTTACCGAATCGGATAATCCCCCGTTTTTCTGCGGGGTTTTAATGGAAATTAACGAAAAAAGCGGCAAAATGCACAGCATTAAACGTTTAATAATTAGATAAACCGTCATAAATTGCGGCAAACTATTGCAAATTATGCGCAGATGTTGTATAATAATATGTGTGTAAACCGTGATGCGTTTAACTGCGCACATGAAATAAGCTTATCGGAGGTAACGGATATGGAAGTTCTCAGGGTATCCGCAAATTCATCACCCGGCTCTGTGGCAGGTGCTATTGCAAGCGTTATGCGCACTGTGGGAGAGGTCGAGGTTCAGGCTGTAGGCGCAGGCGCAGTAAATCAGGCTGTTAAATCCATTGCAGTTGCAAGAGGATATCTTGCTCCTGTAGGGATAGATCTTGTGTGCATTCCGGCTTTCGGCAGCGTTGTGATCGCCGAGCAGGAGCGTACCGCAATGCGGTTCATATGCGTAAACAGATAATATACTAAAGGGAACCTCTATAAACCTCCTTCACGGCAAATCCTCTATTGGTTCGTTCA
>CAZDJG010000206.1:0-3648 GCA_964505695.1 uncultured Ruminococcus sp.
GACGGTGTGCTATGGCGATTTTATCTCAAACAAGGTTTGAACGAGGTGACCTTATGTAAAAAATACAGAAAACGGGACGAAGCAGGCTGCTCCGTCCCGTAAAAAAGCAAAGCTTACTTTTCGGCGATAACGTCAACGCCGGGCAGAACCTTACCCTCAAGATATTCAAGAGATGCGCCGCCGCCTGTGGAAATATGAGACATCTTATCCGCAAAGCCGAGCTGAACAACAGCCGCTGCGGAATCTCCGCCGCCGATGATAGTGGTAGCGTCAGTTTCTGCAAGAGCCTTGGCAACCGCAATAGTTCCCTTTGCAAGAACGGGATTCTCGAACACGCCCATAGGTCCGTTCCATACAACTGTCTTTGCGGACTTTACAGCCTCTGCGAAAAGCTCCATGGTCTTTGTGCCGATATCAAGACCCATCATATCGGCAGGGATCTTGTCGGCGTCAACAGTGCTTACAGCGATCTCGGCGTCAATAGGATCGGGGAATGCTGCCGCAACGGTGGTATCAACGGGAAGAAGAAGCTTCTTGCCGAGCTTTTCTGCCTTTGCCATCATTTCCTTGCAGTAGTCGAGCTTCTCATCGTCAACGAGTGACTTTCCTACCTCGCAGCCCTTTGCCTTGAGGAACGTATAAGCCATTCCGCCGCCGATAATGAGTGTATCGCACTTTTCAAGAAGATTGGAAATAACATTGAGCTTGTCTGCGACCTTTGCACCGCCGAGAATGGCAACAAAGGGTCTTACGGGGTTTTCGACCGCATTTCCGAGGTAGCGGATCTCCTTCTGCATAAGATATCCTACGGCAGTTTCACCAACAAACTTTGTAACGCCTGCTGTGGAAGCGTGCGCACGGTGAGCCGAACCGAAAGCGTCCATTACGAACACCTGATTGTCAACGAGGTCGCCAAGCTCCTTGGAAAGGTTCTCGCCGTTCTTTGTCTCGTCAGCTCCTCTGAATCTTGTATTTTCGAGGAGAACAACATCGCCCTCAGCCATTTGCGAAACAGCCTTCTTTGCATTGTCGCCTACAACATTGTCATCGGCGGCAAATGTTACCTTTGTGCCGGGAAGAAGCTCTGCAAGTCTCTTTGCAGCGGGAGCGAGGGAGAATTTATCCTCCGGACCGTTCTTGGGCTTGCCGAGGTGGGAGCAGAGAACTACCTTTCCGCCGTCGGAAACAAGCTTTTTGATAGTAGGAAGAGCGGCAACTATTCTGTTGTCGTTTGTGATCTTTCCGTCCTTGAGGGGAACGTTGAAGTCAACTCTTACGAGAACCTTCTTGCCCTTAACGTTAATGTCGTCAACAGTGACCTTGTTTAATTCTGCCATTGGTATTGACATCCTTTCGTAGTTAAAATGAGCTTTTAAAGGCTGCGCCCTTTAAAGCTGTCATATATATTTTATACCATTTTCACGCTTTTTGCAAGGGGTTTGAAGGAAATTTTTTGAAAATAGGGGAAAGCCTTCCCGCTCCTGCGGCAAGGCTGCGGAATTTGTTGACATACGGGGATTTTGGGGTATAATGGAAATGGAGAAAAATTTTTTCGGCAGAGCGTTTTCCATTGCGGCTGCGGCTGTAATGCTTGTAGACGCTTTGGCGGCTTTTCCAGCTTCGGCGGAGAAAGATGATGTAAACTTTGAAGAATTTTTTGCTTCCGCAGGCGGGGTAAAGCAGGTCAGTCTTGGAAATTCCCACAGCGCTGCTGTAACAACTAACGGCGATCTGTATACTTGGGGATATAATGATGATGGTCAGCTTGGTAACGGCGCATGGACAAGCATTACATCTGCGGATATCGTTTATGCTGCGCCCACAGCCGCAAAGGCTGAGTTTATGGACGAACTTCCGCAGGACATTGAATTTTTCGATGCATTTTCCGTGACCGCATAATAATACTAATACTAAAAACCATTTAAACTCAGGATATCTTTGACGAAGATCCGCACCGTTTTCTGCGTCAAAGAACCTTGCCAGGCACCAAGCCTGCCTGCGGTTCTTTTCCTTGAAACCGGCACGGCTTTTCGCCAAAGCTTATCCTTCGTTCAAACGGTTTTTAGTATAAAAAGGACGTTTCAGAGCATTCCGGAACGTCCCTTTTATACTGATCTTTGTTTGTTCTATAGGATAAACGAAGATCAGTTTTATTATTTTTCCTTTGATCTAAAGCAAACGCCCATTATAAGCCCGAAGATCATTGCGGCGGCAATGCCTGCCGATGCTGCGGAAAGTCCTCCCGTAAAAATGCCGAGAAAGCCCTTTGTATCCACAGCCTCCTTAACGCCCTCCGCAAGTGCGTTTCCGAAGCCCGTGAGGGGTACTGCCGCACCCGCTCCCGCAAAATCTATAAAGGGACGGTATATCTCAAACGCTCCCAGCACCACTCCCGCAACAACATATGTCACAAGTATACGCGCAGGCGTAAGCTTTGTATAGTCGATAAGCACCTGACCCACGGCGCATAACGCTCCGCCTGCCAGAAATGCCCACAGATAATCCATAAACATAATGTCTTCCTCCTAATTTGGGTCGTGGGAAATATGCACCGCATGGGATATTCCGGGAATACTTTCTCCCTGCTGTGACATTGTCGGGGACATCAGCGCACCCGTAGCGCAGAAAAGAATATTTTTCAGTTCTCCCCTTTTCACCCTGTCAAGAAAATATCCGCACAGGACAGATGCGCTGCAGCCGCAGCCCGACCCGCCCGCATGAACGTCCTGAGTTTCATAGTCGAATATCATTGTGCCGCAGTCCTTATATTTCGAAGCAATGTTTATGCCCTCTTTTGAAAGCAGCTCGATAAGGAGAGTTCCGCCCACACGTCCCAGATCGCCCGTAACGATAAGATCGAAATCATCGGGGGAAAGTCCCCTGTCGTTTAAATGGGTCTCTATAACGTATGCCGCTGCAGGAGCCATTGCCGCACCCATATTGTTTGCGTCGGTAACTCCGTAATCGACTATTTTACCGATAGTCGCCGCCTTTACATAGGGACCTTCCGGACCGTGGGGACGAACCACAACAGCACCCGACGCAGTACACGTCCACTGCGCTGTGGGAGTTCTGACTCCGCCGTAGGACAGAGGGAAACGAAACTGCCTTTCAGCCGAACAGAAGTGCGACGATGTGACTGCGACCACGTTTCCGCCTATTCCTCCGTCGGTCAGAAGCGACGCCAGCAGCAGGCTTTCCGCCATAGTCGAGCAGGCGCCGTATACGCACAGCAGAGGAATTTCCAGATCCCTTATGCCGTATGAAGTGGTGGTACACTGATTTATCAAATCCCCCGCAAGCATGAAGTTTACTTCGTCCCTGCTTATTTTCCCCTTTTCGAGAGCCTTCAGCACCGTGAGCCTTAAAAGCTCGCTTTCCGCCTGCTCCCACGTTTCCTGCCCGAAATAGGTATCCTGATAGACCTGATCGAAAAATTTACCGAGAGGTCCTTCCCCCTCCTTTTTTCCGACAATAGCAGCATAGCTGTATATGGTCGGAGGGGATTCGGTGATAAATGTATTTCGCGAGATCCGCTTTGCCATGCAAAACAGTCCTTTCAAAACAAATTTACGGCATATAATTTTCAGCAGCTTAAGGCAATACCGAATAAAGATTGCACTGAAGATGCGCAGTCAGATTTTTCGT
>CAZDJG010000207.1:0-3625 GCA_964505695.1 uncultured Ruminococcus sp.
AACCAATGGACGAGGCTTTGCTCGTGTCCCGGTTTATAGAGAACCCCTTATATATATGATGAAAGGATGGTGTTTTTTGAAAAGTCCGTTTATATATTCGGATACCAATAAGCGTTACCGTACTCAAAGCAGCTATTTAAAGCATCGCTTCGGCTGCAAGGTTATGAAAATATCTCTTAACTGCGGTTTTACCTGTCCCAATATCGACGGGACCAAGGGATTGGGCGGCTGTACCTATTGTTCGGCGGGCAGCGGAGAATTTGCGGGTGATCCCGATAAATCCGTTACAGAGCAGTTTTACGAGGTCAGGCGCCGTATGAACGAGAAGTGGAGCAGCGGTCTGTATATACCTTATTTTCAGGCGAATACGAACACCTACGGTCCTGCAGAGAAGATCAAGGGCATGATAACCGAAGCGATGGGGCTTGAAAATGTGTGCGGAATAGCAATTTCCACGCGTCCCGACTGCATTTCCGAAGAAATACTGGATTTTTTGGCTGATGTGAACAAAAGAACATATCTTACTGTTGAGCTTGGACTTCAGACTGTCCATGATGAAACAGCTGCAAGGATCAACCGCTGTCATACCTACAGCGACTTTCTTGATTGTTATGAAAGGCTCAGAGAGAGAAACATCAATGTGTGCGTTCATCTTATAAACGGTCTGCCGGGAGAAAGCTTTGAGATGATGCTCGAATCCGCACGGGAAATGGCAAGACTTGAGCTTCACAGCATAAAGCTGCACCTGCTGCACATCATAAAAGGAACGGAAATGGCTGAACAGTACCTGAGAGGGGAGATAAGTACTCTTTCTCTTGAGGAATATGTGGATATTATCTGCGCTCAGCTTGAGGTATTCCCTCCAGAGCTTATTATACAGAGGGTCACAGGAGACGGGGCGAGGGACAGTCTTATAGCGCCCTTGTGGAGTCTGAAAAAATTTACGGTCATGAACGAGATAGATAAAAAGCTCCTGAGTGACGATTCCATGCAGGGATTAAAATATTCGGAGAGGTGAATTTGTTATGGAAAATAAAAAGGGCGTGGCATTCAAGGTGTTTCTTGCATTGTCATTTATCGCAGGAGCAATGGCGTATTTTTATGCCTGTATGTATTCGGCTTATACCGTGGGGAAATTCGGTTTTGTGCTGCTTACTGTTCTTTCTTTGCTTTGTGCGGTCGGTTCAATGTTTGCAGACGCGGAATATCTGCATGATATGAGGAGCTCGTCAAAATTTTTTATAATTCTGTTTGTATTTATGACGGGTGCAGGTTCTCTTGCAACAGAGATATTTTTGCTTCGTCAGATGGAGCTTGCAGCGATTATTTCCGCTGCGGCTGCGTGCATTTTATCAGCTTTGAGCGCAGTGATACTTGCGGGAAGGTTTCACGAGGACGATCTCTGATATTATTACAGAATGAAAACAAAACAGTATCAATTTCCCTTTGAAATATTAAAGTGCGTATACAAAAAACTGACAAATCGGCAAAAACCATTGACATATGGTTCTTTGACTGATATTATAGTATAGCAGACTTATGTTTTCAGCATATATTTGATGTTTGCGAAGGGGGATGTGAACTTGGCGGAACTGAATTATAAGCTGTGTATGGGTTGTATGGAGCCGAAGGACAGCGACGGCGCTTGTCCTTTATGCGGATATTCCCCCGATGTTCCGTCTCTGCCGTCATATATTTCGCCCGGTATCTGCCTTAACGACAGATATATCGTGGGCAAGCTCCTCAGATATAACGGTGAGGGCGCAGACTATATAGGCTTTGATATCGTGACGTCATCAAAGGTCACTATCCGGGAGTATATGCCAGATACCCTGTGCAGCCGCAATAAGGACAGCACGGTAATTTCCGTAAAGCCAAACTGCGTTGCACAGTATAAAGCGTTTATGTCCGAATTTGTTGAGCTGAATAAAATGCTTGCAAAAATGAGGACGCTCAATCATATCAATCCAGCTATTGATATGTTCGGAGACAATAATACAGGATATGTTGTTTTCCGCTACATCGAGGGAATAAACCTTGCAAAGTACTTAAAGGAAAATGCGGGAGAGCTTACATGGGAAGAGGTAAAGCGTATTTTTCCGCCTATTTTCACAACGCTTTCTCTCGTTCACAATGCAGGGCTTATCCACAGAGGCATTTCTCCCGAAAATATTATTGTCGGCGAGAAAAATGAACTGAAGCTTATAGGCTTCTGCATTGCCGATGCAAGAACTGCCAACACAGAGCTTGCGTCGGAGATATATCACGGCTATGCCGCCCCGGAACAGTACAGCTCAAGCAACTGGCAGGGTACATGGACGGACGTTTACGGAATATGTGCGCTGCTCTACAGGATGCTTACGGGAACCATTCCCGTAGACGCGATGGTCAGAATGACCAATGACACTCTTGTTGAGCCGAGAAGCCTTAACGGCAATATCCCCGCAAACGTTTCAAAGGTCATTATGAACGGTATGGCTCTTTCGGGAGAAATGCGGATACAGACTGTGACCGAGCTTGTTACCCAGCTTTTTGAAGAGCCTGAGTTCAATAAGGTAAAAACCGAAACTGCCACTCAGACCATTTCAATTCCCAAGCAGTACAGTACAAAGGGAGTTGTAAGTGACGAAAATTCCCATATTGCCAGGGATACTCGCAAAAAGCCTGCCAGCAGACACAGAGTATTTGTTACGGTAGGAGTATGCGCCGCAGTTATAATGTGCATTGTAATGGCTGGTCTGATGATGGTTCTTGAGGATAACAGCGGTACGGTGGCTATAGGTATCACCACGACCACAACAGGAATTTTGCCGCTTGAAAGCGGGGAAATGCCCTCCGTTCCGACTGACGGTTCTTTCGTAACTTCTGTATCGGGAGAGTCGGTCATTCCCACACCTTCGGTTTCAGTAAGCACTGCTGCCGAGGACGACGAACAGACTCAGCCTACAATAAAGCCCGGTACTACAGTTTATATAATGAACGACCTTGTGGGTAAGATCTATGATACGGTAAAAAACACATCAATAAATGATAATCTTACCATAACCCCGGAATATGTTTATACAGATGAATATGAACGGGGTATAATTTTTGAGCAGTCCATTGAAAAGGGAACAAACTATGAAAAGGGAGCGGAGCTTACACTTAAAGTCAGCGCAGGCCCTCCCAGGGTCATGGTTCCCGATTTTTACGGGCTTAACAAAAAGGATTATTTTGCTCTTCTGAACAGCGAGGGAATAAAATACGAGGAAAAATCTTATGAAACGGATTCAACGCTCAATGATTATGTTGCATGGATAAGCATTGAACCCGGTGAGTATATCGACCTTGAGGCAGGAGAAGTCCTTTCGGTGTTTGTTGCGGTAAACCCCGATAATACAGCGCCTCCCGAAACGGAAACGACGCCCTCCGAAACCGAGGAAACTACTGCTGAAAGCACCCCTTGGGTAACTACGTCTGTCCCGACCTTTGTCGAGTGGACGCCTCCCGTTACCACAACAAATGCTCTGACTGATGAACCAGATATTACGATCATTTACGATTATTGATCGGAGCAGCTCTGTAAATTATTACTGGGGTTCTCTATAAACCGGGACACGAGCAAAGCCTCGTCCATTGGTTCGGT
>CAZDJG010000208.1:0-3565 GCA_964505695.1 uncultured Ruminococcus sp.
AACCAATGGACGAGGCTTTGCTCGTGTCCCGGTTTATAGAGAACCCCTTATTTTAAAGCGTTTACAAGGCTCTTGAAATGATTTCCTCTGTCCTCGAACATTCTGTACATATCAAAGCTTGCACAGGCAGGGGAGAGGGAAACTATATCTCCTTTTTTCGCATTTGTCCTTGCGGCATTCACAGCCTCCGCCATATCGTTTACGGCGATTATCCTGATACCGCTTCCTGCGAAGTTATCAGCCGCTTCCACGGCAGCCCTGATTTTATCCTTTGTCTGCCCCATAAGTATGAGCAGCTTTACCTTTTCGCATACAAGCTCAGCCATAGGTTCAAAGGAAATTCCCTTGTCCGAGCCGCCCATTATCATTATCTGCTTCTGGGGAAAGGTATTGAGGCAGGCGATAACTCTTGTGGGACTTGAGGCGATGGAGTTATTATAGTATTTTACTCCGTCAAGCTCCCTTACAAATTCGATCCTGTGCTCCACTCCGCCGAAGGTGCGGGCTGTATTTCTCACGGTTTCCGGCTTTACTTTTCCCCATGTAACGGCGATCGCAGTAAGATAATTTTCCACATTGTGCATGCCGGGGATCTTTATATCGTCCATGTGCATGAATTCCGTGATTTTTCCGCGGTCGTTGTAGCAAAGCATACCGTTTTCGCTCAGAAAGGCGCCGTTTACGGGCTTTTCAAAGCGGCTGAAATAAGCAAGCTCTCCTCTTGCGAGAGGAGCAAGGCTTCTTGCTGTTTCATTGTCATAGCTCAGAACCGCTCTTGAAAAAGCGTTCTGGTGCAGCAGGATATTAGCCTTTGAATCGATATATTCCTGCATATCCTTGTGAACGTTTAAGTGATTGGGGCGGATATTTGTTATCGCCGCGACATCGGGAGAACGCCTCATGGAGATAAGCTGAAAGCTTGAAAGCTCCGCAACCACGGCGTCGGTTTCCTTTACGTCCTCGATTATGGGGAGAAGAGCGCGTCCGATATTTCCGCCCTTATGTACCGTAATGCCCTCGGCGGCGAGCAGCTCGGCAATGATAGTGGTCGTTGTGGTTTTTCCGTCCGAGCCTGTTACGGCATATATCGGACATGGGCACAGGTCGAAGAAAACCTCTGTTTCGGAGGTTACGGCAGTACCGTTCTCTCTTGCCTTTGTAAGGGCTTCATTGTAATAATACATTCCGGGAGTGCGGAAAACGACGTCGTAGCGTCCCTCTGCGATTCCGTCAAGATAATTTTCTCCCGGTGAAAATGCTGCTCCGGCATTTTTCAGGCTTTCGTATTCGCCCATCTGTTCCTTTGTTTTTTTGTCGCATACGGTCACGTCAAAACCCTTTTTCAGAAAAAGACCGATAAGATCCGTATGGCTCACTCCCACGCCGATAAAGGCGATCCTTTTGTCTTTCATTTTTTCAAAGAAAAGCTCAGCTTTTGTTCTCATAACCAGATACTGCCTCCGCATAAAAATAAATTTCCATAAAGTAAAAATAAAAATCCACAATATATTATACTACAATTTTCCGGTTTTAGCAATAGCTTTTGAATTTTATTCCGAAATGTTTTGTTTAAATACCGATTTTTGTAATATTGGCAATAATACTGTTGATTATTCGGTAAAAATATGATATAATCAAAGAAAACCTTTGTAAACCTCCTTCACGGTAAAATCCTCTGTCGATCCGGTTTACAGAGAGTCACTGAAGGAAAAATTTGCAAACCTCATAAAAATAATATAAGGAGTATATTAAAAATGACTGAAAAACAGCTTTCCGGGCGCAAAAGGCTCTATGAGCAGATGATCGGCATCACAGCTCTGAAGCCGTGGGAATATATAAACGAAGCGGTGCCGCTTATTTACTATAAAAAGGGCTGCAGAGAGCCGATAATTTTCAGCATATGGGGGAACGCATCGGATGTTTGCGGAGCTGCCTGTTATCTGAGCCGCCATGATTACATATATGCCATGAACCGTATTTACGGCGCAAATGAGAAAAACGAGCCGACCTTTTTAATGCAGAATGTGCTTCTCGGTCTGTGGAGCGACCGTGATGATGTCAGTAAGGAAAACAAGAAGCTTATCAGGGAGCTTGGGTATAAATTCAGGGGCAGAGGCGGATGGCTTTTCTTTGAATCGTTCAGGGAACGCTGTGAGCCGCAGTTTCTGACAGATGAGGAAACGGCGGTGCTTGCGGATGCGCTGGAGAATTTGCTTATTATGCTTAAATCAGTATCCGAGGGCAAACTGAAGGTGGACTTTGAAAACGGACAGACAGTCTGCCGCAGGCTCGGAAAGGACAAAAAATGGCATAACAAGGCTGTATGCTATAAAGAGCTTGTTGAAGCATTTCCCGTTACGGTCATGGGTGATTCGGACGCGCTGCGGGCGATCGCCGCAAAGCCGTCGGGAAAATATACCATTGAGCTTGAGGAACGTTGTTTGCCTGTGCCTGTGCAGGACGAAGAATCGGGGATATTGTATTTTCCTCTGCTTATTGCCGCAGCGGACGCAAAAAGCGGAGAACCGCTGCTGATGGATATGGTTGCGTGGAATACACAAAGGGGTCATGCTTTGCTTGATTTTATCGTCGATCTGTCCGAAAAATACGGCAAGATGAAGGAAATAATAATAAACGACCGTTTTACGAACGCCTCTGTTGAGGATTTCTGCCAAAAGACGGGTATAAAGCTTACGTTTAATGACAAGCCTCTTAAACATATTGAAAGCATTTTAAACAGCTGCTTGGCAGCGGCGATGTCCGAATCGGATATGACTAACGGGAATATTTTCGGGGAAATTCTTCCGGGCAGCGAACAAAATCCCCCCGAAGAAAAAAGGAACGGGTGCAGGGTCATCAACATCGACCGACGGAATACTCAGACCTTTACTATCTCCGTTTCACTGTGCAGGGGCTGCTACCGTCATATAAGGATCTCGGGGGGAGCGACCCTTGAAACGCTTCACAGCATGATACTTGACGCATTCTGCTTTGAGGACGACCATGCTCATGTGTTTTTTCTTGACAATAAAGCATGGAGCGAGGGCGGATATTACGCCGGATACATGGAGGAGGACAGGAGTTCCTGTGACTATACCCTTTCTCAGGTGCTGGAGGAGGGGCAGAAATTCCTCTATATATTCGATTTCGGAGATGAATGGCGTTTTCAGTGCAGGGTTCTGGGCATAAAGGAAGAGATCTGTGAAGAACCGTCTGTTGTCCGCAGCGTCGGCGAGCCGCCCGAACAGTATCCCGATTATGATGAATAAGGAAAACGGCTTTCGGCTGTCGTATTTGTGCATATATTCCGTGTGAATATATGCACAAATACCATTGACATTCGGGGCGGAAAATAATATAATATAGTAAAAATACGGCAGTGGTTTTGTTTATGGGAACCTCTATAAACCTCCTTCACGGCAAATCCTCTATTGGTTCGGTCATCTGCTTCGTTATCAGACCTTGTAAGACAGCAAGTATTACTGCGGTCTGATGCCTTGCATCTGACCGAACCAATGGACGAGGCTTTGCTCGTGTCCCGGTTTATAGAGAACCCCTTATATAT
>CAZDJG010000209.1:0-3180 GCA_964505695.1 uncultured Ruminococcus sp.
GACCGAACCAATGGACGAGGCTTTGCTCGTGTCCCGGTTTATAGAGAACCCCTTCTGTCTTTTTACAGTATTCTATAAATAAGTATATCTGCGGACAGCTTGTCTGTCAAGTCCTAAAATATACATAATATAATTGTAAAAAATTAACAGAAACCAAAAAATATAAATATTTTATTGTATAAAAATACATATCTAAGGATTATAATAATATACGTATTTGATATAGATTAGGCTATTTTAATGAAAAAATACCGTGGAAAGAGTGAAAAATATGGGCAATATCAAAGTAACCGATGCAGCTGCGGTTCCCGGAAGCGCAGCTTTGCTTGTTGAAAACGACGGACAGGCGTTCATGTACGATACGGGCTTCGGCTTCTGCGCCATGCAGATGGCGGATACGGTTGAGGAGCGGCTCGGCGGAAAAAAGCCGGATGTAATTATACTCACCCATTCCCATTACGATCATGTTATGGGTTCGGCTGTTCTTTCGGAAAGATGGAAGGACATTCCCGTTATTGCAGGGGAATATACGGCTTATGTATTCGGACGTCCCTCTGCAAGAAAGCTTATGTATGAAATGGACGTAAACGCTGCGCTTGAAATGGGCAAGGAGCCTTTTAAGGACTGCACGGACAGTCTTCATGTGGATAAAACCGTAAAGGACGGAGAAATTATCGAGGTCTGCGGCTTAAAGCTTGAGGTAATGGCTTTTTCGGGGCATACCAGATGTTCTCTCGGATTTTACTGCCGTGAAAGCAAGACATTGTTTTCTTCGGAAACTCTTGGAGTATACGGAGGGGAAACCTCCATGCCTATTTTACTAACCGGCTTTAAAGACGGGGAAAAGTCCCTTGAAAGAGCGGCGGTTCTGGGCGCTGAAAATATTGTGCTTCCTCACTGGGGAATGATTAGCGGAGCGGAAAATTGCCGCAGATATTTTGAAAAGACGGCAGAGGAATTTGAATGGATGAAAACAAATGTCATCAGATGGCACGGCGAGGGCATGAGCAATGAGGATATCATTGAAAAAATACGTGAAAAATACCATACGGGTCATGTGGGAGAGGTTTATCCCATTAAAGCGTTTTATCTGAACACAGGCTATACGGTTTCGGTCATTATCAAGGAGTTCTGCTCAGATTAAAAGAAGATTAAAAAGGGTTTCAATAAAATGAGAAATTGGTGTAATCGGTTGACAGATTTAACTTTATGGGTTATACTTAAAGCATAGAAAAAATTTCAACATAAGGGAACCTCGTTTAAACCTCCTTCACAGCAAATCCTCTATGAGTTTTGCATCTGCTGCGTTGTCAGATCTTGTAATACATCGAGTATTACTGCGGCTTGACGCCTTGCAGCTGACAAAACTCATTGACGAGGCTTTGCTTGTGTCCCGGTTTGAACGAGAACCCCATAATTTTTACAGGAGGAAAAAGCAATGTTTGAAAAATTTGTAGAAACACTTAATCAGACCGGCAAGGCTGTCGGCGAAAAGACCAAGCAGGGAACCGATGTTGTAAAGGCAAATATCAAGATCTCAGGTGAGGAAAGGGCTATAAACGATCTTTTCCTTGAGATCGGAAAAACCTACTATGAAAACAACAAGGATAATCCTTGCTGCGACACAATGAAGGAGCTTTTTGACAAGGTTTCCGAAAAGCAGGCGACCATTGAGACGCTCAAGGAGCAGGTTCGCAGAATAAAGGGTGTAAATATTTGTCAGAACTGCGGCGCTGAGGTCGATGCTGATAATGAGTTCTGCGGCAAGTGCGGTGCAAAGATCATAAAGCCTGAGCCTGTTTTCGAGGATATTGCCGAGGAAAAGTCAGAGGAGATCATCGACCATGAGGAAACCGTCGAGGTCACAGATGAGAACGGCAAGCCTGCCATCAACATTGAGGTTGCCGATGACGATTCCAAATCGGAATAAGCATAAGAAGTCTATAAAAAGCCGCCTTTTTGGCGGCTTTTTATATAGACAAGGACTGTTGAGTGATTAAAGATCAGTATTGGTTTAAAAGCCGATGTATAAAAAACATCGTGGTTTTCCGTTCGTTTTTTTTTCGCAAAGTGTTTACAAGGCGTGGCAAATGCTGTATAATAATAACAGATACGCTTTTCAAGGAAAGGATAATTCTAAATGAAGGTTGACTGGAACAGCAAATATACAACAGTATCTGTTTATACGATCATTACATTTGCAGTGTGCCTTGCGCTGGTTATTATTGTGGAAAAGTTTTCGGTGATAACAGGGGCGCTTGGGGCAGTTATGGATACTATCACTGCTATTGTCTGGGGATTTGTGATCGCTTATCTTCTCAATCCTGTTATGATGGCGGTTGAGAGGGGACTTAAAAAAATGCTTGAAAAGAAAAAAAGCCATCCCAAGCTTTGCCGTTTTATAAGCACCTTCACTGCGATCATATTCGGTATTGCCGTGATATGCGCACTGGTCGCAATAATCGTTCCTCAGGTACTTGACAGTATCATGAACATTTTCAATAATGCTCAGAACTATATGAACAATATCTATCAGTGGGTAAATACCACCCTTGCGGAATATCCCGAAATAGTGAGCTATCTTAATACTCAGCTCAATGATATCCAGTCGTCAGTTCTTTCCGCGGTGAACAATCTTATCCCCAAGGTGGGGGACTGGGCTATAAAGCTCAAGGACGGTGCGGTAGGACTTCTTGTGGGGTTAAAGGATTTTATTATCGGTTTTATAGTTGCGGTCTATTTCCTACTTGACAAGGAAAAATTCCTTGCTCAGAGCAAGAAGCTTATTACAGCATTCTTACCCGATAAGGTGTGCAGAGAATTATTTAGGATCTTCGACAAAACAAACCGTTCCCTTAACGGATTTATTATCGGAAAGATACTTGACTCTTTTATTATAGGAATGATATGCTTTGTGGTGATGACCATCATGAAGCTTGAATACTCTGTGCTTATCAGTGTTATCGTGGGCGTTACAAATATTATTCCATTTTTCGGACCGTTTATCGGCGCAATTCCGTCTGCACTGCTGCTGCTTATTTCCGAGCCGTCGCAGACGCTGCCGTTTATTATACTTATCTTTGCCATTCAGCAGTTTGACGGAAATATACTGGGTCCTCATATCCTCGGAGATTCTACGGGTCTGCCCGCATTCTGGGTAATGTTTGCTATTTTCCTCGG
>CAZDJG010000209.1:3190-3541 GCA_964505695.1 uncultured Ruminococcus sp.
CTCGGAGGCGGTCTGTTCGGTTTTATCGGAATGCTGTTGGGAGTGCCTATTTTTGCGGTGATATATGCGTTTATTCAGGAAATAACCGAAGCCCTGCTCAAGCACAAGGGTCTGTCTGCAAACACAATAGATTATTATCCAAAGCCAGCTGCTGTGAATGTAAAGAAAAATTCACACGGGATTTTTGAAAAAAATAAAAAGCCTAAGGAAGATAAAAAATAAAATATGAATCATACAGAATTTGCCGGAGGAAACCCAAATGAAAGAAAATTGCTTGAAAACCGATTCAGGAAATGTATTTTAAGGCAATACCGAATAAAGATTGCGCTGAAGATGCGCAGTCAGATTTTT
>CAZDJG010000210.1:0-3522 GCA_964505695.1 uncultured Ruminococcus sp.
CAGATGACCGAACCAATAGAGGATTTGCCGTGAAGGAGGTTTATAGAGATTCCCTTTATCTGCATTTTATCATCTCCTCCGATCATGATTGGTATTGAACTTCTGCGCTGCAAAATATAGTATAAGCCGTAACGTAACGTGAATGTCAAGAGAATATCAAAAATTTAACACACTGTTAATATATTTTCGGGTTGTCTGTATTGCGAAATAAATCTGCGGTATTATTTTTGTACTGTTTTTACATTTTTCAGTGAGGTTTTCGTAAATAGTCTGTAAAATAATATCTGCGGATAATACTTGAAAATCGGGGCATTTAATGGTATAATTAAAGCTATACTAATCGAAAGGGTCGGTCTTGCATATTATGATAAGGGACGTTCAGGAAAAGATATTGAGACTGAAAAAGGAAAAAAATGCCTGCATTCTCGCTCATTGCTATCAGTCTCACGATATACTTGAAATTGCTGATTTTACGGGCGATTCCTTCGGACTTGCCGTAAACGCCGCAAAAACCGACTGTGAATGCGTTATAATGTGCGGCGTGCGATTTATGGCGGAAACCTGCAAGATACTTTCTCCCGAAAAGAAGGTATATCTTCCCAAGTCGGAGGCAGGCTGTCCCATGGCTGAGCAGCTTGATAAAGCGGCTCTTATTCAGCTTAAGGAAATGTATCCGGATTATAAGGTAGCAGCTTACATAAATACCACAGCCGAGCTTAAAACCCTTTGCGACGTGTGCGTTACTTCGTCCTCGGCTGTCAGGATCATCAGAAATATGGACGCTGACAAGATCCTGTTTATCCCCGACTGCAATCTCGGCAGCTATATCCGGAAGATGATACCCGAAAAGCAGTTTAAGCTTATAAACGGCGGCTGCCCCACCCATGCCCGTCTTACTGTCAGGGATATCGAAAGGGCAAAGGCTGCGCACCCGAATGCGCTTGTTCTGGTTCACCCCGAATGTCAGCCTGCTGTGGTCGAAGCGGCGGATTTTGCGGGAAGCACTACGGATATTATGAGATTTGCGGCGCAAAGCAGCGAAAAGGAGTTTATAATCGGCACCGAAAACAGCATTGTGCAGCATCTGAGCATAAATCATCCCGAAAAAATGTTTTATCCTGTTTCAAAGGACTGCATATGCAGCAATATGAAGCTTACCTCTATTACCGATGTTCTTCACTGTCTTGAGGGTACGGACGGCGAGGAGATCATACTTGAGGACACGGTTATAAAGCAGGCAAGGGTCTGCATTGACGAAATGCTCAGACTTGGCTGATATAGTAATGCGGCAGCATTTCGAGGGAGAATCGCTCCCTGCGGGGAGCGGACACGACCGCTCTCCCTTTTTTACAGATTTATTCAAAATAAAACCTTCCAAACGTTCCGGTGGAACGTTTGGAACACAGCAATACCATTACACTATATGTATGTATTGCTCAAATATTTATATCTTCTTCTACATACTGCAATGCCCCTTGCCATACAGGCAGGGGGCATTTTTTCAATATCTTATGGGGTTCTCTATAAACCGGGACACGAGCAAAGCCTCGTCCATTGGTTCGGTCAGATGCAAGGCATCAGACCGCAGTAATACTTGCTGTCTTACAAGGTCTGATAACGAAGCAGATGACCGAACCAATAGAGGATTTGCCGTGAAGGAGGTTTATAGAGGTTCCCTTATTTTATAGCGTCAAATTTGCACATCTGAGCGCACAGTCCGCAGCCGACGCAGAGAGTGCTGTCTATCCTTGCCTTGCCCGTGGACATTGAAACGGCGGGACAGCCTATTTTCATGCAGGCTTTGCAGGATCTGCACTTGTCCTCATCGACCCTGACGGGAGGATCATGCTTTACGGATTTAAGAAGTGCGCATGGACGCCGTGCAATGATTACCGAGGGAGCTTTGGCCGCAAGCTCTTCCCTGATGACCGCCTCTGTCCGGGCAAGGTCGCCGGGGTCTGTGACCTGTACCCTGTCGATACCGACGGCATGACAGACAGCCTCAAGGCTTACGGCAGAAGCAGGATCGCCCTTTATATTGAAGCCGTTTGCGGGATTATTCTGATGTCCTGTCATACCCGTGATGGAATTGTCGAGAATGATCACGGTGGAATTGCTTGCGTTGTATGCGATGTTTATAAGACCCGTGATACCCGAATGGATAAATGTTGAGTCGCCGATGACCGCTACAGACTTATTCTCAAATTCGCCCTTTCTGGCAATGTTAAAGCCGTGGAGTCCGCTTACGGAAGCGCCCATGCAGATAGTGGTGTCCATAGCGCAAAGTGGCGCTGCGGCGCCGAGGGTATAGCAGCCGATATCGCCGCTGACCATTACGCCAAGCTTTTTGAGAATGTAGAACACGCCTCTGTGTGGACATCCTGCGCACATTACGGGGGGACGGACGGGTACGTTATCGGGATAGGTAACAAACTTGTCCTTTTCGCCGAGAATTTTTTCCCTTATATAGCTCTGGGAATATTCGCCCAGATATGTAAAATGCGCTTTGCCGATAGGGTCAAGACCTATTTTGCGGCAGTGGGTTTCGATAATATCGTCAAGCTCCTCTATAACGTAAAGCGTTTTTACCTTTGCGGCAAAATCCTTTATAAGCTTTACAGGCATGGGATTGATAAGACCAAGCTTAAGATAGCTTGCCTTTTCGCCGAGAGCCTCCTTTGCATATTCATATGCAATTCCCGAAGTAATGACGCCGATCTCTCCGCTGTTCATTTCCACGCTGTTAAAGGGGCAGTCCTCCGCATATTCCGCAAGCTTTTCAAGCCTTTCCTCGACAATAACGTGGCGCTTGACGGCGTTTGCGGGCATCATAACGTATTTTCCGCTGTTTTTCTCATATGCACCGATATCATGGGGGATTCTTTCGCATTCCTCAACGATGCTCTGGGAGTGAGATACCCTTGTTGAAAGTCTGAGGATAACGGGAGTATCAAATTTTTCGGAAAGCTCGAAAGCCATTTTGGTAAATTCCTTGCATTCCGCTGAATCAGACGGCTCGACCATAGCAGTCTTGGACGCAATGGCATAATGGCGGCTGTCCTGTTCGTTCTGGCTCGAATGCATTCCGGGGTCGTCGGCAACACCGATAACAAGACCGCCGTTTACGCCGGAATATGAAGCGGTGAAAAGGGGATCGGCGGCAACGTTCAGACCCACGTGCTTCATTGCACAGAAGGCTCTTGCACCGCCTATGCTTGCGCCTATGGCTGTTTCGCAGGCAACCTTTTCGTTGGGAGCCCATTCCGAGTGAAAATCATCGTATTTTGCGGCAAATTCGGTTATTTCGGTGCTGGGAGTGCCGGGGTAGGAGGAAACTACGCTCACTCCCGCCTCGTAAAGACCTCTTGCAACCGCCTGATTGCCGAGCATTAGCTTAGACATATGGATAAAACCATCCTTTCGGGTATATGCTGCACCTGACAGCAAAATATAAGTAATAAACTTCTGGTCACCTCTAAAAACCTTGTTTGAGAGAAAATGTGCGGAGTACGCCGTCTGCTT
>CAZDJG010000211.1:0-3513 GCA_964505695.1 uncultured Ruminococcus sp.
GTCACAGACGATGAATCGCCCCAGCCTGCCGAGAATAAGATACTTGTTTTTGACGGACTTGACCTTCGGATAAAAAAGGGCAGCTTTACGGTCATTCTCGGGCATAACGGCTGCGGAAAATCAACGCTTGCAAAGCATATGAACGCTATTTTGCTGCCCTGCGGAGGAAAAATGTATGCGGCTGGCTTTGACACTTCCGATGAAAGCAGGCTTTTTGATATCAGAAAGCATATAGGAATGGTATTTCAGAATCCCGATAATCAGATAGTAGCTTCGGTAGTGGAGGAGGACGTGGCATTTGCTCTTGAAAATATGGGCGTTCCTCAGGACGAAATGCGCAGGCGTGTAGATGATGCGCTGAAGGCTGTGGGAATGTATGAGTACAGGGAGCATTCGCCGTCGCAGCTTTCGGGCGGTCAGAAGCAAAGGATAGCCATTGCAGGAATAATCGCAATGCGCCCTGAGTGCATAGTTCTTGACGAGCCTACCGCCATGCTCGACCCGTCGGGCAGACGGGAGGTAATGAAAACCATACAGCGGCTTAACCGCGAAAACGGAATAACAGTCATCCTTATTACCCATTATATGGATGAGGCTGCAAAAGCCGAAAGGGTGATCGTTATGGACGAAGGAAAAATTATCCTTGACGACTGTCCGTCTGAGGTGTTTTCAAATGTCGAACTGCTGAGGAATGTGGGTCTTGATGTGCCGCAGGTAACTCAGCTTATGTATCTCATGACCCGTAACGGATTTAAGGATGCGGATACTCATATCATCAGCGAGGAAAAATGTGCGGATTATCTGTACGATCTTCTTAACAAGTAAAATACAGCAGTTTTAATCACATTTTAATTCTTTGATATGCCTTTTTTTAACTTGGCATGGTATATTTGTAACACAGTAAAAATCAAAAAAATATACTGAGAAATGAGGAATTATTATGTATCTGTTTTCGCTTTTAGCCGGCATTATCCTTCTTATTGCCGCAGGTCTGACCGTTGTTTCTGCTCTTTCTGGAGTGGGACTTTTGCTGTTTTTATGCATTGCGGCTGTTATCTGCGTGCTTTGCGGTGTAGGCTTGCTGATAAAATTTCTGGGAAAGGGCATATTTTCACTTTTGAAATGTGTTGTAATTCTCGGACTTATGCTTGTTCCTGCCGTAAATATAATTGCGCTGATAATTCTTGCGGTCATTGCGGTAAGGTCGCTGAAGGATTAAAGGGTAAGGGGATATTTGTATGTTTATTGTACTCATCGGGGGTATCTCAATACTTTGTATTTTTTTTTTGCTGCGGACTGCGCCGGAAGGCTTAACAGAAAAGTAGCGGGGACGGGGATCATTTATCTGCTCTTTCCTGCGGCAGCAGGAAAGGTGCTGTGCGTAAGCACTTTGTCAATGCAGGGTATGCCTGAGATATTTTCTGTTTTAAGCAGTGCTGTGGATAAAACAGAGGAGCTTATCAGCGCAAAAGCAGATCTGTTCGGTGTGTTTTCCTTTGTAATTGAATGTATAGCAGCGGTTCCTGCGTTTATCCTTCCGACCGTCTGAGTGATAAGGATCGTATTGTCCGCCGGAAATGATACCGTAAGCTCGGGTGAAAATGATTTCATGGGAGTTCTTTGGCATATTTCGGTCATATCGTCGGTTATAGGTACGCTTTCATCGGTTGAGCTTGTTCTGTTTGTCTGCCTTCTGATTTTTATATCACTCGGCTCGGTGACAATGGGACTTATGGAATTGTTTGCTGTAACCATTGTTTTCGGTATGCTGACATTAGGCATAGGATTTGTGATAATGGCTTTCGGAATACCGATTTATATCGTTATTCTCGGCGCATATACCGTTGTAATGTGTTTGCCCCTGGCTGCGTGTGCGGCTGCTGCCGGAATGGTATTCACCGTTATGCTGATCGTTACGGTGTTGACTGCTGCGGTGCAGATGAGGCGGATATATAAAGAGAACAGGATTTCAAAGAAAAGGGCGGTTTTATATGCTCTGCTCTCTGCTCTGCCCTTTGCCGATATTTTTATAGAGATTCCCTTATATCATTTTATATCAAATCCAAAATAATAAATGCGGAAAAATTGTAAATGGATCTCACAAAGCTTTTTAATTTGCGGAACATTATCCTTGCGGAAATGTATCCGCTCCCGGAGGGAAATAAATGCCAATAATAAAAACCGAAAATCTGACCTATACCTACAGTCAGGGGACGCCCTTTGAAAAGACTGCGGTGAACAATGTTAATATCGAGATCGAAGAGGGGGAGCTTGTGGGGATCATCGGACACACGGGTTCGGGAAAATCCACGCTTATTCAGCATCTTAACGGTCTGATAAAGCCTACATCGGGAAAAGTGTTTATAGACGGAGCTGACATTCACGATAAGAATGTCAGGCTCCGTGATGTGCGTTTTAAAGTCGGACTTGTTTTTCAGTATCCCGAATATCAGATATTTGAAGAAACTGTGTACAAGGATATAGCATTCGGTCCCAAAAACATGGGTCTGGACGAAAAGGAGATCGACAGGCGTGTGAGAGATACCGCAGAGCTTGTGGGAATATCATCGGAACTGCTGGGAAAATCACCCTTTGAGCTTTCGGGAGGACAAAAGCGCAGGGTGGCTATTGCGGGAGTTATGGCAATGCGTCCTAAGGTGCTTATCCTCGACGAGCCTACGGCGGGTCTTGATCCGAGAGGCAGGGAAACCATTCTCGGACAGATAAAGCTTTATCATGAGCAGACAGGCTCTACGGTTTTGCTTGTTTCTCACAGCATGGAGGACGTTGCAAGATTTGCTCAAAGGATACTTGTAATGAATAAGGGTGAGGTCTTTTGCTATGATTCTCCTCCGGCAGTTTTTGCAAGAGCTGATGAAATATCCTCGATAGGTCTTTCCGTTCCCCAGATAACAAAGGTCTTTTCAATGCTCAGAAGCAGGGGCGTTGATATCAGAGGAGATGTTTATACCATTGAATTTGCCATGAAAACCATAGAAGAATACCTTGCATCTCACCGAAAGGCAGGTGACGGCAATGCTTAAAGATATCACCATCGGTCAGTATTTTCCCGGAAATTCATTTGTTCATAAGCTTGACGCCAGATTTAAAATACTGCTTACAGCTCTGTATATCATTATGATATTTACTGCCGACAGCTTCGGCGCACTGTTTTTGTCCCTTTTGTATTTTGTTATTGCCTTTGTGCTTTCAAAGCTTGGCATAAAGCTGATCTTAAAGAGCATGAAGCCCATTATTCCGATCATTGTTTTTACCTCTGTGCTGAATATTTTTTTTATTGACGGTGTCACTGTTTTTAAAATATTCGGCATAAGGATAACTGATAACGGGCTGATCACATCGGGATATATGATAATCAGGCTTATTGCGCTGATATGCGGCTCGTCGCTGCTTACCTATACGACCTCGCCCATAGTGCTTACAGATGCTATAGAACAGATATTGAAGCCGCTTTCAAAGCTCAGGTTTCCCGTACATGAGCTTGCGATGATG
>CAZDJG010000212.1:0-3503 GCA_964505695.1 uncultured Ruminococcus sp.
CCGAACCAATGGACGAGGCTTTGCTCGTGTCCCGGTTTATAGAGAACCCCTAAAGGAATACACACTTTATCAAAATCAAAGCGGAAGAATGCTGTGCTTTTTGGGAAGTCGCTTATTAAGCCTTTTTCCTGCTGTAATGTCAAGGACTGAGGCTATCCTTTCCCTTGCCTCCTCTGCCGTGACAACCTCGTCAACAGCTCCCTTTGCGGCAGCGGCAAAGACTGAGCCGTCCTTCTGAGCATACTCATCGGCAACAGCCTGCCTTGAAGCTGCAAGATCGTCTGTTCCGATAAGCTTGTCGTGATGTAAAAATTCAGCCGCAGTGATGGGATCGACAGGCGCGATCACTGCCTCGGGAAGCGCAAAAACTGCGTCCGCTGCGGCATTTCTTCCCGCAAATGCGATATATGCCATTCCGCAGGATTTTCCTGTCACAAGCGCTATCTTTGCGCATGATGCCTCGGCATACGCTCCCGCAAGAGCAGCAGAGCATCTGATAACATCTGCGCCCTCAAGATCAAAGCCTTCGGTATCGGAAACGGTAACAACAGGAATGCTGAATGCGTCGCACAGGCGGACAAATCTGGCAAGCTTTGCGCAGTCTGCGGCAGTAAGCCTGCCGTTTGTTTTATTTGTGGCAGCAATGCCTGCGGTAACTCCCGAAATAGTGCAAAGCGCCGTATAAGACGCCTTTCCGTAAGCGCCGTAAAGCTCAAGCGCACTGCCTTTATCGGCAATGCTTTCGCAGGACTTATCAGCATTTTCAAAGGAAGCGTCAGCAGGCGGGTCATATTCAAATTCGGGAAGAGGTGTAAGGTTGTTTGCCGGCATAAGAGAAAGGTATTTTTTTACCTGTTCCATTGCCGCACTGTCATCGCTTACACGCACACTGACTGCACCGCCTTCAGCGGCAGCCTCAGCCGAAGAAGATCCCTTTACTGCGTCAAGATAAAGCTCCGCGCTGTCTGTCATAACGGAAAAATCGGCAGATGCGGCGATCATAGCCATAGTACCTGCGCACACGCCCGAAATGACCGATACGATAGGAACCACTCCGGAAAGATTGCCCATATGCAGCAGGATATCGCTGTATGCGTTCAGCGCGTCCGCTCCGTCCTCAATGAAAGCACCGCATGAATCGTATATTCCCACAACGGGAACGCCGTTCCTTGCGGCAAGCTCAAACATTTTGCATATCTTTGCGCTGTGGGCAAGGCTTACCGCACCTTTCAGAACGCTTTTGTCCTGAGAAAAGGCATATGCGGGACTGCCTTCTATATATCCGTATGCGGTCACAACACCCGAAAGATTATCGCCTGCACGGACACTTGAACCGATCTCTGTAAAAACTCCGTCGTCAAAAAGTGCCGCAAGTCTTTCTCTTGCCGGACATATGCCCTTAGCAGCAGCATATTCGGCAAGCGCCGCCCTCTGACTTTCCGTCAACATAATTCTATTTCCTCCGTTTCGCAGCAGCCGGGCTGCTGTAAATAAAATTCGGAATCCTCGTTTAAACCGGAGCCTGAGGAAACTTTGCCCGGAATGACAGTTAAACGATATTCCCACTTATCCAAGTGTAATTATACACTATTTTTTCGCAACTTACAAGAGTGATTTTGCCATTTTTCACATCAACACAATGTTTTTACAATTTGTCAAAAAATGCACAAAAAGCGTCCGGGACAAAATGTCTCGGACGCTTGATGCCTGATTTATCTTTTACCGCTTATCAGCCGCAGCAGGATGACTTGCATACAAAGGAAAGGCAATCGGTACATTCGGGAACGGTAGGGTTAGCCTCGTGAGTTCCCACCTTGATAGAATCGAGAGAGCAGTAATGCTCGCTGTTAAGGTTGTGCTTGCAGCTTGTTACATCGCACTTAATAGAAGAATTTTTCATTGTAAAAGACCTCTTTTTTCAATATATATTCTCCCGAAAATTATAAGCGTCTCATGATCGTGAACGTTTATAAATGACGGGTATGATAATATTATTAGCGGCAATAAAGTATGAATACATGGAAAAAATTAAAATTTTCTTTCGATCTCGTAGCCCCTGAAAACACGTTCCTTGGGCTTTTTTTTGCGTCCCGCTCCCTTTCTTCCGGCAATTTCGAGCATACGGCGGCGGAACTCAGCTCTTTGTATCTCACGCTTTTTCTGCCGCTCCGAACAGAAAATTATCCTTTGCGCTATGCGTTCGCTGTAAAAATAATCGTCTCTTATTTCGGCGGACATGAGGAGCTCCCCGCCATTTTCGCTGTACCACCAATAATCAAATGAGGCTCTCCCCGATTTCTCGGCATATGCGAGTCTGTCAGAACGTTCCTCAATACGTCTTGCCCTGCCCTTGACAATTATTTTGTTTTTTGTGCATACCACCTCGCTGATATCCGCAAGGTTTATTATCCACAGCCGTTTGTAATCGTATTTTTCTCCGTATATGACCGCCGTGGATATGTATTCGGAAAGAATAAGCTGCGTTTCCAGTATTTCAATGTATGTATTGCGTTTGCAGCCGTTTATCTTCTTGTTTGCAGCAATCGCAGCAGCAGCGGTAACGGCAAAGGCATACAAGGCGGCAGCGTACAGTATTCCGAAGAAAATTTTGTAAAAATCCGCAGGCGCCTTTAAAGGGATTATGACAAGCCTTGAAACGCACAGCATTACCAGCAATGCGGCTATGGACGGTATATTCACGGCAAGCGTCAGCAGATCATATTTCCGACCTATTTTTCTCAGATCGCATTTTATGAGCTTATGCATATGGATTCTCCGTTTTGTTATGATTATTTCAAAAAGCAATGCATATTAGTCAATATGACGCTAAGGAGTTTTACAGAAATTCACTTATGGCAATACCGAATAAATATTGTGCTGAAGATGCGCAGGCAGATTCGGTGCAAAGGCGAAAGCAGTTCTTTGTTCGGTATTGCCTTATGTTATTATAACACAATTCACCCTTCTTGGCAATAAAGGCAATAAAATTTTTTATAATGTATGCAAGTTTGTCAATCATATCGGACAGTGAAGACGGCATTATCGCCCTTGCAGTTTCGCAATATAACAGATGGGGTTCTCTATAAACCGGGACACGAGCAAAGCCTCGTCCATTGGTTCGGTCAGATGCAAGGCATCAGACCGCAGTAATACTTGCTGTCTTACAAGGTCTGATAACGAAGCAGATGAACGAACCAATAGAGGATTTGCCGTGAAGGAGGTTTATAGAGGTTCCCAGATATTTGAAGCGTGTTTATACTTATGGCAACACCGAATAAAGATTGCGCTGAAGATGCGCAGTCTTTATTCGGTATTGCCCATATTTGATTTTTGAACTTTTTTCCCCCATAGCGATAGTATCAAGACTGCAATCCTGTTTAATACGGATAATAGATTTCGGGCTGCAGAACCAACTGTCAAAGAGAAAGAAAGCGATATACGGTATTCCTGCAAAAATTTTCACTATATCTCCCGGTCACAAGCTGCATATACATCGAACGGTC
>CAZDJG010000213.1:0-3493 GCA_964505695.1 uncultured Ruminococcus sp.
CGGAGGTCTCTCTTGTGGCTATTCTCGATGCGGATAAAGAAGGCTTTCTGCGTTCCGAATCATCTCTTATTCAGACCGTAGGCCGTGCTGCGCGTAATGCGGAGGGCAAGGTAATAATGTATGCAGACTCCGTAACAGGCTCTATGGAACGGGCAATCACCGAAACGAACCGCCGCCGTGAAATGCAGCTTGCTTATAATGAGGAGCATGGCATCGTTCCGAAAACTATAATCAAGGACGTAAGAGAGGTTATAGAGATATCCTCCAAGGAGGAGGTGGACGGCAAGTCCTCAAAGAAGAGCATGACCAAAAAGGAGAGGGACGAGCTTATTGCGCAGCTTACCGCTCAGATGAGAGAGGCGGCAAAGCTTCTTGAGTTTGAGCATGCCGCATATCTGCGAGATAAGATAAACGAGCTGAAGGGAGAATGAGACTCGATGGAGGAAATAAAAAATCTGCCGCCGCTGCCCGACGATTACAAAACGTCGAAAAGGAAAACAGTCATAGATCTCAAAAATGTGACGATAGCCGTGCTTATCGCTGTGATAGTAATTCTTGCGTTTGCGGTTATACTCCTTATCAAGGCTCTCAAGGCTGACGAAGAGTATCTTTCAGCAGAGTCGTCAAGGGTTTTCGAGTATTACGGGGAAAAGGATGTCATCAAGCTTGACGACCCCACCTACGGCGATACATGGCTTGCGGCTCTTACCGACGTTCCGAGGCACACCCTTGATTATGACAAGGTGACTGTTGAGAACGGGTTCAAGCACTACTATGAAAACGGTGAAAGGATAAATACAACGGGAATCGACGTTTCTTACCATCAGGGCAGCATTGATTGGGACGCCGTTAAGGCGGACGGAGTCGATTTTGCAATGATAAGGCTTGGATACAGAGGATATGAAACGGGAAATATAAATATTGACGAACGGTTTCATGAATATGCACGGGGAGCCATCGACGCGGGAATTGATATAGGAGTGTATTTTTACTCGCAGGCTGTGACCGCTGAGGAGGCGCAGGAGGAGGCAAGAGCGGTTCTGGAGGAAATAAAGGGATACAAGATTACATATCCTGTCGTTTTTGACTGGGAGATAGTGGGCGAGGAAAGTGCGCGCACAAACAGTATTTCCTCGGAAAAGCTCAACGAGTGCGCCGCAGTTTTCTGCAATACCGTTGCGCACGGAGGATATATCCCGATGATATACAGCGTCAAGCGTATGGCGCTGCTCAAATATGATCTGAGCGAGCTGGCAGGCTTTGATTTCTGGCTTGCGGAATACCGTGACGAGCCTGAATTTCCGTATGAGTTCACCATGTGGCAGTATGCCTCCGACGGTCGTGTAGACGGCATTGAGGGAGAGGTCGATCTCAACATGAGCTTTGTGGACTATTCAAAGGTCAGAAGATAAACGCATATCCTAAAAAGGAAGATGGTTATGGCAAGGAGCATGACTGAAGGCAGACCTATTGCGCTCATTCTCAAATTTGCTTTTCCGTTGCTGCTGGGGAATCTTTTGCAGCAGACCTACAATATCATTGACGCTGCGATCGTGGGTCGTGTTCTGGGAGCGGACGCTCTTGCGGCTGTGGGAGCGACCTCAAGCGTTCAGTTTCTGGTCTTGGGGTTCTGCACGGGAATATGCTGCGGCTTCGGAATACCGCTTGCGCAGTATTTCGGAGCGGGCGACGGTGATAAAATGCGCCGCTGCATATATAATTCGGTTCTGCTTACAGCAGGTGCGGCGCTGATCGTGACTTCTGTATGTGCAGTGTGCTGCCCGATGATACTTCGTGCGCTGTCCGCTCCGGACGAAATTTTCCGTGATGCATATATTTATCTGCTGATAATTTTTCTCGGAATACCGTTTACGCTGCTGTACAATCTTCTTGCAGCCATTCTGAGAGCCGTAGGGGACAGCAGGACGCCTTTTATTTTCCTTGCGATATCTACAGTGCTTAATATTATCCTCGATTTGTGTTTCATTATAGTTTTCGGGCTTGGCTGCGCAGGTGCGGCGGCAGCAACGATAACATCTCAGGCTGTCAGCGGAATACTCTGCTTTGTTTACATAGGCAGACATTTTCCCGAGCTGCGGATCTCAAAAGAAAGCCGCAGGGCAAACGAAAAAATGATAAGACAGCTTATATTTACGGGTGTTCCCATGGGACTTCAATATTCGATCACAGCTATAGGCAGCATGGTCATGCAGTCTGCCAATAACGGGCTTGGAAGTGTTTATATATCCGGTTTTACCGCAGGAATGAGGATAAAGCAGTTTGCAATGTGTCCCTTTGACGCAATAGCAACAGCAGTTTCGGTTTTCTGCGGTCAAAATATGGGAGCGGGAAAAAAGGAACGCATAAAGAAAGGCATTTTGGAGGGAATAGCCTGTGCAGCAGGCTATGGTATCGTTTCGGGAGCAGTGCTTATAATTTTCGGAGGAACTCTTTCCTTAATGTTTATTGATCCTTCCGAAACGGCTATTCTGGATGCTGCCGCAAAATATGTAGGCTGTCTGGGATATTTTTACTGGGCAGTCGGTATTCTGGGAGTTTGCAGAATGAGTACACAGGGGCTGGGATTTTCGGGACGAGCCGTTTTTTCGGGAGCTGTTGAAATGGCGGCAAGAATGATCGTCAGTATTTTCTTTACGAAAAGCTTCGGCTATACGGCAATCTGCTTTGCAGATCAGACTGCATGGGTATCGGCTTGTTTTTATATTGTTCCCACCTGCTTTTACTGCGTAAAGAAAACGGCAGGTGCAAAACAAAGTGTTGGATAAGGCTGCCGTATGCGTTTGTGCTTTTTGCGGCTCCCCAAAATTATCGTAATTATTTTCAAAAAACTCTTTACAAATGTAAAAATGTGTGGTATAATATGCTTGTTATGCGGCATGATTTCCGTATAACTTTATCCTTACACTAAGCTTACGGGTCAAGCCCGTTAGGGAGAATACCTGCCGTATGCCCGGTGAAAGGAAATTTTTTAAAGAGGTGTATTTATTATGATGCTCAAGGAAGAAAAGAACGCTATTATCGCAGCAAACAGGACGAGCGAAAACGACACGGGTTCTCCCGAGGTTCAGATCGCTATTCTCACTAAGAGAATAAACGACCTTAACGCTCACCTTAAAAACCACAACAATGACCACCACTCCAGAAGAGGTCTTCTTAAAATGGTAGGTCACAGACGTAATCTGCTCGCATATCTCCAGAAAAAGGATATCAACAGATACCGTGCTATTGTTGAGAAGCTGGGTCTTCGTAAGTGATTTTTTCTTAAAGGCAGATAGTAAAGGCTTTTTGCCTTTACTCTGCCTTTACGCTTTTATGCGGACGAGGCATTGGCATTATTGAGGCGGTCGTTTAGCATTAAATCGGATCTGCAAAGCCTTTGCAGATCGGATTTATTGCTAATGCGCCGCCGGAATGATTTAATTATTCAGGAGGTTATTTATGAATCAGGCAAAGGTTTTCAGCAATCACAGAG
>CAZDJG010000214.1:0-3486 GCA_964505695.1 uncultured Ruminococcus sp.
TGAACGAAGGAAAAGATTTGCAAAAAGGCTGTGCCGATTTCAAGGAAAAGAACCGTAGGTAGGCTTGTTGCCTGTTGCCCGGCAAGGTTCTTTGACGAAGAAAGCGGTGCAGTATTTTTGCAAAGATTTTCTGAGTATAAATGAAGATTAGTATTATCGCACAGAGCATACGAAAATGCTCTGTGCGGTTGTTTTTTATTTCCGATTTATTCTTCATTTTCCTCCGATGGCATATTTACAGTAATTTTCAGGCGTATTATCCTGTTTTCCTCCGCTTCGAGAACGGTAAGGGTAAATATCCCGTCGGTTATTTCCTCGCCCTTTTCGGGGATACGTCCGAAAAGCTCAAGCACCCAGCCTCCGAGGGTATAGCTTTCGCTTTTAATGGTATTTTCCGGAAGTCCCAGTCTTTCCTCAAATTCACCTACATTAAAGTCTGCCGCTGCATCGTATGAGTTTTCGTCAAGCTTTACAAGTGAGTGGTCCTCCTCGTCTGTTTCGTCGTATATCTCACCTAAAAGCTCTTCGATAAGATCTTCCATTGTGACCATGCCGTAAGTGCCGCCGTACTGATCCTTGATGATAGCCATATGGATCTTTTCCTTCTGCATACGGGCAAGAACTTCCGAAACGGTCTGAAATTCGGTGATGAATATTACCTCATGTATTATTGAATCGATTCCGGGGGCATTTCCGCCGTTTACGGTAAGCTTAAAGAAATCCCGCTCATGGATAAAGCCGATGATGTTGTCGATATTTTTCTCATATACGGGCATACGGGAATACTGCTCGGAGAAAAAAATATCTCTTATATGTTCGAGACTGTCGTTTTTTTCCACGGCTGTAATGCGCACACGGGGAATAAGTATTTCCGAAACCTTTTTATCGTCAAATTCAAGCGCAGAGCGAACAAGGTCGCTTTCCTGCTCCTCAAGTACGCCCTCCTCCTCGATCTCGTCGATTATGTATTTAAGCTCGTCTTCTGTTACCGACGGAGTGCTGCTGCCCGATTTATAAAGCTTCGTAACAAGCCTTTTAAGCGCGCTGAAAACTGCTGTTACGGGAGTGAGCAGGATTATGAAAACGTTGAGTACACCGCCGAAGGAGAGGGCAAATTTCTCTGCATTTTCCTTGGCAATGCTTTTGGGAAATATCTCGCCGAAAATGAGTATCAGAACAGTCATTGCGGCAGTTGCTATTCCGACGCCCTCCTTTGCACCGAAAAGCTTGGTGCATATCACCGTTCCCATCGAGGTGGAAAGAATATTTACGATATTGTTTCCGACAAGAATAGTGGTAAGGGTCTTGTCAAAATTTTCCGCAATGGCGACAGCTCTTTCGGCTTTTTTGCTGCCGTTCGCCGCCTCATGCTTGAGCCTGATCTTGTTTACCGATGAAAAAGCTGTCTCCACTGAGGAGAAAAAGGCGGACATGATAATAAGAAAAATTATCACGGCATATTCCATAAAATAAAACCATCCTTTAAAGTCAGAATAAAAAAGGCGCCCCCGAAGCAAGACTCCGAGGGCAAGATCATGATATAGGATTATGGGGGATTTGCTCTGCGAAGTCGGGGTAAAACTCCGCAGAGTGATTAGGGGTTCTTTTATAAGAACGTGTGGGGTAAAAACACGCTCATTATAAAAGCTTGAAATGAAATTCCGTACTCTTATCGAGTACATTTATATAATACCCTGCTTTTGTGTAAATTATGTGAAAGCTGACTGAAAGTAAAATGAAACACTTTTTTCGGTTTTACACAAAATTCCCTTGGATCCATGCCGCTCAGATTATTGTGCGAGTTTGTAGATTTCCTCAGCGTCGGAAACGGAAATCCGGACGTAGGAGCCAAGATTTCCGTGCTTTGATGCGACCGCTCTCTCAGCCATTTCGGTAAAATGCTCGGATCCGATATTTATTTCCGAAAGACGGACGGGAAGCTTTATCAGGCGGAAGAAATTTTCAAGCGATCCGATCATTTTGTCAATTATTTCGTCATCAGCGCCGTCTGTGATATCAAAAACCCTTTTGCCGAACTGTACGAGCTTTTTCGGGTTTGTCCTGCGGACAAATTTCATCCATGCGGGGAAAATCATCGCAAGTCCTGCGCCGTGTGCGATATCGTAAAATGCCGAGAGCTGATGCTCAAGCTGATGGGAAGCCCAGTCGCCGCCTCTGCCGCAGTCGAGGAGATTGTTGTGGGCAATGCAGCCTGCCTGCATAAGCTCCGCACGGATATCGTAACCGGACGGATTTTCTATAGCGAGGGGAGCATATTCAATAACGGTTTTTGCAGTGCCCTCAATAAGCCTGTCGGTAAGAGCGCAGCACTCGGTATTCACAAAATAGCGCTCCATAAGATGCGCCAGTATATCGGCAGCGCCGCAGGCTGTCTGATATGAGGAAAGGGTAAATGTGTTTTCGGGGTTCATTACCGCAAACTTGGGAAGAAAGCATGACGCGGAGCAGCCGTTTTTCTCCATGGTCATCTCGTTTGTGATGACCGACGATACAGAGCTTTCCGAGCCTGCCGCGGGAATGGTCAGCACAACTCCCACGGGAAGAGCAATTGCCGGGACTCTCGCACCCTTGTAGAAATCCCAGACGTCTCCGTCGTACAGCACTCCCGCTGCGATAGCCTTTGCAGTGTCGATAACGCTTCCGCCGCCCACGGCGAGGATGATCGAAACGTTTTCCTTCCGTGCAAGCTCTATTCCTTCATAGACCTTGCCGAGTCTGGGATTGGGAACGACCCCCCACAGCTCCGCAAAATCCACGCCGCTTTCGTGAAGGGAGCGCACGGTCTTTTCGTATACTCCGTTTTCCTTGATGCTGCCGCCGCCCATAACGAGCAGAGCCTTTCCGTAAAGAGATGTTTCGCTGCCGATATATTCCTCTGCCGACCTGCCGAAAATTATCTTTGTGGTGTTGCTGAAAATATAATCGTTCATTCTGTCCATTCCTCCATTTTTTAAACTGCTATATAATGCTATATAAATCATACCACGTTTATCACAATATTTCAAGGGGGTTTACCGTGTTTTTGCAAAAATCCGTTTTAAAAAATTGAAAAACAGTAAATAATATATGTTTGATTGTAATATTGTCAAGCTATTTAACATACTATTATAATAGAGGTGAGCAACAATGGGAGAAGAGAACTTAATAATTATCAAAACAGAAAATACAACCAAGAACAACATTCCTCAAAACATTATATTACATAATAATAAAAATTTCCCTGATATATTTTCTAAGGCGGTCGTTGATTTAATCAATATTATGCTCAATCCAATCTAAACTGAAATCTTTGAACGCAGTTTGCCATACATTGTATGACGGGCTGCGTTTTTCTTTATTAAACCAAGTCTTGATAAGAGCATATGAGACATTGCATAGCACTGCTAATTCTCTTTTTGATATATTATTTGTGGGAACCTCTATAAACCTCCTTCACGGCAAATTCTCTATTGGTTCGGTCATCTG
>CAZDJG010000215.1:0-3471 GCA_964505695.1 uncultured Ruminococcus sp.
GCAATATTATCAGCCATCGCAATTCCAAGTGCCATCAGATCGTAGCAATCAAAAATTGATGAAACATACAGCTTTCCGTCTAATGGTGTATATTTATTACAACATACAGATCATCGGTTATACAATAATCAACGATCTCCTTTACGCGGGCGATATAGTCGGAGTTTATTTTCCAATGACCGTCATTTTCCATCATGTTGCCCCAAAAGACGGGTATACGTACAGTGCTGAAGCCCGCTGCCTTTATTCCGTCAATGACCTCCTGAGTGGTTTTAACTGCTCCCCGGCAGGTTTCATAGTCTGTGGGAGTGTTGTTTCCTGCAGCAGGAATCCATTCATAATCAATTTTTTCGCATCCGTTTGCTATGTATGCTTCCATGGTGTTGCCGAGATTAAGACCGATGCCCATGTTTTCGGCGGTTTCCGAAGCTGTAAGCGCAGCTCCTTTCTTATAGGGTGTCTGTGCTGCACATCCTGTTGAGAGCATCATTGTAAAAGAGAGAAATACAGCGGCTATCTTACTGCAGATTGCACAGAAAAAATTTATGCCTTTGTACATTTTACCGTGATCGCCTTTACCGAATTTTATTGTAATTGGAAGGGAAGATCAAGATCATATGAATTGCACACCGGATTTAATCGGAGGAGGCTCTGACATACCCTCTCAGATGTGTTTAGATAATTATATCAAAAAACAAGCAGATTTTCAATACCTTTTTTTAAAGGGTGATTTTTTGTGCAAATAATTATTTATTGCAAAGCTGCTTGCCGCATATAGCAGAGAAAATTGCCGAAAAACATAAAAATACTTTTAAACCCGTCATATGTCATTAGGACTTGTTTCAAATAATTATATTTATGCTTTTGCGGCGAAAAAGCTTATATTGACAAGGACGGATTTTAAGGATATAATTATGTTAAATCAAATAAAATAATTCATATGCAAAGGCGTGTTATTTTGCCGACATGAATTTTTTGGGGGATACTCCCTCCTGCTCCTTAAAAAGCTTGCAGAAGTAGCTTGTGTCATTGTAGCCTGCTATGTGCGAAATCTCCGATACGGTCATATTGCTCCTTGTGAGAAGCTGTTTTGCGTATTGAAGGCGGCGGCAGTTTATGTACTGAAACGGTCGCATACCTGTTCTTTGCTTGAATATGCGGCAAAGATACTGCGGCGAAACGTTTGCGGCAGCCGAAAGCCGTTCCATTGTAAGCTCCTCTGTAAAATGAGAGGATATAAATTCTTCGGCAAGCCTGAAGGCTGATGTGTCAGAATCCTTTTCTCTGCTGCTTGTACGGCTGATATGATATTCCGCAAGGTAGCGGTACATATATGAATCCGCACGCAGGGTGTCATTTTTCCCGTTTCGTTTAAGCGCCGAATAAATTCCGTTCCATGCACGCTTCATTTCGGTACTGTCCTTGTGCATAACTGTGAGCGGTTCGGTCATTTCAAGCTGTTCAAGCAGCCCGTTGCAGCATATTCCTGAAAATGTGACCCATTCAAGGCTCCATAATGCGCCCTCTGTATAGTATTCGTGAGGAATATCGGCGGGTAGAAAAAAAGACATTCCTTTTGTTATCTCTGTTGTATTCCCTCCCGCAATAAGAATGCCCTTGCCGTCTGTGCAGAAATTTATCTGAGGGATAGGATATCCGTCACGTCGTACGCAGTGGTACTGACGGTCGCACCGACCTATTCCTGCAGCGGTCAGCAGTGATCTGTCGGGATTATTTATTATAGGATAAATCGCTTCGTCCATATCATTTCTCCGTTTAAAATTATTATATATATATCATAATACTACATATGAAAGGAAAAATCAATATGAATCTGAATGAAATTTCAAAGGACAGACTGTTCTGTGACGGCTGGGAATTTTCAAAAAATCCTGTTGAAACGGAATATTCCGACGATCTCTTGTGGAGCAGGATAGATATCCCTCACGACTGGATGATCGGCGAAACAAGAAATCTTTACGAAACCTCAACAGGCTGGTACAGAAAAAGCTTTGAGTATCATAAAGCCGATGGAATATGTACGTCCGTGCGTTTTGAGGGCGTTTACATGGACAGCAGGGTATATGTGAACGGAAAGCTTGCAGGGGAGTGGAAGTACGGCTATTCCACCTTTGAATTTGATATCACCAATCTGCTTTGCGAAGGAGAAAACCTTATAACCGTTCGTGTGGATTACCGCTGTCCCAATACAAGATGGTATTCGGGAGCCGGAATTTACCGCCGGGTATGGCTCAGGACTTATCCCGACTGCCATATTGCTTCCGACGGAGTTTACATTACTTCGGATACAGACGGCTGCGTTACGGTTTTTGCGGAAGCGGTGCGCCCTGAGGGAGTTACGGTTGACGGTTTGTCTGTAAGGCAGTCGGTACTTGACGGCGGCGAGCTTGTCTGCATGTCGGAAAATCCCTGCTGCGCATATGACAAAAGGCGTATTTCGGCGGCTGTTCGCAGGGACGGAGTTTCATATTCCGTAAATACCGTTACAATGAAAATCAACAAGCCCGTTTTGTGGGATATTGACGCCCCGCATCTTTACACCATGAAGACCGAGCTTGTGAAAAATGGCGAAACCATACATACCGTTTATAACAAATTCGGTATCAGAAAATCCGAATTTACAACAGATAAAGGATTTTTCCTCAACGGCAGGCACGTTAAGCTCCACGGCTGCTGCGAACATCACGATCTGGGTTCGCTGGGCGCTGCGGTAAACAAGGCGGCTATCAGGAGAAAGCTCTCAAAGCTCAATGTAATGGGCGTAAATGCCATACGTACAAGCCATAATATGCCTGCATCGGAGCTTATGGAGCTTGCGGACGAAATGGGATTTCTCATTGTATCTGAGGGCTTTGATATGTGGGAAATGCATAAGACTGATCATGATTATGCAGGCTTTTTCAAAGAATGGGCCGATAAGGACGTTGCCTCATGGATCCGCAGGGACAGAAACCACCCCTCCGTTATCGCATGGAGTCTCGGAAACGAGATCTACGATACCCATGCAAACGAACACGGTCAGGAGATAACATCCCTGCTTGTGGGACTTGTCAGAGAGCATGATCCGAAAGAAAATGCGTATGTTACCATAGGTTCAAATTACATGCAGTGGGAGGGCGCCCAGAAGTGCGCAGATATCGTTAAGCTTGCCGGCTATAACTATGCGGAGAGGCTTTATGCCGAGCAGCATGAAAAGCACCCAGACTGGATGATCTACGGCAGCGAAACCTCGTCGGTGCTTCAAAGCAGGGGAATATATCATTTCCCTTTTTCACAGCCTGTTCTTGCCGATGACGATGAGCAATGCTCTTCTCTCGGAAATACACGTCCGGGCTGGGCGGCTAAGAGTACCGAGGCGTGCATTATTCCCGACCGTGATGCGCAGTATTGTGCAGGACAGTTTATCTGGACGGGCTTTGATTATATCGGTGAGCCTACGCCCTATGATAC
>CAZDJG010000216.1:0-3463 GCA_964505695.1 uncultured Ruminococcus sp.
GACCGAACCAATAGAGGATTTGCCGTGAAGGAGGTTTATAGAGGTTCCCGTATATTAACAAATAAATAATTTATTATAGCTGTATTATCATACCCTGAATCGAACATAAATACATTTTAGCACTTCCCGCCAAAAAAATCAAGCATTTGATTTAAAAATTTTTGCGAAATCCAAACGGTGAGTTATCGCCGGTGACGCAGCCCTCCTTGACCTGATCCAACAATGGGCTTTGCCCCGTCATTTTACGTGGCAAAGCCCATTGTTGAACGATCCTATAAATCTAAGCGGAATTTTTATAGGAACGCTAAGAAAGATATTCTATCTCAATTCCCCTTTCGGAAAGTCCGTCCGGAATATCTCTGCCCTCCTCCGCAACGAGCCTTTTCAGGCTTCGGGATTCAAGCAGCGGAGAAAGATCCTCTGCGGGAATATCCGCCATAATAAGCTCCTCAATCTCCTCCATACGGGCAATGGGCGAAAGGTCGTCAACGTTTGTGTATGAAATATCAAGCTTTCTGAGCTTCATTCCCTCAAGGCAGGAAATATCGCTTGTCTTGCAAAGGGAAATATCCAGCTCCTCCAGATTTTCCGCAAGACATACAAAGGAAATATCCTCCAGAGAGGTGCAGCCGGCGTAAAGCTCGTCGGCCTCTTTTTTAATGACCGCCGCCGCCTCTGCATTATCCGTTCTGACCGCCGCCTTGACCTCCTCCCGATAGGGAGATACCTTCAGCCGCTCAAGCCTTGCAAAATCTCCGAGCTGCTCCGTTCCGTCGGTAGTCATAAGAACAAGGTCAAGCTCTCTTTCCCCCGTGCTGTAATACTCACCGTCTATCCTGCGCACGGAATCCGTAAGGCCCGAAGAAACAGCGTTTATAACAGCCAGAATAATAATCACCGCGGCAAGTATCACAGCCGCTTCCGCAGCTCTTTTTTTCATAAGCATATCCTCTCACTTAAAAAAGATCCCGCTGTCCGAAAAATCAGTGTTCATTTCCTCCTGACGGCGTTTAAGCTCCTCCGCCCGGAGATAGCATTCCTTTTTGCGCCTGTATCCGACTATTGTCATAAGTATCATCAGAAGAGCTATGCCCGAAAGCATTATCAGAAAACGGGTGTCGAGCATGAGCCGCTCCCTGAATATCCACAAAGCAGCGGCAGCGACCGTAAAAAGTCCCGACGCCGCTCCAAGAAAATAGTTTTTTCGAAGCTTAGGCTCATATTCCTTATGAATGCTCATGCCGCCTCACCGCCTGATTTCTTCGGCAAGCTTTTCTTTTTGCCCCCCGAAACGGGCAGGCTCATTGTAAAGAGCAGGTCGGTGGTGAATATCTTCAACGCAAGATACATACAAACCGCAAAGAAAACTATCTGATATGCAAGTCCTGCCCAGACAATGCCCATATGCCCGAATATCATGTTGTTCATAGCGGTATAGGTATGAGTAAACGGAATGATATACAGAATTATTTTGGGAAGAGCCGACATGGAATTTACGTCTGCAAACATAGTCGCAAAAAACGGTATCATGGTAATCATCATAACGGGAAGAACCAGCGTCTGAACCGATTTGGCGTCCGTTGCCATCGCCCCGAGGATAAGTGAAACGGAAAGTCCTATGGCAATGGTAAGGAAAAGCTGAACTCCGAAGAGCAGCATCTCGCCGCCGGACAGATTCATTCCCAGAGCCGCCATAGCCTCCGCAGGAGATATTCCTCCCTCTGCTGCGGCAGACGAGGCTATCTCGTCCGCAGTGCCGCCCATCATGCCCTTCATATAAAAGGCAAAGCCTATTATCATAGAACCTGCATTCAGAAGAGCCACAATAAGCGCAGCGATCATCTTTGCGCTGAGTACCGTGATCCTCGAAACAGGCGCCGACATAAGCGTTTCAAGGGTCTTGTCTATCTTTTCGGTGGAAATGGCGGTCATTATCATCTGCGACGCCATAAGGATAAGGAAAAACACCGCAAAGGGAGCTATCATCGACTGGGTCATGAGCATAGCCGTAAGGGATTCGGCAGACGTCTCCACAGTCTTTCCGTTGGCAGCGGTATAGTCCACGGCTACCAGAGGCTCGGCAGCAAGCGATATCTGCTCGTCCGTAAGTCCCATCATGTTTTTCTGCACATAATCGGAAACATATGCGCTTACAGAACCTGTAAGGCTTGCAGAGGAAAGACTGCTCATAGAGGAAGCAAGTCCGCCCTTGTCCACAAGGCTCACGCATTTAAGCTCAGGTCTTTCGCCGTTTAAGACCGCAGCCCCGAATCCTTCGGGAATGATTACAGCGTTTTCGATATCAAGCCTTTTAAGCTCACTGAACAGATCCTCCGACGAAATATCAATCATAACAGGGTCTGCGCCGTATTCGGGAAGCTTTTCTATCATATCCTTCGTAAACTCCGAGCCGTCAAGGTCGGCAATGTTCACCTCCGAGTTGTAGATCGCATCGTCCATAACTCCGCCCATGAACTGACCGATAACAACAAGCAGCAGACATGTAAATATCATTGAAAAGATCGCCTGCTTTGTCAGCAGCTCTCCCAGTTCTTTTTTAAGAAGATTACCTAACTTCATCCGTCATTACCACCCTTTCAAAGACCTCTTCAAGGTTATCCGCACCGTACTGCTTTTTAAGCTCATCTATGCTGCCCACAGCCAGAAGTCTGCCGTGAGCCATAATGCCCACCCTGTCCGAAACATATTCTATTTCAAGCATATTGTGCGAGGAAAGCAGAAAGCTCATGCCCTCCTCCTTTGAAAGCCTGCGTATGGTCTTTCTGATATCGAGAGCGTTGATAACGTCAAGACCCGATGTTGCCTCGTCGAGAATGGCAAGCTTCGGACGGGTCATGACCGCACGTGAAAGCAGCAGCTTTCTGATCATGCCCCTCGAATAGCTGCCGATCTTTTCCTCAAGCCTGTCCCCCAGACCGCACATATTCACGGCTCTGTTTACAAACCTGTCCGTCTCGTCCTTATCCGAAGTAAAAAGCCCCGCCATGAAATAAAGATAATCCATACCCGTCATGGTCTTGTAAGCCCCAGCCTCGTCGGGAAGATATGTAATGACGCTGCGCACCTTGTCAGGCTCGCTTATAATGCTGTGACCGTCCACAAAGGCGTCGCCTTCCGTAGGCTTTATCAGCGTGGAGATCATTCTGATAGTCGAGGTCTTTCCTGCGCCGTTTGGACCGATAAGAGCAAAAATTTCCCCCTCGTCCACCGAAAAGCTTACGCCGTCCACAGCAAGAATACCTTTTTTATAGGACTTGGTAAGTCCCTCTGCCCTGAAAATCTCACTCATGCAAATGTCCGTCCTTTCAATAAATCGCATTACCTAAGATAATTATAACACACTGCGTCAATATCTTCAATAACCGAAGATGTTTTTAATTTATTTTTAATTTATGGGGTTCTCTATAAACCGGGACACGAGCAAAGCCTCGTCCATTGGTTC
>CAZDJG010000217.1:0-3449 GCA_964505695.1 uncultured Ruminococcus sp.
GTATGCCGCTCTGGATATAGGTCCTATAGGTCAGCTCCTTGAACCTACGGGCAGCCTTTCCTTCGAGGAGGCTTACGATATATTCAGGGAGGAGATAGCCGCAGGCGGCGAGGCGGATATTATCGTTATCGAAACCATGACCGACCTTTATGAGGTAAAGGCGGCGCTGCTGGCTGCAAAGGAAAACTCGGACAAGCCCGTTATCTGCACCATGACCTTTGAAGAGAGCGGCAGGACCTTTACAGGCTGCTCATGCTCCTCGATGGCTCTTACTCTGGAGGGGCTGGGAGCCGACACAATAGGCGTAAACTGCTCGCTGGGTCCCAAGGAGCTTATTCCCGTTGTCAGGGAGATATGCAGGTGGACTTCCCTTCCTGTGGCGGTAAAGCCCAATGCGGGGCTTCCCGATCCGAACACGAACCTGTATAATGTAGATCCCGAAGAATTTGCGGAGGCTGCCGCCGAATTTGCTTCCCTTGGAGTAAAAATTTTCGGAGGCTGCTGCGGAACGTCCCCCGAATATATTTCGGCGCTTACAAAAAGGCTTTCCAATGAAAAATATACCGAAAGAGAAACCGTCCGAACGGGCGGAGAATGCATCCCTTCGGCAGTATGCTCATACTCCTGCACAAGCGTAATAAACAGACCGAGGATAATAGGCGAAAGAATAAATCCGACAGGCAAAAAACGCTTTAAGGAGGCTCTCAAAAGCGGCGACATCGATTATATCCTCGGTCAGGCTATCGAGCAGGCAAATGCAGGCGCAGATATCCTCGACGTGAACGTAGGTCTGCCGGACATTGACGAAAAGGCTATGATGGTAAGGACCGTTAAGGCGCTGCAAAGCGTTACCGATCTCCCATTGCAGATAGATTCCACCATACCCGAGGTGCTTGAGGCGGCTCTCAGGGTATATAACGGAAAGGCTATAGTAAATTCCGTAAACGGCGAGGAGCAGTCCCTTGAGAAAATACTGCCGATAGTAAAAAAATACGGCGCGGCTGTAGTGGGACTTGCCCTCGATGAAAACGGCATTCCCAAAACCGCCGGTGAACGCTTTGCAATCGCCGAAAGGATCATGAAGCGGGCAATGGCGGCAGGCATTCCGAAAAGGGATATATTCATAGACTGCCTTACCCTTACCGCCTCGGCGGAGCAGGCAGGCGTAATGGAAACGGTCAAGGCTCTGCACAGAGTAAAGACCGAGCTTGGTCTTAAAACGGTTCTCGGCGTATCGAACATATCCTTCGGTCTGCCCAACCGCGAGCTTATCAACAGCAGCTTTTTGCAGATATGCCTTGCAAACGGTCTTGACCTGCCTATAATAAATCCAAATATAAGCGCTATGACAGGTGCGGTAAGAGCCTATAATCTTCTTGCGAATATCGACGAAAATGCAGCGGAATTTATCGCCGCATACAATGATATGACTCCACAGAAGCCTCAGTCCCCCGCCGCAGGTGCGGATAAGGCAACCGCCGAGGGACTGCTTTTTGCAGTGGGAAACGGTCTTAAGCATGAGGGCGCAGTCATCACAGAAAAGCTGCTTGAAACCACCGACCCCATGGTGATAGTCGATGAAATGCTTATCCCCGCTCTTGACAAGGCTGGCGCGGATTTTGAAAGCGGACGGATATTCCTGCCGCAGCTTATCCTCTCCGCAGGAGTGGCTCAGGCTGCCTTCGAGGTAATAAAATCAAGGATAAGCACAGGCGAAAAAACCGTATCAAAGGGAAAGGTCGTTCTTGCCACAGTCAAGGGCGATATCCACGATATAGGAAAAAATATTGTAAAGGTCCTGCTGGAAAACTACGGCTTCGAGGTAATAGATCTCGGAAGAGATGTGGAATATCAGGCTGTGGCTGATGCGGCAATGCCCGAAGACGTAAAGCTTGTGGGGCTTTCGGCGCTTATGACCACGACCCTCAGATCCATGGCTGAAACCATAGCGCTGGTAAAAAGCGTAAAGCCCGGCTGTAAGATAGTTGTGGGCGGCGCTGTTCTTACCCCCGAATATGCCGAAAAGATCGGTGCAGACTTTTATGCAAAGGACGCCAAAGCCACCGTAGACGCAGCGCGGCTGGTCTACGGAAGCTGATACCGTATAGTATCATCATGACTCAACGCCGCAAAACAGCATAAGGGAACCTCTATAAACCTCCTTCACGGCAAATCCTCTATTGGTTCGGTCATCTGCTTCGTTATCAGACCTTGTAAGACAGCAAGTATTACTGCGGTCTGATGCCTTGCATCTGACCGAACCAATGGACGAGGCTTTGCTCGTGTCCCGGTTTATAGAGAACCCCATAAATCAAAGCTTTTGCGGCGTTTTTATTTTTTTGTATGTATGCTTGAAAAGCTCCGAAAAAAGGTATATAATAAAAATATATGTCATTTTATGAGAATACGGAGGATATGAATATGCCCGAAAAAAAATTCAGCGTGACCTTAAAGGAGATCATAGAGGAATTTAACCTTGAAACTATCCATCTGCCAATGGATTCCTCAAAGCTGCTCGTTATCGAAACCGAAATAAACCGTCCCGGACTTCAGCTTTCGGGATTTTATGAATATTTTAACAACGAACGCATACAGATAGTGGGCAAGGCGGAATTTGCCTATCTTGCCACAATGGAGGAAAATGTGAGGAGGGAGCATCTTGAAATGCTCTTTGCCCAGCACGTCCCCTGCATCATCATTACAAGAGAGCTGCCCTACTTCCCCGAAATGCTGGAGCTTGCGCAGAAATACGAGATACCTCTGCTGCGCTGCAAGGACAGCACCTCAAGCTTTATGTCCGCGCTTATCGCCTATCTTAATCTTCACCTTGCGCCCCGTATCACCCGTCACGGCGTTCTCATTGAGGTTTACGGCGAGGGTATGCTTATCCTCGGCGAAAGCGGCGTAGGAAAAAGCGAAACTGCCGTGGAGCTTATCAAGAGAGGTCACAGGCTCGTTGCAGACGACGCTGTTGAAATAAGAAAGGTTTCAAACATCAGCCTTGTCGGCTCGTCCCCCGAAAATATCCGCCATTTTCTTGAGCTGAGAGGCATTGGTATCGTAAACGCACGCCGCCTGTTCGGTATGGGCGCCGTTAAGGTCACGGAAAAGATCGACATGATAGTGGAGCTTGAGCCGTGGGATTCCGAAAAGGTATACGACAGAATGGGCGTTGACAGCGAATTTACCTCTATCCTCGGAGTTAAGGTCCCCTGCTCCACCATACCCGTAAAGCCCGGACGTAACCTTGCGGTAATTCTTGAGGTTGCCGCTATGAACAACCGTCAGAAGAAAATGGGCTACAACGCCGCCCAGGAGCTGCTTGACAATCTGGGTCTTGAAATGGAGCATAAGGACACCATTAAAAAATGGGATATTTATTGATGTGAGGATAAAATATGGGGTTCTCTATAAACCGGGACACGAGCAAAGCCTCGTCCATTGGTTCG
>CAZDJG010000218.1:0-3446 GCA_964505695.1 uncultured Ruminococcus sp.
CGACGCACTCCACCCATTTTCTCTTTTCAAACCGGTTTCTAGAGGTTCCCATAAGATTTGTCGGTTCTGTAGGACTTCGGTGCAAATTACCCGAAGTCCTTTTTTTTTATATGTTTAATTGCGCAATATAGTTAATTTTTATACAGCAATACTTGTACAAATTGTAAAAATCAGCATAAGTGTGGAAAAAACTCTTGACAACGGCTGACAAATGTAATATAATAATATACTGTATCATAATGTATTCTTATGCCTGTTTTACAGATAACATATGCTGATTGCGCATTTTTGTGCCGTATACGGCAAATTTGCAATAACATTTTCCCGAAATGCACGCAAAGACGGCATAAGGGTTTAAAGTCTGTATTTTAAGCCAATAATCGGTTATATACGGCAGAGGATAGCATTGTTTCTTCTAAATTTATGAGGAGGAGTCCGCCTATGGTGAATGTAAAGCCGGTGCAGCTCGGCAAGACCACTTGTATGAGCTTCGGAAAAATCAACGAGGTTCTGGAAATGCCGAATCTTATCGAGGTGCAGAAAAATTCCTACAAATGGTTTCTGGAGGAGGGACTTAAAGAAGTATTCCGCGATGTTGCCGCTATTACTGATTATAACGGTAATCTGGTTCTGAATTTTGTTGATTACCATCTTGATGAAACGCCTAAGTATTCCGTTGCGGAATGCAAGGAGAGGGACGTTACCTACGCTGCTCCGCTCAAAGTAAAGGCGACCCTTTGGAATAAGGAAACCGGCGATGTTAAGGAAAATGAAGTCTTTATGGGCGATTTCCCTCTTATGACGGAAAGCGGAACATTTGTTATCAACGGCGCAGAGCGTGTTATAGTATCCCAGCTCGTCCGCTCTCCCGGCGTTTACTATTCCTTTGAAAAGGATAAGACCGGTAAGGATCTTTTCAAAACTACCGTTATCCCCAACAGAGGAGCCTGGCTTGAATATGAAATGGACTCCGCAGATGTAGTATATGTCAGGATCGATAAGAACAGAAAGATCCCTCTTACTACATTTATACGTGCTCTCGGCGTGGGTACGGACGCTGAGATCGAGGAAATGTTCGGTTCTGATGAAAGACTCAGCCAGACTATTCTTCAGAAGGATGCTACAAAGAACACCGAAGAGGCGCTTCTTGAGGTGTACAAAAAGCTTCGTCCCGGTGAGCCTCCCACAGTTGACAGCGCAATTTCTCACCTGAATATGCTGTTTTTTGATGCAAAGAGATATGATCTTTCCCGTTTCGGAAGATATAAATACAACAAAAAACTCGGAATAGGTTCAAGAATTGCAGGTCATTATATCTCAAGACCCGTTGCAAATCCCATGACCGGCGAGATCATGGCTGAGGAGGGCGAGCTTGTTTCCTATGACAGAGCCATGGAGATCCAGCAGTCAGGCGTAAGCGAAGTCTGGCTCAAGATCATTCACAAGGATAATATCATCTCTCCCACAGGCGAATCGGCAAGCCGCGTCGAGGAAAAGGAAGTCAAGGTCATCGGAAACGGAATGGTCGATATTTCGGGCTATGTTGATTTTGATACTTCTCAGTACGGAATTAACGAGTTTGTGTCCTTCAAGGTTCTGAAGGATATCCTTGAAAGCGCAGCAGACAAGGACGAGCTTGAGGAAATGATCAAAAAACGTGCAGACGAGCTTGTTCCCAAGCACATCACCCTTGATGATATTTTCTCCACAGTAAGCTATTTTATCAATCTCTGCGAAGGCGTTGGCACCGTTGACGATATCGACCATCTCGGCAACAGGCGTATCCGTTCGGTAGGCGAGCTGCTCCAGAATCAGTTCAGGATCGGTTTTGCACGTATGGAGCGCAGCATCAGAGAGAGAATGAACACACAGGCTCAGGACGTTGAGACTATTACTCCTCAGAGTCTTATAAATATCCGTCCGATCACTGCGGCGATAAAGGAATTTTTCGGTTCGTCGCCTCTTTCCCAGTTCATGGATCAGAATAATCCCCTTGCTGAGCTTACACACAAGAGACGTCTTTCCGCACTGGGCCCCGGAGGTCTTTCGAGAGATCGTGCGGGATTCGAGGTTCGTGACGTTCACTATTCCCATTACGGAAGAATGTGTCCCATTGAAACTCCGGAAGGTCCTAACATCGGTCTTATCTCGTATCTTGCCTCATTTGCGAGAATAAATCAATACGGCTTTATCGAAGCTCCCTACAGAAAGGTAGACAAGACCACGGGAGTTGTTACGGACGAGGTGGTTTACATGACCGCCGACGTTGAGGATAACTATACCGTCGCGCAGGCGAACGAGCCTCTTACTGAGGACGGAAAATTTGCCCGTCCGAGAGTTAACGCACGATACAGGGATCAGATCCTCGAATGCGAGAGAGAACGTATCGATTACATGGACGTATCTCCCAAAATGGTCGTTTCCATTGCTACGGCAATGATCCCGTTTCTTGAAAACGATGATGCGAACCGTGCCCTTATGGGCGCGAATATGCAGCGTCAGGCTGTGCCTCTTCTCAAGACCGGGGCTCCTATAGTCGGTACAGGTATGGAGTATAAGGCTGCCGTTGATTCGGGCGTTTGCATTGTTTCCAAGCACGACGGCGTTGTTGAACGTGTTTCCGCCGACGAGGTTGTAGTCAAGGAAGGTACGGGCGCAACTCATACCTACAAGCTTACCAAGTTCAAGCGTTCAAATCAGGGTACCTGCGTAAACCAGCGACCTATTGTTGAAAAGGGTGAGGAGGTTCGTATCGGTCAGGTGCTTGCCGACGGTCCCGCTACCAGCAACGGCGAGCTTGCTATCGGCAAAAACGCTCTTATCGGATTTATGACATGGGAGGGTTATAACTACGAGGACGCCGTTCTTCTTAACGAGCGGGTCGTTCGTGAGGATATTTACACATCCATTCATATTGAGGAATATGAGATCGAGGAAAGAGATACAAAGCTTGGCGCCGAAACGATAACAAGAGATATTCCGAACGTTGGCGAGGACGCTCTTAAGGATCTTGATGACAGGGGCATTATCCGCATCGGCGCTGAGGTAAGAGCAGGCGATATTCTCGTCGGAAAGGTAACGCCTAAGGGCGAGACCGAGCTTACCGCAGAAGAAAGACTTCTCAGAGCTATTTTCGGCGAAAAGGCTAAGGAGGTCAGGGATAATTCGCTTAAGGTTCCTCACGGCGAATCAGGCGTGGTCGTAGACGTCAAGATATTTACCCGTGAAAACTGCGATGAGCTTTCTCCGGGAGTAAACAAGCTTGTAAGATGCTATATCGCTCAGAAGAGAAAGATCTCCGTAGGCGATAAGATGGCAGGCCGCCACGGCAACAAGGGTGTTGTTTCCCGTATCCTTAAATCTGAGGATATGCCGTTCCTTCCGGACGGAACACCTCTCGATATCGTGCTTAATCCTCTGGGCGTGCCTTCACGTATGAACATCGG
>CAZDJG010000219.1:0-3444 GCA_964505695.1 uncultured Ruminococcus sp.
CCTGCGAATTTTTCGTGCAACCTGACGAAAAATCTGACTGCGCATCTTCAGCGCGATCTTTATTCGGTATTGCCTTAAAAATGCCCCGAAATATTAAACAAAATGCCTTGCTTTTTAAAAAGAAAAATGTTATAATAAAGCTTAATGTGTATAGATGCGGACATCCCGCTGTAAAACGGAAGGAGAAGAAAAATGTCTACAAAATACATCTTTGTAACAGGCGGAGTGGTATCGGGGCTCGGCAAGGGAATTACTGCCGCCTCTCTGGGACGTCTGCTCAAGCAGAGGGGATACAGGGTCACTATCCAGAAGTTTGACCCGTATATAAATGTCGATCCCGGCACAATGTCACCATATCAGCACGGCGAGGTCTTTGTGACCGATGACGGTGCGGAAACCGACCTCGACCTAGGGCATTACGAAAGATTTGTCGATGAAAACCTTTCCGTAAACTCAAACGTTACAACGGGAAAGATCTACTGGACCGTACTCAATAAGGAACGCAGAGGAGATTATCTCGGCGGCACCGTTCAGGTGATACCTCATATAACCAACGAAATAAAGGACAAGGTTTACAGAGTAGGCAGGGAGAACAATACCGATATAGTTATCACCGAGATAGGCGGCACCGTGGGCGATATCGAATCCACCCCGTTTCTTGAGGCTATAAGACAGGTCGTTACCGAGGTCGGCAGGGATAATGCAATTTATATCCATGTTACCCTCGTTCCCTATATTACAGGCTCTGAGGAGCTTAAATCAAAGCCTACTCAGCATTCCACAAAGGAGCTTCTGTCCATAGGTATCCAGCCCAATATCATAGTCTGCCGCAGCGAAAAGGAAATACCGCAGGATATGCGTAATAAGATCGCGCTGTTCTGCAATATCAGACCTGAGGACGTTATTCAGAATCTGACTGCGCCCTCGCTTTACGAGGTCCCGCTCTGGCTTGAGAAGGAAGGGCTTGCAAGATCGGTCTGTCACCACCTGAAGCTTGAAAATACCGAGCCTGACCTTGCCGAGTGGACACAGATGGTAAACCGCACAAAGGCTGCAAAGAAAAAGGTCACTATCGGTCTTGTGGGCAAATATGTAATGCTCCATGACGCATATCTTTCCGTTGCCGAGGCTCTCCGTCACGGCGGTATCGTAAACGATGCAGAGGTGGACATCGAGTGGATAAATTCCGAGGAGGTAGATGAGAAAAATGTTGCCGGAAGGCTTGCCGGATGCGACGGAATCATCGTTCCGGGAGGCTTTGGCGACAGGGGAATAGAGGGTATGATCGAATCCATCAGATATGCCCGTGAAAACAAAATACCATTCTTCGGCATCTGTCTCGGAATGCAGATGTCCGTTATCGAGTTTTCAAGGAACGCTGCGGGACTTTCGGGGGCAAATTCCACCGAATTCGGAGATACGCCCTATCCCGTTATCGACATTATGGAGGATCAGAAGAATATTACCGAAAAGGGCGGCACGATGCGCCTCGGACTTTATCCCTGCAAGCTGGCTGCCGATTCGCGCTGCCGCAGCATTTACGGAGAGGAGCTTATTTACGAGCGCCACCGCCACCGCTGGGAGTTCAATAACGCATACCGTCAGCAGCTTACGGAGAAGGGACTTAAAATTGCGGGTATCTCTCCTGACGAACGTCTTGTCGAGATCGTTGAGATCGCGGATCATCCGTGGTTTGTGGGGGTTCAGTTCCATCCTGAGTTCAAGTCCCGTCCCAACAAGCCCCAGAAGCTTTTTGCGGACTTTATAAGAGCTTCTCTTGAGCATTCTGAGAAATAAATTAAAAGAAGCACTGATTTAATCAGTTGTTCCTTAACATAAAATTGATAAAATTACTTATTCTTTTTGCTTTTATTTTTTGCGGCATTCTGGTATAATTTAAAAAACAAAATTTTTTTAAGGAGTGATAATAAATGGAAAATTACGAGATCTGCCACTGCAGGCACGTTTCCTACAACGACGTCGACAAGGCAATGCACGAAAGCGAGAATTTCGGGGACGTTCTTCAGGTATTCAATCACGTTCAGGAGGTCACGGCTTGTTCCACAGGCTGCGGCGGCTGCTATGAAAAGATCCTTGATACCATCTCGGAGATAATGCACAAGTAATTTCACTGTTTGCTGAGGGACAAGTTATAAAGGCTTGTCCCTTTTTTTGAAAGGACGATCGTAATGTATAATGTAAGAAATATATCCGATGAGCTTTTGTACATAGGCTGCGACGACCGCAGGTGCTGCATATTCGAGGGCGTATACAGCGTTCCCTCCGGAATGTCGTATAATTCATATTTGCTTAGTGATGAAAAAAAGGTAATTTTCGATACCGCCGACAAGGCTGTGACAGAAAGATATATCGAAAATACGGTCCATGCTCTCGGAGGTGCAAAGCCCGATTATATTATTGTGACTCATGCGGAACCCGATCATACAGCGTCCCTTGCAGCGCTGCTTCGTCTTTATCCCGATATGGAGGTTATATGTTCCGCAAAGGCGGCTGCAATCATAGGTCAGTTTTACGGCGCAGACATCAGATTCAGGACGGTTTCGGAAAATGACGTCATTTCCACCGGCAGGCACAGTCTCAGATTTATTTCCGCGCCTATGGTCCACTGGCCTGAGGTAACGGTAGTTTACGATGAAACGGATAAAACGCTTTTTTCCGCAGACGCATTCGGTTCGTTCGGCGCACTTGGCGGAGGAATATTTGCGGATGAGGCGGATTTTGAAAGGGATATCCTCCCGGAGGCGCGCAGATATTACTGCAATATTGTCGGAAAATATGGCATTCAGGTGCAGGCTCTTCTGAAAAAGGCATCGGTTCTTGATATAAAGACCATATGCCCTCTCCACGGACACATATGGCGCAGGGATACAGGGCTTATAACCGAAAAATACAGCCGCTGGAGCAGCTATGAGCCTGAGGATAAGGAGGTCCTTATCGCATATGCGTCCGTTTACGGAAATACGGAAAATGCAGCCGGTATTTTGTCCCGTATGCTTTTTGAAAGAGGCATAAAAACGGTAATGAGGGACGTTTCAATGTACGCAAATGACGCGATCGTTTCCGAGGCTTTCCGCTGCGCGGGTATTGTTTTTGCAGCGCCTACATATAACGGCGGAATTTTCGTGCGTATGGAGGAGGTGCTCAGGGAGCTTGCTGCGCACGGAATCAGAAAAAGGGTCTGCGCACTTATCGAAAACGGCTCGTGGGCGTCTGTCAGCGCAAAGCAGATGGGCGATATCCTTTCTTCCTGCAAAGAAATGGATATCAGGGGAACGGTAACACTGAAGTCTGCTATGACCGAGGAACAGCTCGCTGAGCTTGAAAAACTTGCCGACGGTATTGCTGCTGCCCTGTGAGGATAACGAGTTTATATAGGTCACCTCTAAAAACCTTGTTTGAGAGAAAATGTGCGGAGCACGCCGT
>CAZDJG010000220.1:0-3382 GCA_964505695.1 uncultured Ruminococcus sp.
AAAAATCTGACTGCGCATCTTCAGCGCAATCTTTATTCGGTATTGCCTTAATTTGATATAATAGCTTTTATATGGTATAATGAATAAGAGATCGGAGGGTATATGTATGGAGGAAATAAAAGCTGCGTCAATTTTGCAAAGAAACAAATCCACAAGCTGGTTCGGTACTGATTACAATATGAACCTGTACAGAGGATGCTGTCACGGCTGCATTTACTGCGACAGCCGCAGCAACTGTTACTGCATTGATGGTTTCGATACTGTCCGCCGAAAAGCAAACGCTCTTGAGATCCTCAGAAACGAACTGAGGCGGAAGGTCAGGACGGGAGTTATCGGCACGGGAGCCATGAGCGATCCGTACAATCCCTTTGAGAAAAGCGAGCTGCTTACCCGTCACGCTCTGGAGCTTATAGATGCTTACGGCTTTGGCTGTGCGATACTTTCAAAAAGCGAAACCATGCTCAGGGACAGTGATATTTTTCTTTCCATAGCCGAGCATTCGCCTATGATGTGCAAGCTTACCGTGACCACTGCAGACGATGAGCTGTGCAGGCTTATCGAACCGAATGTAAGCGTTTCTTCAAGACGCTTTGAAACGCTTGCGGGACTTTCCGAAAAAGGACTTTTTACGGGGATCACCATGATGCCGATACTTCCGTTTATCGAGGATAGCGAGGAAAATATACGTTCTATCGTAAAGCTTGGACATGAAGCCGGAGTGAGGTTTATATATCCCGCTTTCGGAGTTACCATGCGCAGCGGACAGCGGGAGTATTTTTTTGAAAGACCGGACAGGATATTTCACGGCAGCGGTTTACCGGGAAAATACCTCTCACGATACGGCAGTTCATACGAGTGTGTCTGTCCGAATGCTAAGAAGTTATGGGGTATCTTTACCGAGGAATGCGAAAAATTCGGCATTTTGTACAAAATGCAGGATATTATTTCGGCATTTCGTTTAGGATACAGCAATACTCAGCTGAGTTTTTTTGAATGATACTGAATAAACTTCAGGCATAAAAAATGATCCGAAAGGACAATATCCCTTCGGATCATTACGAAGAACACCTGTTATAAATCAAAGCTGATCGGCAATGTCGTAAATAAGCTTTTCCGACTTTTCCCAACCAAGGCATGGGTCGGTTATGGATTTTCCGTATGTGCCTTCCTCGACCTTCTGGCAGCCGTCTTCAATGTAGCTTTCGATCATAAAGCCCTTGACAAAGCGCTTTATATCACTGTTGTGGCGGCAACTGTGAAGCACCTCATTGCAGATTCTTATCTGTTCCAGATACTTCTTTCCCGAATTTGCATGATTTGCATCAACGATAACAGCCATATTTTCAAGATTTTTAGCGGCATACATCTCATAAAGAAAAATGAGATCCTCATAATGATAATTGGGGTGGGAAATGCCGTGCTTGTCCACATAGCCCCTGAGAATGGCATGAGCGAGAGGATTGCCTTTGCTTCGCGCCTCCCAGCCTCTGTAAAGGAAGGTATGCTGCGACTGTGCGGCAATTATGGAATTGAGCATTACCGAATAATCGCCCCCTGTAGGGTTTTTCATTCCCACGGGTATCGTAAGTCCGCTTGCCGTAAGACGGTGCTGCTGATCCTCTACCGATCTTGCACCTATTGCAACATAGGAAAGGATATCTGAAAGATACCTGTGATTTTCGGGGTAAAGCATTTCATCGGCGCATACAAGACCGGTTTCCGTAAGAGCCTTGGTATGGAGCTTTCTTATAGAAATAAGTCCCTCAAGCATATCCTCGCCCTTAGTGGGGTCAGGCTGATGAACCATTCCCTTATAGCCCTGACCTGTGGTACGGGGCTTGTTGGTGTAAATTCTGGGAATAATGAAAATCTTGTCCTTTACCTTTTCCTGAACCTTTGCAAGACGTGTAATATAATCAAGGACGCTGTCTTCCCTGTCTGCGGAGCAGGGACCGATAATAAGCAGCAGCTTATCGGATTTTCCCGTAAAGATATCGGCAATTTCCGCATCCTTTTCGGCTTTAATCTTTTTTACATTTTCGGGAACAGGAAACTGCTCTTTGATTTCCTGGGGAATGGGCAGTTTTCGGATAAAATCCATATTCATCATTGTGGGTAGACTCCTTTATACATATAAAATTGCGTTTTGAAAAATCGTTGGATTATACACCTTGAAACATTGAAATTCATTGCTTTAAAGTGCAATATTCCTGACTGTGGATTATTATATCACATATTTATTCTGTTGTCAAGGGCAAAATTTGCTTTTTTTAGATATATCGGAGCAATATTCTTGACTTGCGGAAAAAAATTTGGTATACTTAATAAAAGTCATCAGAAAAAACGGAGATGTTTTATATGAAAAAAATAACTGCACTTTTTCTCAGCCTTATTTTTATGACAGGATTTTTCGGAACATATGTAAGCGCAGCACAGAACATCGGACTTACCAGTACATCTATTTCCCTTTCGGTGGGTGAAACAGCTTCGCTCAGACTCAGCGGAGCGACAGGAAAGATCAAATGGAGCATCAGCGATGCCTCGGTATGCAGCTATAAAAACGGAACTGTGACTGCCGTAGGAGAGGGAACAGCATATATTTACGCATCAAACAACGGAAAAAAGTACAAATGTACCGTTACCGTCACCGATAATGAGGAAACTCATTACTATGACGAGGAAGTTTTTGATCCGTCAGACTATAATTCCGTGGCAGCAGTTGAACCGGGGACATCTGCAAAATTCAACATTACCGTTTCGGGGTTCGGCAGTATAAAAATAAAAAATGAAAGACCGAGTATTATTTCCGTTAAATGCGGAGCTGTAAAAAACGGCAGCTTCACTCTTACCGTAGTCGGCAAGGCAAACGGTATCGGAGCAATAACGATTTATGACGGGGAAAATACATCGTCAAGGATATGCATAGGTGTAATTGTTTCGGAAAACGGTGAATATTCATATTTTCCGACGAAAGGTTCAACGGAAAATACTGTATCGGTTGATGAGTATATTGACGAAGTGATACGACTTGTAAACGAGGAGCGTGAAGCGGAGGGACTTGCTCCCCTTGAAAAGAGCGAATCGCTCTGCGAAAGCGCACAGATACGGTCAAAGGAGATAGTAAAGCGTTTTTCTCATACCCGTCCGGACGGAACAAAATGCTTTACAGTCATTACCGAAAGCTATATGACCGCAGGAGAAAATATAGCTATGGGTCAGCTTACTCCCGACGAGGTCATGGACTGCTGGATGAATTCATCAGGTCACAGACAAAATATTCTCGGTGCGGACTACGGAAAGATAGGTGTGGGATATGATTCGTCGTCGAACAGTTGGGTGCAGCTTTTTACCGATTGATTGGAGTTGAGGAATTATGCTCAGA
>CAZDJG010000221.1:0-3290 GCA_964505695.1 uncultured Ruminococcus sp.
TGAAAAATGCAGAAACTTAGGAAAAGCCTTGGCAGAGTAATGTACATTTTTAATATATAGTTACCATATGCTAACATCAAAATCTGTGCAAATATACAAAGATAACCAAAATGCTTGACAAAGCCGGAATAAGGTAGTATGATAATAGAGGTTAGTGAAAGCTAACCTCTATTGTGCGATTGAGGTTAGCAACATCTGACCTGTATGAATGCACGTAAGTTAGTCTTATCTAACAATTTTAAAGGAGTGACGATATGATGCCGCTGACACTTGCAAACACAGGAGAAGAAAACATCATCAAAAAGGTGGGGGGAAATCCAGATACGAGAAAATTTCTCGAAAATTTAGGCTTTGTGGCAGGCTCTGCGGTAACCGTGGTAAGCGAGATCGGCGGTAACGTTATTGTGAACGTCAAGGATTCAAGGGTAGCAGTTTCAAAGGAAATGGCCTGCAAAATAATGGTTTAATGGGAGGAATACATATGTCAACGCTGAAAAACGCAAAAATCGGCTCCACCGTAACGGTGAAAAGGCTTAGCGGCGAGGGCGCCGTAAAGCGCAGGATAATGGATATGGGTATCACAAAGGGCACGGAAATTTACGTCCGCAAGGTGGCGCCTTTGGGCGATCCCATCGAGGTCACGGTAAGAGGCTATGAGCTTTCCCTGAGAAAAGCCGATGCCGAAATGATAGAAACCGAATAAATTTTGTACATAAGTTAGCTTTGCTTAACTTTGGAAAGGAAGCATTTTATGGAAATCAAAATTGCGCTTGCAGGAAACCCCAACGCAGGCAAAACCACGCTTTTTAATGCTCTCACGGGTTCAAATCAGTTCGTGGGAAACTGGCCCGGAGTTACCGTTGAGAAAAAAGAGGGAAAGCTCAAGGGTCATAAGGACGTTATTATCACCGACCTTCCGGGAATTTATTCGCTTTCTCCCTACACACTTGAGGAAGTCGTTGCAAGAAATTATCTTATCGGCGAGCGTCCCGACGCTATCCTCAATATCATCGACGGAACAAATCTGGAGAGAAATCTCTATCTCACAACACAGCTTACAGAGCTTGGGATACCCGTTGTATGTGCAGTCAACATGATGGACGTTGTTCGGAAAAACGGCGATAAAATAAACATCGAGCAGCTTTCGGAGGAGCTTGGCTGCCGTGTTATTGAAATTTCCGCACTGAAAGGCACAGGCATAAATGATGCCGCAAATGCTGCTGTGGACGCCGCAAGATCGGGAGAAAAAATGATTCCCCGTCATAAGTTCTGCGGCTGTGTTGAACACGCGATAGCCCATATCGAGGAATGTGTTCTGCATGATATCCCCGAGGAGCAGCAGCGCTGGTTTGCGATAAAGCTGTTCGAGCGTGACGAAAAGGTGTATGAAACCGTTAACCTGTCCGCCGACAAAAAAGCGCATATAGAAACAGATATCGCCGCCGCGGAGAAGGAAATGGACGACAACAGCGAAAGTATTATCACAAACGAGCGGTACATATACATAGCTTCAATCATCAGGGAATGCCTTAAAAAGAAAAACAGCGGCGGCATGACGGTTTCCGACAAGATCGACAGGGTCGTAACAAACCGATTTCTTGCACTTCCCATTTTTGCGGTTGTCATGTTTGTTGTATATTACATCTCCGTGACCACTGTGGGAACATGGGTAACTGATTTCACAAACGACGGACTTTTCGGTGACGGATTCCATCTTTTCGGAATAGGAACCGGCGAATATGAAGAAGCGACCGACGCTTATGCGGAGGAAAATATTTTCACGGAAGAGCTTCTTGCTATGGTACAGTCTGCCGCAGATGCAGGAGTTATCGGCGGCGAGGAAATTCTCGGAGCAGTGGAGGAAAAGGATTTTGGCGGCTTTGACGAGGCTCTCGGTTCATACGGTGACAGCCTTGCGGAAGCGGGATATGATGTAAATGCTCTTGTTGAAGCGTCTATGGAAGGACTTCCCGCAGCAGAGGATTACGGAGTTTGGGTGCCCGGCGTTCCCGTTCTCGTTGAAAGCGGTTTGACATCTGTCGGCTGTGCGGAATGGCTCAGCAGTCTGATAATTGACGGTATTGTCGGCGGTGTAGGCGCTGTTCTGGGATTCGTTCCTCAGATGTTTGTTCTGTTTATCTTCCTTGCATTCCTTGAAGCCTGCGGATATATGGCGAGAATCGCATTCGTTATGGACAGAATTTTCAGAAAATTCGGTCTTTCGGGTAAATCCTTTATCCCCATGCTTATCGGCACAGGCTGCGGCGTTCCGGGAATCATGGCAAGCCGTACAATCGAAAACGAGCGTGACAGAAGAATGACGATAATGACAACAACATTCATTCCCTGCGGCGCAAAAATGCCTATTATCGCACTTATCGCGGGAGCGCTTTTCGGAAACGCATGGTGGGTAGCTCCCAGCGCATATTTTATCGGAGTTGCGGCTATCATCATTTCGGGAATAATGCTTAAAAAGACAAAGATGTTTGCAGGCGATCCCGCACCTTTTGTAATGGAGCTTCCCGCATATCATATGCCCACAGTCGGAAATATTCTCCGTTCAATGTGGGAACGCGGCTGGTCGTTTATCAAGAAGGCAGGCACTATCATTCTTCTTTCCTCCGTTATTATATGGGCAGGCTCGGTATTCGGAACACTTCCCGACGGCGGCTTCGGCTTCAGCACAGAGCTTGAGCTTTCTGACAGCGTTCTCGGCAAGATTGGAAATGCTATCTGCCCGATATTTGCTCCCATCGGCTTCGGCGAACCGACGGCGACTGTCGCAACAATCATGGGACTTGTGGCAAAGGAAGAGGTCGTGGGCGTGTTCGGAGTTCTGGATTTTATGGGAATGACCGCTCTTGCAGGATATTCCTTCCTGGTATTCAATCTTCTCTGCGCACCATGCTTTGCTGCGATCGGCGCTATCAAGCGTGAAATGAACAACCCCAAATGGACTGCTTTTGCAATTGCATATCAGTGCTTATTTGCTTATGCGATCTCGCTTATCATTTATCAGTTCGGACTCCTTTTCACAGGCTCGGTAAATGTGATCGGAATTATCTTTGCGGTAATTGTTCTTGCAGCTATGATATATCTTCTTGCAAGACCCTACAAGGAGAGCAATAGACTGACAGCATCAGTCAAGGTAAATTGATACTGAAAATTTCACATTGTCTGCGCTCCCGGAAAAAGAGAGCGCAGACTAATACTATAGCAATCCATAAAATTACCCATAGCAATCCACAAAAATATCCTGACAAGTTCAGCGGCAGAGAATGTGAATAGTG
>CAZDJG010000222.1:0-3260 GCA_964505695.1 uncultured Ruminococcus sp.
GATGACCGAACCAATAGAGGATTTGCCGTGAAGGAGGTTTATAGAGGTTCCCTTGAGCTTTTATTTATTATAACACATCGCAGATAAATTTTCCACTGTTTTTCACAATAAAACCGATAATATTCCCGCAGCCGCCAGTATTATTCCGAGCGGGATAAGTACGGCGGATATTTTTTTTGAATAAAGGGGTAATTTTACATAAATATTGTCATTTCTGATGACCGCCCTGTCCGACGGCATTGCTTCGCAGAAGATGATATTTACGCTGTCTCCTCTGGAATATTTCCCGAAAAATCTCTCGGTGCAGCGGTGAACGACCGTTCTTTTCTGTTCGTTTATGCGAAACTGGAGTATCATTACGGGGCATTTCTTTTTCTTTCCCGACGGCAGAATGACCTGTTCGGTATGGCAGTCAAGGACTGAGGCGGCATACTGCTTTCCGTCCCCGTAAAGCTCATTATACCTGTCGGGGAGCCTTGCGGCTTCATGCTTTACGGCAAGCGCTGTGCAGATAAATATAAGTCCCGTTATTATTAGTATGACCGAAAGCATATATGAGCCTCCCATACGGTCAGTTTCTGTACATTTCAACCGAATAATATATTTTTTTATCCACCAGTGCGTCGATAAGCGTACCCTTTTCCGTGTATTCCTCGGAAAAAATTTTTCCCTCCGCACGAATGGAGTTCAGAAGATTTCCCTTGTCGTAAGGAATGGTAAAGCTGCCTCTTACGGAGGTTTCGGGAAGATTTGCGGCGATACATTCAAGAAGACGGTCAAAGCCTGTTTTATTTTTTGCGGATATCCTGACGGTGCAGTTATCTTCGGGAATATTTTCCTGACCTGTCAGCCTGTCACATTTGTTCAGAACGTTTATGCGGGGGATACCTGCGCAGCCAAGCTCGTTTAAAAGCTCCTCCGTGACCTTTGCCTGACCGTAGGCGTCCTCGGAGCTTATGTCGATAATGTTCAGAATGATATCGGCATTTGCCGCCTCCTCAAGGGTGCTTTTGAAAGCCTCCACAAGATTGTGGGGCAGACGTCTTATCAGACCTACGGTATCTGCAAGCAGAACGCTTCTTCCGTCGGGAAGATCTATCATTCGTGAGGTAACGTCGAGGGTGGCGAAAAGCTTATTTTCCGCAAGCACTCCTGCGCCTGTAAGAGCGTTCAGAAGAGTGGATTTTCCCGCATTTGTATAGCCAACAATGGCGGCGGTCATAACGTTGTCCTTTTTGCGCCTGCTGCGAATAAGCTCACGGTGTTTTCTTATTTCCCTGAGATCGTCCTCAAGAATCTCTATTCTCCGGCGGATATGACGTCTGTCAGTTTCAAGCTTTGATTCGCCCGGGCCTCTTGTGCCTATTCCTCCGCCGAGCCTTGAAAGCAAAACTCCCTTTCCCGCAAGGTGAGCAAGGCGGTATTTCTGCTGTGCAAGCTCGACCTGTATCCTGCCCTCTGCGGAGAGCGCTCTCTGCGCAAAGATATCGAGGATAAGGGTCGTTCTGTCAATTACTCTCACATCGTTTATCCTCTCGATATTCTTGGTCTGGTTTGCGGTAAGCTCGCAGTCGAATATCAGCAGCTCCGCTCCGAGAGCCTGTATTTCTTCGGTAAGCTCTGAAAGCCTGCCCGAACCGATATAGGTAGCGGTATCGGGGGCGGGTCTTTTTTGCAGCACCTTTCCGACCACCTCCGCTCCTGCGGTGTGCGCAAGCTCTTCAAGCTCGTCAAGGGAAAGCTCTGCGTCAAACTCTCCGGTGTCTGCTGTTATAATAATTGCTTTTACGGGAGCGGTATCGGTCATTTCAATAAGCTCGGGCATTAAGCGGCTCCTCCTTTTCGGGACTTTTTTCGTTCAATAAGGGGCTTTGCCCCGTCATTATGTATAGGTCACCTCTATAATTATAATCCATTACGCTGCTTTAATTCTACATAATTTTATTAAAAAAAGCACTTTTGAAATAAAATCAAAAGTGCCTTTTTTCTTATTACTTCAGCAGACTGTCATGGACATAGATACGGTTGAGCGCTCTCTTAAGCTTAAGCTCCGCAAGATCGAAGTCGCGCTCGCTCTTTTTGGCGGCGATCCTCTGCTCTGCGTTTTCCTTTGAGCGTTTAGCCCATTCAATGTCTATCTCGTCCGCCCACTCCACTGCGTCCGCAAATATATGAACACTGTTGCCGCCGACCTTTATAAGTCCTGACGAAACTGCCGCAAGACGGTAACTTCCGTCCTCCGTCATAATTTTAAGCGGTCCGGAGGGCAGGCTTGCCACAAGGCTTGTGTGGTTTGCAAGCACGCCTATGTCGCCCTCGGTGGTGCGCACGATTATCTGGCTTGTTTCGCCGTCGAAAAAGGTCTTTTCGGGTGTTATTACCGTAAGCTGAAATGGTGCAGCCATATGATATCAGCCTCCTCAGTTGCCCGACTGCTTTGCTTTTTCAACAGCCTCGTCGATAGTTCCCACAAAGAGGAATGCAGATTCGGGGAGATCGTCGTGCATACCCTCGATTATCTCCTTAAAGCCTCTTATAGTTTCCTTGATCGGAACGTATTTGCCCTTCATGCCCGTAAACTGCTCCGCCACATTAAATGGCTGAGACAGGAAACGCTGTATCTTTCTCGCTCTGGAAACGGTAAGCTTATCCTCGTCAGAAAGCTCGTCCATACCCATAATGGCAATGATATCCTGAAGCTCGGTGTATCTCTGGAGAATATTCTGAACCGATCTTGCCACCTCGTAATGCTCACGTCCCACAATATCGGGACTCAGAATCCTCGAAGTGGAATCAAGAGGATCAACTGCGGGATAAATACCCAGAGAAGATATCGAACGGGAAAGAGTGGTGGTTGCGTCAAGGTGGGCAAAGGTCGTTGCGGGAGCGGGGTCTGTAAGGTCGTCGGCAGGAACGTAGACTGCCTGAACCGATGTGATGGATCCCTTTGTTGTAGATGTGATCCTCTCCTGAAGAGCGCCCATTTCCGTTGCAAGGGTGGGCTGGTATCCTACGGCAGAGGGCATACGACCCAGAAGCGCGGATACCTCCGAGCCTGCCTGTGTGAAACGGAAAATGTTGTCAATAAAGAGCAGCACGTCCTGACCCTCAACATCACGGAAATACTCCGCCATTGTAAGACCGGACAGACCTACTCTCATTCTTGCTCCGGGAGGCTCGTTCATCTGACCGTAAACAAGAACGGTCTTGTCGATAACTCCCGATTCCTTCATTTCGTTGTAAAGGTCGTTGCCCTCACG
>CAZDJG010000223.1:0-3247 GCA_964505695.1 uncultured Ruminococcus sp.
ACGAAAAATCTGACTGCGCATCTTCAGCGCAATCTTTATTCGGTATTGCCTTTATAGCAATCCACAAAAATATCCTGACAGGTTCAGCGGCAGAGAATGTGAATAGTGTCGTCATTCGTTCTTGACGGGCGGCAAGCCCGTCTGCGGACTCATTCCTAACTCTTCCCACTCTCTGCCGCTTCCTTTTGGGGTTCTCTATAAACCGGGACACGAGCAAAGCCTCGTCCATTGGTTCGGTCAGATGCAAGGCATCAGACCGCAGTAATACTTGCTGTCTTACAAGGTCTGATAACGAAGCAGATGAACGAACCAATAGAGGATTTGCCGTGAAGGAGGTTTATAGAGGTTCCCTTTTGTTAGTCTATTTCTGTGTCTTGCTACAGTATAAAAAGGAAAAGGACGGCTTTTTTATGATAATGTATGCCGAAAGGCTCAATTCCCTGCTGTGGGGACCGTTTACCGTTGCCCTTGTGATCGTCTGCGGTACCTATCACACCGTAAAAAGCGGATTTATCCAGCTCAGACTTCCCCGACTGCTGGGGGGCGGCGGAAAAGGACGGCTTGGCGCGGTGACCTCGGCGCTTGCCGCATCTCTGGGAACGGGAAACATAACAGGATGCGCAGCGGCTATCGCATCGGGAGGACCCGGAGCGGTCTTCTGGATGTGGGTATCCGCATTCGGGGGCATGGCGCTTGCATATTCGGAAAATTTTCTTGGGGCGCAGTACGGCGGAAAATATCCCGGAGCCAAAAAGGGTCCTATGCTGTATATCGAAAAGGGAACGGGTTTAAAGTCCCTTGCTCTTGTATATGCTGCCGTGTGTCTTTGCACCGCGGTTTTCATGGGAGGCATGAGCCAGTCGGCGGCGTTTGCGGAGGCTCTTTCGGCGCAGACAGGCATTCCCTTGTATTTATCATCGGTGACGGCGGCAATACTTACGGGGGCTGTCTTATTTTCATCGGACAGGGCGACAGAAGGGGTAATGAAGCTTTCCGCAAGGCTCGTTCCTTTTATGGGTATACTTTACGCAGCAGGGTGCGTGCTTTTGCTGGCGGTCACAAAAAGCGACGTTCTTTCCGCATTTTCGCTGATAATTTCATCTGCATTCACTCCATCGGCAGCGGCAGGCGGCGCTGTGGGCATTTCGGTGAAAAAAGCGGTTTCAACGGGGCTGAGGAGAGGAATATTTTCAAATGAGGCAGGTATGGGCAGTTCTGCGCTCGTTCATTCCGAGGCGGATTTCGGCTCTCCCGAAAAGGCAGGGGCATGGGCGGCGATGGAGGTATTTCTCGACACAATGGTTTGCTGCACCCTTACCGCCCTGACGGTCATATGCACCGGCGCGTCGGGAGGTGATATAGTCACCGGCGCATTTTCAGGCGGACTTGGACGGATCGGCGGCGTATTTGTATGTCTGTGCATATGCTTGTTTGCCTGGGCGTCGGTGCTGGGCTGGAGCTGCTACGGAGAAAAATGTCTGTGCTATCTGGGCGGAGGCAAAAGGAGCGGGATCGTACTGCGCATAATAATGTGCGCCTGCGCTGCTGCTGCAGGCTTTTTCGGGTCGGAACGGATATTCGGGATAAGCGATATTTTTAACGGTATCCTTATGCTTATAAATCTGCCCGTTATAACTTTTCTGATACATAAAAACGGTGCCGGGGAAAAATGACGGATTTGTATGCAGCTTGATAAAAGATCAGTATAAACTGAGAAATTGAAGAAAAAATGTTGCAAAAGCCCTTTTGTTGTGATATACTATTTACAAATAGTATTTGAGCATACGGGGGAACTGTAAATGAACGCTGAAAGCATTATATTTGATCTGGACGGTACCCTTTGGGACAGTTCTGAAAATGTTGCCGCTTCATGGACTGTGACCGTCAGATCCTGCGGCGATCCCTTTTTGAAAAATATGACTGTCACGAGAGATGACATCAGAGGAGTTATGGGTCTGCCTATGACCGATATTGCTGTGAGATTATTTCCTGGACTTTCGGGAACAAAGCAGGCTGAGATGCTTGACAAATGCAGCGAAGACGAAAACAATTATCTTGCCGTTCACGGCGGGGTTTTATATCCTGAGCTTGGGGAAACGCTTGCAGCGCTGTCGGAAAAACACAGGCTGTTTATCGTCAGCAACTGCCAGTGCGGATATATCGAGGCTTTTTTTGAATTCTGCGGGCATGAAAGGCTGTTTACCGATTACCTTTGCTGGGGGGATACCCTAAAGCCCAAGGGAGAGACGATCAGGCTGCTTATGAAGAAAAACCGCTGCACAAGCACGGCCTATGTGGGCGATACTCAGGGCGATTTTGACGCTGCCTGCGCCGCAGGGATCCCGTTTATCCACGCAGCTTACGGATTCGGCGTTCTTTCCGGAACGCCTGCCGCCTCCGTAAACAGCTTTTCGGAGCTGAAGGCTTTGTTCGGCGAATAATACTAAAAGGAGCGTATCGTTATGAACTCTGTTGAAAGAAGAGATAAAATAAATTATTACCTTGATATTGCCGAAACGGTTCTTGAGCGGGGGACTTGTCTGCGCAGGAATTTCGGGGCAATTATCGTTAAAAACGATGAGATCGTTTCAACAGGCTATGTGGGCGCACCCAGAGGACGGGCAAACTGCTGCGATCTCGGTTACTGCACAAGGGAAAAGCTCGGTATCCCCAAGGGTCAGAGATATGAGCTTTGCAGGAGCGTTCATGCGGAGGCAAACGCAATAATCTCCGCTGCAAGACGGGATACTATAAATGCGACTCTTTATCTTGCCTGCCACGACGCAAAAACGGGGGAGCTTTACGGAGATGTCGAGCCTTGCTCCATGTGCAAAAGAATGATCATCAATTCAGGTATATCCACCGTTATAATCAGGAACACCCGCGATACATATACCACCATAAATGTCCAGAGCTGGATAGAGCATGACGATTCTATGGAGTACGGCGAGGGATATTGATTCTATGGCATAATATTCGTATTTTTTCGGAAACCAAGGCGGCGGTGTTTCAAAAGCTGAACATGACAGACCGAAAGATTACCCAAACTCTGGAAAAGCTTGTGAGGCTTTTAAGAGAAACGAAAGGAGAAGATTTATCATGATCATGCAGGAAACCTATAGAATGGCGAATGGTGTGGAAATTCCAAAGCTGGGGCTTGGCACATGGTTTATTGATGATGACAAAGCCGCTGACGCGGTTTGTGAAGCGGTAAAACTCGGGTACCGCCATATTGACACGGCGCAGG
>CAZDJG010000224.1:0-3227 GCA_964505695.1 uncultured Ruminococcus sp.
GCGCCACCTTGCCAAGGTGGAGGTAGCGAGTTCGAGCCTCGTAATCCGCTCCAGATTCGTCGAGACAATAGTCTCGGCGTTTTTTTTTCAAAGGAGGCCTTATACATAAAATGAAAAGGATAATGCTCCCTGCGGTCGTTTCTTTCATGCTGATGTGCGGCTGTACGGCTATTGACGAGCATACCGATGCCGCAGCTGCCGTCGGCGGCACTGCCGCAGGAGGGATCGTTCAGAGCGGATATTCCGCCGATACGGAGGAAACGGACATGACGGAAATTCTGCCCGAAAGCACGGCAGATGAAAATATCACAGCTCCGGAAAAAATCACCGGAAATGCGGAAAGCATATTCGCTCAGGAAATTTATGAAACAGAAAATAACGCGGAAAATACTTCGGAGGGTGGCGTTGATAGAATTTCTCTCACCTTTTATGAGGTAACGCTTACCGAAGGCGGCAGCAAAATGCCGATAGTAACAATGTACCCCGAATCCGCACCCGATAAATCGGAGATATGGACAAGCTCGGACGAGTCTGTTGCGTCTGTGGACGGTCTTGGCAATATTACCGCAGTGGGAAAGGGAAGATGCACGGTCACCGTTGCTTCCGCCGCCTGCCCCGATGTAACGGCGCGGGTGAGCGTTACGGTTGAGGAGGCTCCGGGACTTACATACATTGACGGAATACTTATCGCAAACAAGACCTATGCTCTTCCTCCCGACTACAATCCCGGAGTAGACCCCGACGCTCAGGCGGCTTTTGACGAAATGCAGGCAGCAGCCGCTGACGAGGGACTGAACATTTACATATCTTCGGGTTTTCGCTCATATGAATATCAGTCGGGTCTGTACGACAGATACGTCAGCCGCAGCGGAAAGTCCGAGGCTGACAGATATTCCGCCCGTCCGGGACATTCGGAGCATCAGACGGGACTTGCCTTTGACCTTAATACCATAGATATTTCCTTTGCCGATACCGCCGAATATGAGTGGGTAAAGGAAAACTGCGCCGAATACGGCTTTATAATAAGGTATCCTGAGGACGGCGAGGAGATCACGGGATATATGTATGAGCCGTGGCATATCCGCTATCTTGGCAGAGAAACGGCGAAAAAGGTATATGACAGCGGTCTTACTCTTGAGGAATATCTCGGTATAGATTCAAAGTACGACGAATAATCGCTTGCATAATACTGCAGCAAAGTATCCGCAAAGGTCGGTGGCTTTTCAACAAATTGTTGTAAAGGTATTGACTTTTGCGGATTTTTTTGTTATCATAAGCATATGATCTGCAGGAAAAGAGCATTTATCTTGCATATGCAAGTAATAAAATGCTTTTACCGAGTAAAATAACAGGGAGATTGATAATTATGATCCGTATCGGCATATTAGGCTACGGAAATCTGGGCAGAGGAGTAGAGTATTCTGTCCGTCAGAACGATGATATGTGTCTTAAAGCAGTCTTTACAAGAAGGGACCCTTCCTCTGTAAAAATCATGACCGACGGCGTACCAGTTTATCCGGCTGATGAGGCTATGGCTCACAAGGACGAGATAGATGTGCTTATCCTTTGCGGAGGAAGCGCAAACGACCTGCCGTTGCAGACCCCCGAATTTGTGAAATATTTTAACGTTGTTGACAGCTTTGACACCCATGCAAGGATCCCGGAGCATTTTGCCGCAGTCGATAAAGCGGCTAAGGAATCGGGCAAAACAGGCGTTATCTCCGTGGGCTGGGATCCGGGACTGTTTTCTCTTATGAGAATGTACGGAAATGCCGTTCTTCCCGATGGAAATGATTATACCTTCTGGGGCAAGGGAGTAAGTCAGGGACATTCCGACGCGATAAGAAGAGTTAAGGGCGTTAAGAACGGCAAGCAGTATACTATTCCCGTTGAGTCTGCCCTCGAAAAAGTAAGAAACGGCGAAAATCCTGAGCTTACGACCCGCGAAAAGCATACAAGAGAATGCTTTGTCGTTCCCGAAGATGGCGCCGATCTTGCACAGATCGAGCATGATATCAAGACCATGCCCAACTATTTTTCCGATTATGACACCACCGTTCATTTCATAACGGAAGAGGAACTGATGAAGAACCACAGCGGCATACCTCACGGCGGTTTTGTTATCAGAACGGGCAGAACCGGAGAAAACAGCGCAAACAGCCATGTTATGGAGTTCAGCCTGAAGCTTGATTCCAACCCCGAATTTACCGCAGGGGTCATCACAGCCTTTGCACGTGCGGCATATAAGCTGAATGCCGAGGGTGAAAGCGGCTGCCGTTCGATCTTCGATATTGCTCCCGCATATCTTTGCAAACAAACTCCCGATGAGCTCAGAGCGCATATGCTTTGATCACAGAAAATGAACAAGGGACTGCTTCACTGAGCAGCCCCTTTAATTTGCCGAAAAATAAGTTAAGGCAATACCGAATAAAGATTGCGCTGAAGATGCGCAGTCTTTATTCGGTATTGCCTATATTTTTTTCAATTTAATAAAAATCATCGTTCTCAGGCGGCTGTTTCGGAAAAGAGCACGTCAGTGCGTTTTTTCCGAACTGCGTAAGCAGCGATAACATACCGTTTTGCATTTATTTTTAACCGAATAATCCGCCTTGTAACGGGAATTATAATAATACCGAAAACGGAAAGGCGGAATAACATATGAACGATAAAACCGAAAAGGACACAGTAAAGCTTCTCAGGGACTGCGATTCGGGAATAAAAATGGGAATTGCCGCCCTCGGAGACACTATACCCAAGGCAGGGGATATGGGGCTTGAAAAAATTCTGAAGGAAAGCAAGCTGGAGCATGAAAATTTCCGCGCCAAGGCGGAGGAGCTGCTCAATTCCTGCATGGATAAGGGGAAAAATCCGAATCCTGCGGCAAAGGCAATGTCAAAGATGAAAACCAAGCTGAAGCTTGCGGGAGGCAGTCCCGAAGATGCAGCCGAGCTTATTGCAAAGGGCTGCGATACGGGAATAAATACCCTGAAAAAAAGCGTATCTAAATATGAGGGCGCCGACAGCGAGAGCAGAACGCTCACAAACCGTATTATTTGCGCAGAGGAAAAGCTTATTACCGATCTGAAAAAATATTTGTAAAAAAAGAGGCTGCTGCAGCTTGCGCTGCAACAGCCTCTTTCGGCTCAGCCGCAGTATTTTTTACAGCCGATGACATAATACTAAAAACCATTTAAACTCAGGATATCTTTGACAAAAATCCGCACCGT
>CAZDJG010000225.1:0-3212 GCA_964505695.1 uncultured Ruminococcus sp.
TTGCTCTTTGTGTCATTATTTTTTTCGGGTGTTGCACTTATATTGTAAATCTATCCGTAATATTTTTTAATATCATTTGGATAATTTTACAAATATTTAATAATTTCCTTTAACAGCCAAACAAATATGAAAATTATTGACAATCCCGTATAATATATGCTAAACTGTCATTATACCGCTCCGCCCGCAAAGCAAGCTGTAATAAGCTTTTTCAAAGGAATGATAATAAATGCCACGGTATTTCATGTTCAATAAGCCGAGGGGCTGCGTTACAGCACGAACCGACAGTATCAATAAAACCGTTATGGATTATTTTCCCGAGCAAATGCGGCATACCCTCCACCCCGCAGGCAGGCTCGACAAGGACACCGAGGGACTTCTTCTGATAACAGACGACGGTATGCTTACTCATAAGCTTATGCAACCGAAAAGTCATGTGTCAAAAACGTATTTTTTCTATGCCATAGGTGAGCTGACCGAGGAAAAGATAAAGGCTGTTTCCGACGGGGTGACTATGAGGGGAATATCTGCCACCGCTCTTCCCGCAAGTATCGTCTGTATAAAAACAGGCAGGATCGCCGATATTGAGTATATGCTTGCTGAGGACAAGCGGGAACGGCTTATGAAGTTTCCGGACCAGAAGATCTTTTCGGGAATGATAACCATAACCGAAGGGAAAAATCATCAGGTTAAAAGAATGCTGCGTTCCATAAGCTGCTGCTGCGTTTATCTGAAAAGAACAGCTATCGGCTCAGTCACCCTTGACGATTCCCTTTCACCCGGTGAATACCGTCCGCTTACCGATGAGGAGATCGGGAGGCTGCAAAAATGACATTTCGGTTAAAATGAACTGTGGATCTGCTTTTTCTATTGACCTTTTTGCCGTAAAATGGTATTATAGTAAAGCAGGCATCATATCAGACCTGTTAAGTAACCCCCAAAAAACCGGATCACGCAATATTTTTGACATTGCTTCTGAGACAGGTTAACAGGTCTATTATTTGTGACCCTGAAATATAATGATATATGCCGGAAAGGATGGTCATAATTATGTGCGGATTTACAGGCTTTACCAATACAATAGATAATTCCAACAAGATCCTCGGGGAAATGATGGATAAAATACGCCACAGAGGTCCCGATTCCGAGGGCAGATATATAGATGAACATATAGCAATGGGCTTTCGCAGGCTAAGCATTATCGACATAACCGACAGCGGCGATCAGCCGATATTCAATGAGGATAAATCAAAGGTTCTTATGTTCAACGGCGAAATATACAATTATAAGGACATCAGAAAGGAGCTTACCGACAAGGGGCATATCTTCACCACAAACACAGATTCCGAAGTCCTGCTGCACGGATATGAAGAATACGGCGAAAAGCTCCTCGACAGGCTGAGAGGAATGTTTGCATTCGTCATATGGGATAAAAACACGCATGAGCTTTTCGGAGCAAGGGATTTTTTCGGAATAAAGCCGTTTTATTACGGGCTTATGGACGGCACGTTTTTATTCGGTTCGGAAATAAAATCCTTCCTTGTACACCCCGGATTTAAAAAGGAACTGAATACCGCAGCCCTTGAAAACTATCTCACATTCCAGTACTCCCCCACTAACGAAACATTTTTTAAAAATGTGTATAAGCTTCCACCCGCTCATTTTTTCAGATATAAGGGCGGAAAGCTTGATATAAAGCGTTACTGGGACATTCATTTTTCTCCTGATGAAGCTCCCGATATGGATACATGGGTAGAAAAAATATCCGAAACCTTCAGGGATTCGGTTGAGTCTCATAAGATATCCGATGTGGAGGTAGGCAGCTTTCTTTCAAGCGGAGTCGATTCAAGCTATGTGGCATCTGTTGCCAATGTGGACAAAACCTTTACCGTCGGCTTCGGAAGCGATGAAAAATACAACGAGATTGGCTGGGCAAAGGAATTTTCGGGATATATCGGCAAGGAAAACATCAGCAAGGTCATCTCCCCCGATGAATACTGGGGAAATATAGACAAAATACAGTATCACATGGACGAACCCCTTGCAGACCCCTCCTGTATCGCTCTTTACTTTGTGTGCAGCAAAGCCTCGGAATATGTAAAGGTAGTGCTTTCGGGAGAAGGCGCAGACGAGATTTTCGGCGGATATAATATTTACAAGGAACCTCTCGGCTCTCATGCATATAAATCACTGCCAAAAATCATCAGGCGCGGCATAGGAAGCATTGCAGAGCGTCTTCCCGCCAAAAGAGGCGTAAACTTCCTTGTGAGAAACGGCAAGGAGCTTGAGGAACGCTTTATCGGAAATGCATATATGTTTACACCCAGGGAAAGAAAAAAGCTGCTGAAGATCACTACCTCCGCCCCCGATCCCACAGCAATTACAGCGCCGTTTTATGACAAGGTCAGAGATTCGGATCAGATAACAAAAATGCAGTATCTCGATCTTCACCTATGGATGGCGGGAGATATTCTTTTAAAGGCGGACAAAATGTCAATGGCTAACTCCCTTGAACTGAGAGTGCCTTTCCTTGACAGGAAAATTATGGAGCTTGCCGAGCATATACCGTGGAGATACAGGGTAAGCACCGAAAACACCAAGCTTGCAATGAGAAAAGCCGCTCTGAAGGCTGCTCCCGAAAAAACTGCCAACAAAAAAAAGCTTGGTTTTCCCGTACCGATCAGAGTGTGGCTCCGTGAGGACAAATATTATAACATTGTCAAGGAAGCCTTCACCTCGGCAGCCGCAGAAAAATTCTTCGACACCTCTATTCTTATAAAGCTACTTGACGAACACAGGCAGGAAAAATACGACAACAGCCGAAAGATCTGGACTGTTTTCATTTTCCTGCGCTGGTATGACGTTTACTTTGGTGAAAAAGCGTGAAAAAAATATCAGGATTATTTTTGATCATTTCCGCAGCCGTATTATTGTGCAGCTGCGGAGGGGACGGCGGTGAAGCTGCCGAATCCCGAACGGGTGCAACCATGACGGGCGACGGCGTTGTTATGGATCTTGACGCCGAATAATAAAAAAATCCGCTTCGGTTATTTTTCTGTTCCGAAGCGGATTTTTCTATTTTTCCGTGCTGTTCCTCTTTTGTTCTACGGGATAATTTCAAATCAGTCATTGACCGAAAGGAAATTAACATCAAATAGTAGGGAACCTCTATAAACCTCCTTCACGGCAAATCCTCTATTGGTTCGGTCATC
>CAZDJG010000226.1:0-3202 GCA_964505695.1 uncultured Ruminococcus sp.
GAACCAATGGACGAGGCTTTGCTCGTGTCCCGGTTTATAGAGAACCCCTTTATTTTAATGACCTAATTTTCCGAATATACCGCCGACTTTGTCCTTTATGCCGTCAACGTTGATCTTTGCCTGTATTCCGTCAATGATCTTGTTTATTTCCGCATTGGGAAGATTTATGCCTATGAGCTTTTCAACAGCTTTTACAGGGTCTGTCTGAAATTCCGAGGCAAAATTCGGATCATTTTTTATCTTGTCCGCAATTTCATCAATTTTTGCTTTGATATCCATGCTTAACACTCTTTTCCAAAAAATTTATGATATTTTACAATTATACAGATGATATCATATTTCGGAATATTTTTCAATGAGTATTTATAATAATTTTTATAAAATTTTTTATTTTGTTACAGTGTATAAAAACAGCCGGCGGATCATGCCGGCTGTCTTCCTCTGATAATTTAAATCACAGCTTCCAAAGCTCCTCAGCGTACTGCTTGACAGTTCTGTCCGAAGAGAATTTGCCTGCATTTGCAATGTTCATCCAGCATTTTTTGCTGAACACGTTTCTGTTCTTGTAGTCGTACAGCGCTCTGAGCTTGGTGTCCACATAGCCCTCAAGGTCGGTGAGGAGGAAGTAGTTATCGGGCTTGTGCCAGCTTGCGCCGTTGATGAGGGAGTTGAAAAGCTCGCCGAACATACCCGTGTCGCCGTCGTTGAATGTGCCGTCTACCAGAGTGTTTATTACACGCTTTACTCTGTTGTTGCGGTTATAGATCTTTTCCTTCGGATTATAGGCAGGCTTTACAGCATCGATCTCTTCAACTCTTGCGCCGAAGATATATTCGTTTTCCCAGCCTGCCTCCTCGACGATCTCAACGTTTGCTCCGTCATAGGTTCCCAGCGTAACCGCGCCGTTGAGCATGAACTTCATGTTGCCCGTTCCCGATGCCTCAAGTCCCGCTGTGGAGATCTGTTCGGAAATATCAGCGGCGGGAATAAGCTTTTCCGCATAGGAAACGTTGTAGTTCTGAACGAAGATCACCTTCAGCTTATCCTTAGTATCGGGGTCGTTGTTTACAAGCTTTGCGATCTCATTGATATACTTGATGATACCCTTTGCCCTGCGGTATGCGGGGGCTGCCTTTGCACCGAAAATAAATGCGGTGGGCTGGAGGTCGGGGAGCCTGTTTTCCTTTATCTGGAAGTACAGATCCATAATTGAGAATGCATTCAGAAGCTGTCTTTTATACTCGTGGAGGCGCTTTACCTGGATATCAAAAACAAAGTCGGGCGACAGCTCAATGCCCTCATGCTCCCTGATATAAGCGCAGAGCTGTTCCTTTTTGGTTCTCTTGACGTCCATAAAGCAGTTGATGGTGTCGGGGTCATCAACGTATTTTTTCAGCTCGGAAAGCCTGTCGAGATCGGTTTCCCAGCCGCCGCCGATCTTCTCGGTGATAAGTGCGGAAAGCTCGGGATTGCAAAGTCCCAGCCATCTTCTCGGAGTAATTCCGTTTGTCTTGTTCTGGAAACGGTCGGGGAACAGCTCATACCAGTCCTTCAGCACATCGTGCATGAGGATATTCGTATGAAGCTGGGCAACGCCGTTTGTGTGTGAGGAGGCAAAGATAGCCATTCTTGCCATATGGATAACTCCGCCGTCAACAATAAGCTTGGAATTTATCTGTTCCTCGGTCTGACCGATGGATCTGAGGTATTTTTTCAGGTAGTCGTTTATCATGAGAATGATCTCGTAAACGGTGGGGATAACGCTTTTGAAAAGGGCGATGTTCCATTTTTCCAGAGCCTCGCCGAGAACAGTGTGGTTGGTATAATTGCAGGTCTTCTGAACGATGTCGAACGCTTCCTTGAAGGAAAGACCCTCCCTGAACATGAATATTCTGATAAGCTCGGCGATAGCGACTGTGGGGTGGGTATCGTTGAGCTGGAGAGCGTAGCACTCGGCAAAGTGCGAGAAATCATCTCCGTATTTAGCCTTGTACCGTCTGATAACATCCTGAACGGAGGCAGATACAAAGAAATACTGCTGCTTTAAGCGCAGACGTCTGCCCTTGTCGGTGTTGTCGTTGGGGTAGAGAACGTCGTTTATTGCGTCTGCCATTACAGAGCTTTCAGACGCACCCATATAATCCTGATCGTCGAATTTCCTGAAATCAAAGCCGCTCACGCTTTCCGCCTGCCACAGTCTGAGGGTGTTTACAGCCTTTCTGTTAAAGCCGATAACAGGGGTGTCGTAGGGAACGGCTTTAACAGTCTGGTCTGCAAACTCGACCGTAACCGCGTCATTATCGCACCTTACGCTCCATGCGTCGCCGTAATCGAGCCACGGATCGGCAGCTTCCTGCTGGAAGCCGTTTCCTATAGACTGCTTGAAAAGACCGTATTTATATCTGATACCGTAGCCGTTCAGGGGAATATCGCAGGCTGCGGCGGAGTCGAGAAAGCAGGCAGCAAGTCTGCCCAGACCGCCGTTTCCGAGAGATGCGTCCTCGATCTCCTCAAGGCATGAAATATCTATTCCGTTTTCCGAGAATATCTCCTTAGCCTCGTCAAGAAGTCCTGCGCAGTAAAGATTATTGTAAACTGCTCTTCCCATAAGGAACTCTGCGGAAAGGTAATATGCTCTGCGTCCGGAGTTGTGTCTTTCCTCTGTTTCGTTCCAGAGCGGGATAATATCGCTCATCACCGCTCTTGCAACGGCGCTGTGAAGCTGACGGGGGCTTGCGTGGGCGATATCCGTTCTTCCGTCGATCATAAGGTTTTCATTGATTTTAGATGTAAATTGTGATTTGTCCATCTGAATATTCCTCCCGAAATAATTACTACTCAATATAGTTTACCACATTTTATAAATAAAATCAATAACTATTTTTGCAAATTTGTTCCGATTATTCGTTTGGTTCACGGTATAATGAAATCGGACAGAAAAGAAGGACAAAGCGAGCCAAATATGGTATAATGAAGTTACCACACACCAAAAACCAAGGAGGCTCACTATGTTCCAAGAACATTATACCACAAAGCGCGGAAAATTCAAGCATATTTCAGACATATATTCAAAATTTCCTCCCGCAGTTCGGAGGCTGTCGGTAAAGCTTCAGAAAAGCTCAGAGCTATCTATGGAGAGGATTTCACTAAGGGGAACCTCTATAAACCTCCTTCACGGCAAATCCTCTATTGGTTCGGTCAT
>CAZDJG010000227.1:0-3201 GCA_964505695.1 uncultured Ruminococcus sp.
AAAAATCTGACTGCGCATCTTCAGCGCAATCTTTATTCGGTATTGCCTTAATTTGCCGAAAAATCGGCTAAACAAAAAATCTGCACAAATAAGGTCACGGTAAAGTTTAGGTCAAGCCTTTTCAAAGGCTTGCGGGTTTCCAAAGGGCAGAGCCCTTTGGTCGCCCTCCGCAGAGGGCGAAATCTCCTTTTTATCAAAAAAACGGGGAAAGGGGTGAGAAATGCGGCAGCATTTCGAGGGAGAGCGGACACGACCGCTCCCCCTTTTTACAGGTTTATTCAAAATTAAATCTTCCAAACGTTCCGGTGGAACGTTTGGAACAAAGCTATACCATTGCGCTGTTTGTATGTAATTCGGCAAGCTGAAATGCAGCTGCGGAAAGTTCTTTTCTGCAACTGCACCTTTAGTAATTATTACTTTACCGCCTCAATAAGCTCGGCAGTCTTGTCGGTTCTTTCCCATGCAACGCCCAGATCCTCACGTCCCATATGACCGTAAGCCGCAAGCTGCCTGTACTGGGGGCGGCGCAGCTCCAGCGTCTTTATGATCGCAGCGGGACGAAGATCGAATACCTTCATAACAGCCTCGCTCAGCTTTTCATCTGAAACCTTTCCCGTGCCGAATGTGTCTATCATTACCGAAACGGGACTTGCAACGCCGATTGCATATGCAAGCTCTGCCTCGCATTTATCGGCAAGTCCTGCGGCAACAATGTTCTTTGCAACGTATCTTGCGGCATATGCTGCGCTTCTGTCAACCTTTGTGGGATCCTTTCCCGAAAACGCTCCGCCTCCGTGACGGGCATAGCCGCCGTATGTATCGACAATTATCTTTCTTCCCGTTAGACCGCTGTCACCCTGAGGACCTCCTATAACGAATCTGCCTGTGGGATTTACAAAATATCTGGTGCCGTTAAGGAGCTTTTCGGGGATAACGGGTTTTATTACCTTTTCGATAATATCTTCGCGTATTCTTTCAACAGACACCTCGGGAGCGTGCTGCGAGGAAACCACGATAGTGTCCGCTCTTACGGGTCTGCCGTCCTCATATTCAACAGTCACCTGCGTTTTTCCGTCGGGCCGCAGATATGGGAGAACTCCTGTTTTTCTGACCTCGGCAAGTCTTTTTGCCAGCTTGTGCGCAAGGGATATGGGCATGGGCATAAGCTCTGGGGTTTCATTGCAGGCATAGCCGAACATCATTCCCTGATCGCCCGCACCCGTGTCGTTTTCGTCCTTTACGCTTGTTCCGCGGTATTCGAGGGCTTCGTTTACGCCCATTGCGATATCGGGGGACTGCTCGTTTATGGAAGTCACCACAGAGCAGGTATGACCGTCAAAGCCGTATTTTGCTCGGTCATATCCGATATCTATGACCACCTGTCTTACTATCTTGGGGATATCCACATAGCAGCTTGTGGAAATTTCTCCCATGCAGAAAATGATGCCTGTTGTGGTGCAGGTCTCGCAGGCAACTCTTCCGTCGGGATCCTGAGCAAGGATAGCGTCGAGGACCGCATCCGATATCTGATCGCAGATCTTGTCGGGGTGTCCCTCGGTCACGGATTCAGATGTAAATAAATACTTTGCCATTATTTTTTACCTCCTGTATTCTTTGAAAAAAAGGCGTTCTGCGGATTTTTCACAGAACGCCTTATCTTTTTGAATTTGAATTTTTTCAGCAATGAAAAAATCCTCATCTTTCGGAAATAATCCGCAGGAATTAGCACCTTTTTCGCAAAGCCGTATGGCTGTGCAATCAGGTTGCCGGGCTTCACAGGTCCAGTACCTCCGCCGCTCTTGATAAGGCATTTTTATTATAGCATATATATCCGGTTATGTCAAGAAAAAAATCAGTCTACAAGCTCGGGATCAAAGGATTCCTTCCACGGAAGTCCCCATTTGTTCAGTGCGTCCATAAATGGGTCGGGGTCGAACTCCTCAACGTTGTAAACGCCGGGCTTTTTCCATTTGCCCGTCATTACCATCATAGCGCCTATCATTGCGGGAACGCCGGTGGTGTAGGAAACAGCCTGAGAGCCGACCTCGGCGTAGCATTCCTCGTGGACGCAGACGTTGTAAACGTAATATTTGACGGGCTTGCCATCCTTTACTCCCTGCATTATGCAGCCGATATTGGTCTTTCCCCTTGTTCTCGGACCCAGACTTGCGGGGTCGGGAAGAACAGCCTTTAAAAACTGGAGAGGAACTATTTCCATACCGTTGTAATTTATAGGCTCTATAGACGTCATTCCAACATTTTCAAGGCATTTGAGGTGTGTGAGATAGGACTGACCGAAGGTCATAAAAAAGCGTATCCTTTTGATCCCCCTGATATTGAGAGCCAGCGATTCAAGCTCCTCATGGTGCAGCAGATACATATCCTTTTCGCCTATTTCGGGGAAGTTGTACACACGCTTTATTTCCATAGGCTCGGTTTCGACCCATTTGCCGTTTTCGATATAAGAGCCCTTTGCGCTTACCTCTCTTATATTTATTTCGGGGTTGAAGTTTGTGGCAAAGGGATATCCGTGATCTCCCGCATTGCAGTCGAGGATATCTATATAATTTATCTCGTCAAAATAATGCTTCTGGGCATATGCGCAGAAAATTCCCGTAACTCCCGGGTCGAAGCCGCTTCCCAGCAGAGCGGTGATACCTGCCTTTTCAAAGCGTTCCCTGTACGCCCACTGCCATGAATATTCGAATTTTGCGGTGTCCTCCGGCTCGTAGTTTGCGGTGTCAACGTAATCGACATGACATTCAAGGCAGGCGTCCATGATAGTCAGATCCTGATAGGGAAGCGCGACATTTATGCATATATCGGGTTTGAAATCCCTCATAAGAGCCACAAGCTCCTCGACCTTATCGGCGTCGACCCTTGCTGTGTGAATGACGGTTTTTGTTTTGCCCTCAAGCTTTTCCTTGACGGCGTCGCATTTGGATTTGGTGCGGGAGGCGATCATAATTTCCTCAAATACCTCAGAGTTCTGACAGCATTTGTGGATAACCACGCCCGCAACTCCGCCGCAGCCGATGATAAGAGCTTTTCCCATAGCTTTATAAACCTCCGAAAAAAGAAATTTTAGGACAGAATTGTCCGCCGCTATTATCATACCACATTTTAACTTTCTTTGCAACAGTGTAATACTATAGCAATCCACAAAAATATCCTGACAAGTTCAGCGGCAGAGAATGTGAA
>CAZDJG010000228.1:0-3199 GCA_964505695.1 uncultured Ruminococcus sp.
AGCTTCAGCATACTGCCGATAACGGCGGACGTTTTAATGATTTTTTTCTTCCCGTAAGTCAAGTTTTTGCTCAGCTTCCGAGAGTAAAGCTCGGCAGCACACAGGAAAGAATGTACAGAAACGGGATACGCCTTGATATAAACCGTCTTGAAATAGGCGATATTTCTTCGGACAGGCTTGCCGTATACGGGCAAAACGGTGAATTTATCGGAACTGCCGTTATTATGCGTGACGAAGGACTTATGAGGGTTGAAAAAAATTTTTTCTGATTCTTGAGGTGATTTATTTGATCGAGCTGTCTGATCAGGAACAGATCAGCGGGAAAAAAACTTCTGTTGCTTTGGGCATTTTCGATGGAGTTCACCGCGGTCATAAGGCTGTTATAAGAGCTGCTGCGAAAAATGCCGCCGAAAACGGGTATGCTGCTGCCGTATGTACCTTTAAAACCGCAACTATTGATACAAAGGGCGAAAATTATTGCCCGATATGCAGTGATGAAGTCAAATGTCTTCTGCTTGAAAAAGAGGGTGCGGAATATATTTATATGCCCGCCTTTTCTGATATAAGAAACAGCACAGCGAAAAGCTTTGTTGAGGAAATACTGAAAAAAAAGCTTTCCGCCAAGTCTGTCGTATGCGGCAGGGATTTTCGTTTGGGAAAGAACGCCGTCTGCGGAACGGACGAGCTTGCAGAAATCTGCAAAAACAGCGGAATGAGCCTTATCGTTGTAGACGATATCAGCGACAACGGCATAAGGATATGCTCATCCGATATAAGAAGGCTTATTTCCGAAGGCGATATCGTTTCCGCAAACCGACTTCTGGGACATGACTATGTCATAATGGGCGAGGTAATAAACGGCAATCATTTCGGCAGACAGATGGATTTTCCGACTGCAAACCAGAAACTGAATGAAAGCCTTATTCTTCCGAAATTCGGTGTTTATGCCTCATATGCCGAGCTTGACGGCAAAATATACAGGGGAGTGACCAATATCGGCGTCAAGCCTACTGTTGAAAGCGGCGGAGCTCCGCTTGCGGAAACTCATTTTCCAAGCTACAGCGGCGATTTGTACGGAAAGGTTATTGCTGTAAGACTTGTGGATTTTATAAGACCCGAAATGCGCTTTAAAAGCACGGATATACTTCGCAGACAGATCAAAGCCGATACTGACAAAATATTAAGTATGGTGAATTTCCCTGAAAGGATTTGTTGAAAAATGGATACATCAAAGAAAATACGTACAAGATTTGCTCCGAGTCCCACAGGCTTTATGCATATAGGAAATCTTCGCACAGCTATTTATACTTATATCATCGCAAAAAAATACGGCGGAGATTTTATCCTCAGAATAGAGGACACAGACCGTGAAAGATATGTGGAGGGCGCAGAGGAAAAGATTTACGATACTCTCAGAGTGTGCGGTCTTAACTGGGACGAGGGACCCGACGTCGGAGGACCCGTCGGTCCTTATATACAGTCGCAGAGAATGGGGATATACAAGGAATATGCCATGAAGCTTATTGAATCGGATCATGCGTATTACTGCTTCTGTACCAAGGAGAGGATTGACGCTCTTCACAAGGAGCAGCAGGAAGCTAAGGTTTCAAATATGATGTATGACAGGCATTGCCGCAATCTTCCGGAGGAGGAGGTCAGCAGGCTGCTTGCCGAAGGAACTCCTTATGTTATTCGTCAGAAAATGCCCCTTGATGGAAGCACCACCTTTCATGATGCGCTTTACGGCGATATTACCGTTGAAAATGCAATCCTTGACGATCAGATACTTATCAAGGCAGACGGTATGCCAACCTATAACTTTGCAAACGTTATTGACGATCACCTTATGGGTATCACTCATGTTGTAAGAGGAAACGAGTATCTTTCCTCTGCGCCTAAGTATAATCTGCTTTATGAGGCATTCGGCTGGGAGATCCCCCAGTATATCCATGTTGAGCATATAATGAGGGATTCGCAGCACAAGCTTTCAAAGCGTGACGGCGACGCTTATTTCGGTGATTTTGTTGATAAGGGCTTTTATGTTCCTGCAATAATCAATTATATCGCACTTCTCGGCTGGGCGCCGAAGGGAGAAAATGAGATATTTTCCCTTGACGAGCTTGTGAATGAGTTTGAAATTTCAGGCATATCCAAATCGCCTGCGGTATTTGATATTGTAAAGATGAAAGCAATAAATGCCGAGCATCTGAGAAGGCTCTCCCATGATGAATTCAAGGCTCTAGCACTTCCATATATCCGTCAGAGCTGCAAGCGTGAGGATATCGATATCGACGTTCTGGTCAGAACTCTTCAGCCTCGGACAGAGCTTCTTACGGATATTCCCGAAAAGGTAGATTTTATTGACGAAATGCCCGAATACAGCGAGGAGCTTTATTTCAACAAGAAAATGAAGACAAATGCCGAAACAGGGGTTGCGGCTCTTGAAATGCTTTTACCCGTACTTGAATCCGTTGAGGACTGGAAAGAAGAGAATATTCATTCCGCTGTCTTTGAGGAGATTGAAAAGCGGGGTGTTAAAAACGGATATATGCTCTGGCCGCTGAGAGTGGCTCTTTCGGGCAAGGCACTTACCCCCGGCGGAGGAATTGAGCTGGCTGCGGTGCTGGGTAAGAATGAAACGCTCAGAAGAGTACGCTGCGCCGTTCAAAAGCTTGGCGGATAATATATTTTCCTGACTTTTACGTTTGTTTTTCACAGTATAAACACATTAGTGCGGTAAAATATTCTTAATTTTAATTCTCACGGAGAGGAATGAAAAAAATGATCGAGGTCAAAAACCTTACCAAGTATTACGGCAGCAAAAAGGCTGTAAACGATATTTCCTTTACCGTCAACGACGGGGAAATCCTCGGTTTTCTGGGTCCCAACGGAGCCGGAAAATCAACTACCATGAACATTCTTACGGGATATATTTCCGCAACCGACGGAGAGGTGCTTATCAACGGCATAGATATTCTCGACAACCCTACCGCCGCAAAAAAGGAAATAGGATATCTTCCCGAAATGCCCCCCCTTTATCTTGATATGACGGTAAAGGAATATCTTAATTTTATTTATGACCTTAAAAAATGCAAAATTCCAAGACAGGCGCATATTGAGGACGTCTGCAAGCTTGTCAAAATAACGGACGTTTACGACCGCATTATCAAGCATCTTTCAAAGGGCTACAAGCAGCGTG
>CAZDJG010000229.1:0-3198 GCA_964505695.1 uncultured Ruminococcus sp.
AGGATACCCCTTGCAAATATGCTGGGCGGAACGGGTATGGGATATTTTTCCGCCGCATACGGGATCTTTATGCCCGTGTATGCGCTGTCGGTCACGGGACTTCCCGCAGCCGCGGCAAGAACAGCGGCTGCGGAGCTTGCCCGCGGGCGGCAAGACGGCGCCCGTGAGGTAAAAAAATGCGCTCTGGAATTTTTCGGAGCGGTAGGGCTTATAGGAACGGCGGCAACGGTGCTTGGTGCATATCCGCTGTGCCGCTTTTTTTCGGGTGATATCCGTGCGCTGCCTGCGGTCATTGCAATAGCGCCCTCGGTCCTTGCGGGCTGCCTTGTTTCGGCGTACAGGGGTTATTTCGAGGGTATGCGGAATATGTACCCGACAGCGGTATCTCAGGCAGCCGAGGGGCTTGCGAAGCTGTTTTTCGGACTGCTGCTGTGCTTTGGCTGTCTGCGCTTTGCGGAGCGTTTTCCCGATGAATTTCTGCGGATAACGGGCTGCGGCGGCAGAGGGATATCTGCAGTTGAGGCAGCTGTGCCCTATTCGGCTGCTGCTGCGGTACTCGGCATAACGTTATCCTCCTTTGCGGGACTTGCCTGCATTATCCTTATCGACAAAAGAAACGGCGGCTCGGATAAAAATATCAGACTGACCCCGTCAAGAAAGCGTGAAATACGGCGGGAGCTTATAAGGACGGCGGCTCCCATGGCTGTGGGAGCGCTTGTGACAAACCTTACCTCCCTTATCGATCTTGTAACGGTCATGCGCTCTCTCAAAGTCCTTGCGGCTGATTCGCCGTGGCTTTTTTCGGAGCTTCTGGGTGCGGGGATACCGTATGAGGATATGCCCAACTTTATCTACGGCAGCTTTACTGGACTTGCCGTTACGCTGTTTAATCTTGTGCCGTCCCTTACGAATATGTTCGGAAAAAGTATGCTGCCTGCCGCTGCTGCGGCAAAGGCTGCCGGCGATAAAAAGCGGCTGGGAGAGTGCGCATCGGGAGTGGTGCTTGTCAGTGCGCTGGTTTCCGTTCCGGCGGGTCTGGGCATATCCGCCCTTTCGGGGGAGCTTTTGAATCTGCTTTTCGGAGGAAGAACTCTTGAAATATCCGTTTGCACTGACGCAATGACCGTTCTCGGACTTGCCGTACCCTTTGTGTGCATATCCTCGTCGGCGTTTGCGGTCCTGCAGGCTGCGGGGCGCGCGGATATCCCCGTAAAGCTTATGGCAATAGGCGCAGCCGCAAAGCTTGCGGGAAATCTCATTCTTACTCCAATGCCCTCTCTCGGAGTGACAGGAGCTGCGTGGGCTACTCTTATATGCTACGCTCTGATATGCGTTTTGTCCCTTGCGGAGCTGTCAAAGCTCGCCGGTGCGGATAAGGGCATGATCATTTCCGGTCTTGCAAGAATATGGGCAGCGGGAATGCTCTGCGGAGCAGCGGCTTTTCTGTCGGCAAATTCGCTTCCGGCAGGGTCGGATATAATTGTTAAAACCTTTGTTTCCTGCTTTTCGGGGGCAATAATTTACATATTACTCACATATTTTTCGGGCGTAATCACGAAAAGTACGTTAAAAATGCTGATTTCTTGAAAAAATTTCAAAACCCACTTGAATTATTCGGATTTATGGGTTAATATATAAAAAGGCGGTTTTATGCTGTATCTGTAGAGTATTCTCCGGAGGGACGTATTAAAATGGATTTTGAGTTCAAGGAAAGGTACGATATAAACGACCTGCTGAAAATAATGGAGATACTGCGTTCCGAAAACGGCTGCCCGTGGGACAGGGAGCAGGATCACAAATCCATCAGAAAGGATCTTCTTGAGGAAACATACGAGGTTTGCGAGGCTATCGACCTTGAGGACAGCGAGCTGCTGAGAGAGGAGCTGGGCGACGTTCTGCTCCAAGTGGTCTTTCATGCAAGGATAGAGGAGGAGCAGGGCAGGTTCTGTTTTGCCGATTCCGTAAACGATGTGTGCGAAAAGCTTATTGTCCGTCACCCTCACGTATTCGGAGATGTTAAGGTCACAGACAGCGGCGAGGTGCTGAAAAACTGGAACGACATCAAGCAGCAGACAAAGGGTCAGCAGACCTATACCGAAACGCTCAGAAGCGTGTGCGGCGCGCTTCCCGCTCTTATGAGGGCGCAGAAGATAGGAAAACGGGCGCAGTGCGCGGGACTTGATTTTCCCGATGCGCAGGCGGCGTTTGAGTCGCTTGAAAGCGAGATCGCAGAGGCGAGAACGGCAGGTACGCCCGAAAAAGAGGCTGAGGAGCTTGGAGATATGCTCTTTGCGGCGGTAAACGCCGTTCGTCTGAGAGGCTACGACGCAGAGGAGCTGCTTGGCAGGGCTGCCGATAAATTTACCGACAGATTCGAGAGGACGGAAAATCTGATACGCTGTGAAGGGAAGGATATGCGTTCCCTTGACATAGATACGCTTGACGCTTATTGGCGGCGGGCAAAAAATCAATGACGAGCGGTAAGCACATTTATATTTGCAAATGTGTCTGCGCTGAAAATTTATGGAGGTAATAACAATGACAAAGGCAGATCTTATCAACGCAATCGCAGAAAAGAGCGCTCTTTCCAAGAAGGATTCGGAAAAGGCTCTTAATGCGGCAATCGCTTCTATCACCGAGGCTCTTACAGGCGGCGACAAGGTTCAGATCGTAGGCTTCGGCACCTTTGAGGTAAGAGACAAGAAGGAAAAAGAGGCTATCAATCCCAGAACAAAGGAAAAGATCCTTGTTCCTGCAAGAAAGGCTCCCGCATTCAAGGCAGGCAAGGCTCTCAAGGATGCTGTTGACGTTAAGTGATCCGTGCTATTGGTTCTACGCCGCCTTATGAAGGGCGGCGTAATTTTTTAGGAGGTCACAGAATATGAGACTTGACAAATATCTTAAGGTGACAAGGCTTATCAAGCGCAGGACCGTTGCAAACGAGGCGTGCGATGCCGACAAGGTTCTCGTAAACTCAAAGGCTGCAAGGGCGTCCTATGACGTGAAGGTCGGAGATATAATCGAAATATGTATCGGAACAAAGCCGCTGAAGGTCAGAGTCCTGAACGTTTCGGAATATGCCACCAAGGAAAACGCCTCGGATAATTATGAGGTCATCGGCTGAAGATTTTTCACAAATTTGCTTTAAGGGGTTCTCTATAAACCGGGACACGAGCAAAGCCTCGTCCATTGGTTCGG
>CAZDJG010000230.1:0-3186 GCA_964505695.1 uncultured Ruminococcus sp.
CGAACCAATGGACGAGGCTTTGCTCGTGTCCCGGTTTATAGAGAACCCCATAAGGGAACCTCTATAAACCTCCTTCACGGCAAATCCTCTATTGGTTCGGTCATCTGCTTCGTTATCAGACCTTGTAAGACAGCAAGTATTACTGCGGTCTGATGCCTTGCATCTGACCGAACCAATGGACGAGGCTTTGCTCGTGTCCCGGTTTATAGAGAACCCCATAAGATAATAAGAAAAAATCCCGAACCATATTTTATGATCGGGATTTTGTCAGGTATTGTCGGAATAGCGCGGTGCAGATCCTTTGCGGATCATATGGTTCTGTCATTACTGAGGACCTGTCAGACTCACCGGGGTTACGCTCACATCAGAAATATCATCAATGGTCAGCAGCATAATGTGCCTGCTGCCGTCGGAATGAAGCTTGCGGCAGCGTACCCTTATATTTTTCGATGTGCCGTCCTCGCAGCTGATGTGGAAATCCTTGGTATGAGCTTTATATATTTTCCTGAATAAATTTTCCGTATCCGCCTGCTTGCAAATGCCCTTGGTATATTTGGTCATGTTATTCATATAGGGAGCAAATTCCTCTCTTGAGCAGCCGATCATTTCAAAAAAGTCATCATTTATAAGCAGAGCTTCAAGGTTGCCTTTAAAATACTCGACTATTGCAGCGGCTCCGATAAGGTTGAAGAGGGTAGGATTGGAAACTATTGAATCAATGAACCTTTCGATAGCCATAGGCTCACAGTCCGGTTCGCTTTTTGCGGAGCTGCTGCCGCCTTTGGCGAGAATTGCCTCAAATTCATCGGCAGGCATGGGCTTTGCAAAGTAATAGCCCTGCATAAGGTCGCAGCCGATATTTTTCAGATATTCGGCCTGAGCCTTTGTTTCCACGCCCTCGGCAAGTACGCTGAGATTGAGCCATCTTGTCATTCTGACGATACAACTGAGGATACTTCCGCCCTTTCCGGTGTTGTCGCCCATATCGAGAAACTTCATATCCAGCTTCAGCAGATCCACCGCAACGTCCTTCAGGGCATTGAGCGACGAATATCCGCTGCCGAAATCGTCCATTTCCACGGTAAAGCCTGAGCTTTTGAGTATATCCACGACTTCGATAAGCTCATCGGAATTTTTTATGTATGCTGTTTCGGTGATCTCAAGAGGAAGCAGCTCCTTGGGAATGCCATACTTGTCGAGGAGCATACACAGCTCTCCGCATATGTCGTTTCTGAGCACGTCATGTCTTGAAACATTCACCGAAATCGGACAGCGAAACCCCATGTCTATCCATTTTCGCTGATAAATGCACACAAGCTCCCATACGTATCTGTCAAGCTCGTAAATAAGACCGTGACGCTCCAGCAGGGGAATAAATTCGGCAGGTGACACGCTGCCGTGCTTGGGACTTATCCACCTTACCAGCGCTTCTGCGCCGACAATTTTATTGGAAGTATATTTGCACTGCGGCTGGAAATATACCGTTATCTCGTTTCCTTTCAGAGCGTTTTTGAAGTCCTGGACGAGTTCTATTTCTCTCTTGCTTTGTTCAAGCAGATCGTTGCAGAAAAAGGCTATATTGCTGCTGTGGTATTTTTTAAGGCTTCGCCTTGCAACATTTGCCTTGTCTATAGCCTGCGAGATACTCATTTCCTTGTCATACAGGCATACACCTCCCTGAAATTCCAGAGAGCAGTTTGTATTTTTCAGCTCGTCGATGCACTGCATTATCTCGGTAAACTTATTAAAACGCTGCTGTATCCTTTCCTCGCTCTGATACTTTGCAAAAAGGCAGAACTGGTCTGCGGCTATCCTGCAGCACGCTTCGTCTGTACCGATATTGTTTTTCAGGGTCTGCGCAGTCTTTTTCAGTATCGTATCGCCAAGCTCAAAGCTGTATCGGCGGTTCAAGGAACTGAAGTACCTTATATCCAGCACACAGAAGAAATATTTTGTTTTGGGATTCTGACGGATCAGCTCGTATGCTCTCAGCTTAAGTCCCGTAAAATTGAGTATTCCCGTAAGGGGATCGGTATAAAGCTTTGTCTTTGCCTCCTTTTCCAGCATAAAGGAATGGATGTTTTTAGCTACAGCCATTCCGACCAGGCTCAGGGTATCCAGTGCGGAAAAATGCTTTTTGATATTGTGAAGGCTGACAGTTCCGATAAACTCACCGTTGTAGTGCATCGGAATGAGCAGTATGGACTTTATTCCGCAGGAGCACCAGTAGTTCCTTATATTAGCGTCAAGCTTATCGGCGGCACTCACATCGGGTATCCAGATATGACGCAGATGGATCGTTGATTCGGTAAGTTCTTTTATATCATTTTCGGAAAGCGTTGTACAGATCTGCGTGAACTGCTTGTCTGTTACCGACCAGCAGGTGTTGAGCTTGCCGGATATGTATTCGGTGATGATCGTTCTGTCGGCTTCAAAAAATTCGCCGAGTATGCGGCAGATCTTTGAAAAATTTTCCTCAAGCGGTCTTTCGTCCATAAGCGCGCCCAGGACATTTGTAAGCACGTTCCTGCTGAGGATATATTCTTCCATTACCTTATCCCTGCGTTCTTCCGAGGAAATGTCGATAACGGTACGGAACTTGGCGGGTCTTCCGTTCCAGTCGATCATAATATCCTTGGAAAAAAGGTATTGTCCCAATGTTTCATATTTATGCGTCCAGACGTAGTAGTTATCCCGTCTGACGTTTTTCATCGGACATATTTCGCATGGTTCGGTCCTATGAAAGAGAAACTCATGGCATTTTTTGCCGTGCCAGTCACCGTAGCCTGTTATAGGTGCGTTCTCGCTCCTGCACTGCACCTGATATAGTTCATGGGTTTTGGAGTCGCATATATACAGCCAGTCCTCATTGCCTGAGAACGAATCCTCATCGCCGAAATAGTACCCATAGTTATCGGCAAGACCTATGAGCCCTGATGTTTTACCTTTGTCTGAAGTCATATGACGTCACCTCCATAGCTGTAATAACAGCAACAAATTTATAAAGCGGCAGTTTATTGAGCAGAACTTCTAAATTTATTATATCAGAAAAATATTCCATTTTCAATAGCTTTGAACAAATTTGCTAATATTGCATATATTATTTGTGACTTTTTGGCTAATTTTACAAACTGATTGTTACTGCTTTTAACAAATTTTGTATTTTTTTTTTTTTTTTTTTTTTTT
>CAZDJG010000231.1:0-3174 GCA_964505695.1 uncultured Ruminococcus sp.
AGGTCTTTCCTCAGAGGATTCGGGGATATACGAGCTTGCGTCAATGCCTTCGGAGACAGCAACGCTGAGCCATAATACGAGTACGGAGGAAACGGAATATTTTCTATCTTCATTTATTTCTCACAATGACTTCTATTCGCCTTATATGACAGATGAAACGATTGAAAGCAGCGGAGGACTCAGCCTTGAGAACGCAGACATTATCCTCAGATGCCGTGTGACATCAAAGGAATTTTCTAACTATGATAGCATCTTTTATGAGCTTTGTCCTCTTGAATACTACTTTACGGACAGCAGCCTGCATTACTATACCGGCGAATATGCTTCTTATGTGACCATTACAAATGAACAGGGAGCGGAATTCAAACATATTGCGGAGTTTGAATATATGATAACAGATATGTACGGTCCCAAATCCACGAACGGTGGATTTAACGAGCTTCAGATAGGCTGCGAATATATCATTCCCCTGTCATTGTGTGAAATTGACGGACAATTAGGTATCGTGTGGAATGAAAACACGATACCTTTGAGAAAAACCGCTTCGGGCTGGCTGTTTGACGATAGCTGCGATGAGCTTTGCAGAGGTGCGCAGCCTGTTATCAACGATATGGAGGATAAGTGTAATCGTTCATTCTTCATTGAACCGTCAGACACGGATATTTCACTTAAAATACATACTATTTTAAGTGAAAGTGAAAGAAAATTCTATCACATATATACCGAGTATGTCGATACTGCTATTATACAGGACAATGTTGCCGTAAGCTATTCCGACGACACAGAGGTATCGGTAAATGACATTTTCGGAGATTTTTATAGGCAGATAACACCCATCGGAACGGAGACGGATGAAAATAATCAGACAGTGCTTTATTTTGACGGCGCAGACTATTATAATGTAATCATGGCGCTCAAGGAAGACTATATCTATATGGGAAAAAATGCGGCAGGCGAAAATACAGCAGTTATCAGACCGCAAAGCGGCGCTGCATACACTATTGTACTCAGCGGTATGACATGGAATGACGATACCTCGCCGCAGACCAGCAGCACCCCGTTCAGCATGGTATGTTATGACGAACAGGGCAGGCGAATGTCCATATACGATCCCACCGCCGAAGCAGACAGCATAGAATGATAAAAAAAATCCGTTTAGACCTTCTCATGGTTTAAACGGATTTTTTCGAAAATATAGTCTTTATTTTGAAGCAAAATTCACAGCCATTATCCCAAGACCCAGCACCGCAAGTATGACACCCGTTACACGGTTAAGGGTCACAGGTGACGCCTTGTTTGCAAATTTAGCGGCAACTCTTGCCCATATAAGCGTAAATATTACACACATCACAAGCACCGGAATATCGGGTAATCCGCCTATTATCATATGAGATGCAGCTCCCGTAAGTGCTGTAAACGCCATTATAAACACGCTTGTACCTACGGCAGTTTTAAGCTCGTAGCCAAGAACGCTTGTGAGGATTAGGAGCATCATCATTCCGCCGCCTGCTCCCACAAATCCGCAGATAAAGCCTATCAGCATACCGCTTATCACCGATTGAACGGCTCTTTTCTTTGCAGATACTCCCTCCATTGCCTCCTTTGTTGTCATAACAGGCTTTACAATGAACTTTATTCCGAGGAGAAAGGTCATAAATACGGAAAACGTTCCCATAGCCGAATTAGGCACAAGGCTTGATACATAGCTGCCGACCATGGTAAAGATCAGCACGGTCATCATCATTATCAGACCGTTTTTTACGTCAAGATTTTTGTTCTTTCCGTATGTATATGCTGAAACTGCGCTTGCAAGCACGTCCGACGCAAGCGCGACTCCTACCGCTTCATATGCGGGTATGCCGAGAAATGTGACGAGCATGGGCGTTATGACCGCCGCTGCGCTCATTCCCGCAAAGCCTGTCCCAAGACCTGCTCCTGCTCCCGCAATAAAGCATACAATAATTATAATAATAAATTTGCTCACAATGATCTGTCCTATCTGATTTTAACCTTGAAATCCTCATGGCATTCAGGACAGCTTACAGTATGCTCTCCGCTCTTTTTCGGAAGTCTAAGTATTTTTTTGCATTTCGGACATTTTTTGAAGCAATGCTCCTTATCCGTAAGCATTGTTTTAGCCATGACGGCCTTTTTTCTCAGCTTGCCGGTAAGCTGCATGAATTTTATATTCTCCTGCTGACGTTTATAAATATTTTTTGAAAGTGCCCTGAACATACTCCAGATAAACAATGCCCACGTTATAACCGATATTACAGCGCAGTGAGCGAAAATATTTATAAGCATAAGAACGATACAAAGATATAAGGACGCCTTGTAAAGACTGTCCGGACCGCTCCTGCCATACATAAAGCTGATTAACTTGTTTTTTAATTTTTCCATTTTAAATACCTTCTTAAATAAACATCCATCCGAAAAGAGAACCTATTACTCTTGCGGTAAAAGAAAACACCATGATAACTGCCAGAACAGACATTACCGCCGACAATATCCTGCGTATGCGCAGTTCCCGTCCGTACTGCTTATGAAGCTCCTTTGAATAGTCGGAATAGGTCTTATTTGATGGGTCAAGTCTTGCCGCTTCATCGCTGTATTTTACTGCGCTGCTGTAATCCCCCGTACCGTTAGATACCTGAGCGGCATAAAAATACCATCGTTCGTCACGGGCAGCAGAGGAAAATCTGTTTAGCAGCATGGCAGCCGAGGTATAATCGCCGCTGCGGATATATTCGTCCGTACGCTCATAAGCCTGCTCGGTGCTCATGCTCTCTCCTGCACTTCTTGCACTGAATCCGAATCCACCGAAAAACGCCCTTAGAATATCGTCAAAATCAGCATACTGATATTCATATGATGTTCCGTCTCTTGTAAAGCTGCCGTGAGGTGCAGAAGAAGTACTATAGCTATTGCTTTGACTCACATTTCCCGACCTTATCGCTTCATACGCCTCATTTATCTCGCTCATTTTGCGTGCAGCCTCCGGATCATCGGGGTGCAGATCGGGGTGATACTGCTTAACAAGAGCACGGTATTTCTTTTTTATTTCATCGTCACTTGCTCCGGGGCTTAATCCGAGCACAGTATAGGGATTTACGCTCATATATGATCATCCTTTACACTCTGTAAAAAAGCTTCCTACAGTCATATTTTAGCATA
>CAZDJG010000232.1:0-3154 GCA_964505695.1 uncultured Ruminococcus sp.
TCAGACCGTCAAGGTTCTGAGCGTCGTTTTCGAGGAAGAAATCCTGCTTGGGCTTCTTTATATCCACAACTGTTTCAAACATTACTCTTGAGCCGTCCTGAATGAACTGACCCATGGAATGTAGATCGGTTGAGAAAATGCAGGATGAGGGATAAATTCCCTTATTATCCTTGCCCTCGCTCTCACCGAAAAGCTGCTTGAACCATTCAGCCATCATGGCAAAGGCAGGGTCGTACGAAACAAGTATCTCCACCGATTTGCCCTTTCTGTACAGGATATTTCTGAGAGCCGCATATTTATAGCAGTCGTTATTGTCAAAATCCGCCTTCAGGTCGCTTACAGCCTGAGCTGCGCCTGCCATTACAGCGTCAATGTCGCAGCCGGCAACAGCAATGGGGAGAAGTCCCACCGCAGTAAGAACGGAATATCTTCCTCCCACATCATCGGCGATAACGAAAGTCTCATAGCCCTCCTTGTCGGAAAGCTCCTTAAGAGTTCCCCTTGCCTTGTCGGTGGTAGCAAAGATCCTTTCCCTTGCGCCTTCCTTGCCGTATTTCTTTTCGACCATTTCCCTAAAGACTCTGAAAGCAAGAGCAGGCTCGGTCGTAGTACCCGACTTTGAAATGACATTTACGGAAAAATCCCTGCCCTCGCAAAGGGATATTATTTCGTTAAGATAAGTGGGGGAAATATTATTTCCCACATAATAAATGTCGGGGGTATCCTTTTTAAGATTGTTGTAAAGGGGAGATTTCATCAGTTCGATAGCCGCTCTTGCGCCGAGGTAAGAGCCGCCGATACCGATGACAATAAGAATATCCGAGTTTTGCTGTATTTTTTTTGCAGCAGCCTTGATCCTTGCAAACTCCTCCTTGTCATAATTTACGGGAAGCTCGGTCCAGCCGAGAAAATCGTTTCCTGCGCCTGTTTTTTCCTCAAGGATCTTAGCGGCAAGCTCAGCCTGAACCTTTGCTGCCTCCAGCTCATGAGGAGAGACAAAGCTTGCAAGATACTTTGTATTAATAGATAAAGGTGCCATTTGCATTATCCTCCAAATTTAAAATCACGCATACAGATCTCGCTGTGCGCATTATTCCATATCCATTATTATATTACTATATTTTCGGAAAATTTGCAAGAATTTTTAGCAACATAAACTTATTTATCCGAAAATTAGTTGATTTGACTAAAAAGCAGCAAGATTTTTCAGCATTTCCAACAACACATTTTTGAAATTCTTTTTGCAGATATCCTCCGCAGCATTGATATTGCAGGTTTTAAGAAGTCTTTTTCCGATATAAAAGCGCATCTCTCCTATTTTATCACCCCTTTTCAAGGGCGCATAAACATATGACGGGAGATATATCTGCACAGTTATATTATCTTCGCTGCCTTTTGACACAACCGCTCTGCCCGCAGCCTCAACGGAAAGCTGTACGCTGTCTGCGCAGCCCTGCTTTACAGCTTCTGTTTCGGGAGTATTTTCGGGGATCTGTATATCCGTAACGATATATCCGTCAAAGGCAATATCCAGAAGCTCCTTTGCCAGCGCCATGGAAATATCCTCATCGGGGCAGTCCATAACAGCCGCCACAAAGCATATCCCGTCACGTTTTGCACCCTCCGCTGCAAAATACCCCGATTCGCTGCCCGTACCGCACTTGAAGCCGACCGAACCCTTGTAACGGTGACACATACGATTGGTGGTCACAAGCTGCACCTCCCCGCCCTTAAGCTCATCAAGACGGGTAGTAAACATTCCGGTCAGCTCCTCATGCTTTGAAAGCTCGCAAAGCAGCAGGGCGGCGTCATTGGCAGTAGTGTACTGCTTTTCATCGAGAGTGCTGCCCGTACAGTTAAGAAAAAAGGTATCCTTCATGCCAAGCTCCGCCGCACGGCTGTTCATGAGAGCAGTAAATTTTTCCTCCGTTCCCCCGATCTTTTCGGCAATAACGCAGCAGGCGTCATTTGCATTTCCGATAATAACGCCCTTCAGCAGCTCACCGAGAGTCATCTTCTCCCCTACAGACAGCCATATCTGCGCCCCCTGCATCGAGTTGGCGTGTTCGCTTGCGGTGAGAACGGTATCAAACGATATTTCTCCCCTGTCCGCAGCCTCGGAGGCAAGCAGAACGGTCATCAGCTTGTTGAACGAGCCCATTTTCACACGCTTATTGCCGTCACTTTCTCTGATAACGGTATGTGTCTGCGCCTCCATAAGCACATAGCTTCTGGAATAGTTCCTTACGGAAGGAGCATCCGAGGCAAATACATCTGCGGAATATGCAGCAGTAAATACGGCGCATAAAAAAACGGCTGCAAAGCATTTAATTTTTTTCAGCATATCATCACCCGTATATAATATGCGGAAATCTTCGGTGATAGGACAATCCGTGCCGTTAGAATATGCATGAAATTCGGCAAGACGGCGCTTCGGAGGTCTATTGACTTTTTCTGTAAAAGTGATATAATAAAAGAAAGATATGGGGAAACCCCCAGATTTTTTTGAAAGGTTGGTATTACATATGTCAGCAGAATTTATTGTTGAAACATCGGCACGTCACGTTCATGTTACTCAGGAAACTCTTGAGATACTTTTCGGCAAGGGCGCAGCTCTTACAAAGAAAAAAGATCTTTCGCAGCCCGGTCAGTTTGCAAGTGAGCAGAAGGTCGAGGTCGTAGGTCCCAAAAAATCTCTCGCAAACGTTTCTATCCTCGGTCCTGTAAGAAGTGCAAATCAGGTAGAGCTTTCCGCAACTGATGCACGTTCCATAGGAATCGCCGCTCCCATCAGGGAGAGCGGAGATGTTGCAGGCTCCGGAGCGTGCAAGCTTATAGGTCCCTGCGGCGAGGTTGAGCTTTCCGAGGGCGTGATCGTTGCAAAGCGTCATATCCACCTCACTCCCGCAGATGCAGAGGAGCTTGGAGTTAAGGATAAGGACGTTGTATACGTAAAGCTTGACACAAACGGAAGAAAGGCTATCCTGGGCGACGTTGTATGCCGTGTTTCGTCAAGCTATGCAAGGGCAATGCATATTGACACCGACGAGTCAAACGCCGTTTCCGCAACACCCGATCTCAAGGGAACTATTTTTAAGCTTTAAGGCAATACCGAATAAAGATTGCGCTGAAGATGCGCAGTCAGATTTTTCGT
>CAZDJG010000233.1:0-3117 GCA_964505695.1 uncultured Ruminococcus sp.
ATGGCTCAGCTTATGGGCAAGGAGGATAATTACGCTCTTGTAAGACTTCCTTCGGGCGAAATGAGAAAGATCGCTGCAAACTGCATGGCTACTATCGGTCAGGTAGGAAACATCGACCACGAAAACGTTAATCTGGGCAAGGCGGGACGCACCCGTCACAAGGGTATCAGACCTACCGTCCGCGGTTCTGTTATGAACCCTAACGATCACCCTCACGGCGGCGGCGAGGGCAAATCTCCCGTCGGACGTCCCGGACCTGTTACCCCCTGGGGCAAGCCTGCTCTGGGCTACAAGACAAGAGCTGCCCACAACCGTTCGGATAAGTTTATCGTTAAGAGAAGAAACGGCAAGTAATACACATCCGTTCCTTTGCACTTCAAAATATTTTATTATACTCATAGGATTCGTAAAGAGGAGAATTGCCGGTTTTGTCTTCCCGGTAAAACCGGCACAATCTTGCCTCTAAACATCTGAGAGGGGAGGAAAACCAATGAGCAGAAGTATCAAAAAGGGACCTTACGTACAGGAAGTCCTTTTGAAGAGAGTTATTGCCATGAATGAGGCAGGCGAAAAGAAGGTTCTCAAGACATGGAGCAGATCCTCAACAATTTTCCCTGATTTCGTAGGACACACATTTGCTGTCCACGACGGAAGAAAGCACGTTCCCGTATATGTTACGGAGGATATGGTAGGTCATAAGCTCGGCGAGTTTGCGCCTACAAGAACGTTTAAGGGTCATGCAGGCTCAAAGACATCCAACAACGGCAAGTAAGGCAGAGAGGAGAGATTTTTAAATGGAAGCAAGAGCACATCTGACAAATGCTCGCATAGCACCCAGAAAGGTTCAGATAGTTCTCGACCTCATCAGAGGCAAGGACGTTGAAACTGCTATGGCGATTTTAAAGTATACACCCAAGTCTGCCTGCGAATACCTGGAAAAGCTTTTGAAGTCTGCTGTCGCAAACGCTGAAAACAACTTCGGAATGAACAGAGAGGATCTCGTCGTTTCCGAGTGCTTCGTTTGCCCCGGACCCATTATGAAGCGTATCATGCCTCGTGCACAGGGCAGAGCATTCCGCATCAACAAGAGAACCTCAAACGTTACTCTCGTTGTAGCAGAAAAAGAATAAGTCGAAAGAGGAGGTAAATTATGGGACAGAAAGTTAATCCCCACGGTCTGCGAGTAGGCATTATCAAGGACTGGGATTCCCGTTGGTTTGCAAATAAGGCTGCTTTCGGCGATACTCTTGTTGAGGACTATAACGTTCGTAATTTCATCAAGAAGAGCCTCAAGGACGCAGGCGTTCCTAAGGTCGAGATCGAAAGATATGCCGATAAGGTAAGGATTCACGTTTACTGCGCTAAGCCCGGTATCGTTATAGGACGCGGCGGCGAAAATATTGAAAAGCTCCGTCAGAGCGTTGAAAAAATGATGGGCAAGTCCGTTTATATCAACATCGTTGAAGTAAAGCAGCCCGATCTTGACGCAACTCTCGTTGCCGAGAACATTGCGGCTCAGCTTGAAAACCGCGTATCCTACAGAAGAGCTATGAAGCAGGCTATCGGTCGCTCCATGAAGCTCGGCGCCAAGGGTATCAAGGTAAAGGTAGGCGGCCGCCTTGCAGGCGCCGAAATCGCAAGATCCGAAACCTATCATGAGGGTACTATTCCTCTTCAGACCATTCGTGCGGATATCGATTACGGCTTTGCCGAGGCTCACACCACATACGGCCGTCTTGGCGTAAAGGTATGGATATATAAGGGCGAGATACTCAAGGGCGAGGCTTCCGCTGCAAGGATAAACAAGGCTGCTTCCGAAAAGCCCGAAAGAAAGCGCCGCAGCAATGACGGCAAAAAGCGTGAGGGCGGATACAGACCCCGTGCCAATAAAAACGAAGGAGGTAATGCATAATGCTGCTTCCAAAGAGAGTTAAGTACAGAAGAGTTCAGAGAGGCAGAATGACCGGTAAGGCTCTCAGAGGCAATACCGTTTCTAACGGCGATTACGGTCTTCAGGCTCTTGAGCCCGCTTGGATCACCTCCAATCAGATCGAAGCTGCCCGTATCGCTATGACAAGATATATCAAGAGAGGCGGACAGGTCTGGATCAAGATATTCCCCGACAAGCCCATCACCGAGAAGCCCGCTGAAACCCGAATGGGTTCCGGTAAAGGTTCTCCCGAATACTGGGTCGCTGTCGTAAAGCCCGGCAGAGTTCTTTTTGAGATCGCCGGCGTTCCTGAGGAGACTGCAAGAGAGGCTATGCGTCTTGCTATGCACAAGCTCCCCATCAAGTGCAAGTTCGTAGCTAAGGAAGAGGAGGCGAGCAAGTAATGAAGGCTTCGGAAATCAGAGATATGACTGCACAGGAGCTGGAAAATAAGCTCGTTGATCTTAAAAAAGAGCTTTTTGCGCTTCGCTTCCAGCACACTGTAAACCAGCTCGACAATCCTGCGAGATTAAAGGCTGTCAAGAAGGACATCGCACGCATTAAGACCATTATGCGTGAGCAGTCCAACGCTCAGTAAGCGAAGGGAGGACATTACAATGGCTGAAGAAAGAAATCTCAGAAAAACAAGAGTCGGCAAGGTAGTTTCCAATAAGATGGACAAAACTATTGTTGTAGCAATTCAGGATAATGTAAAGCACCCCCTTTACAAGAAGATCATCAAGAGAACCATCAGACTCAAGGCTCACGATGAGCAGAACATCTGCAATATCGGCGATAGAGTTGAGATAATGGAGACTCGTCCTCTTTCAAAGGACAAGAGATGGAGACTTGTTGAGGTTATCGAAAAGGCTAAGTAATCTGTATGCAAATTTTGTTTAATATGTTGTGAGGAAAAATTTCCAAAGACTATTGACAAACGCTTTTCGGTATGATATAATCTTAATGTTGCTGCTGTTTGGCTCAGAATAGCTTTTTCTGCGATACACACGGCAGCGTTGAGACGATTTATTTTTATTTAATGTGATTTTCCGGTATCGGGCAGGAGTTTTCCTGCCTAATGCCGTATTTCACTGTTAAGGAAGGAGTTAATGCGCTGTGATACAGATGCAGACTTATTTAAAGGTCGCTGATAACACAGGTGCCAAGGAACTTATGTGCATCAGAGT
>CAZDJG010000234.1:0-3105 GCA_964505695.1 uncultured Ruminococcus sp.
TGATTCCGAAAATGGAACCCGCCGCCTTAGAGGCGGAGGACATCTTTGCCTAAGTTATATTCGCCTCTGCACGAAATATTCGTCAGATGACCTCTTTAAGAATAAGATATGCCGCCACAGCCAGAGAATGAGCTTCAACATAATCGCGGTCAATGATATAGCTGCCGCCCTCAAGCATTTTCTTTATTCCCGAAACCCTTTCAAAGCCCTCCACAGCCTGCTGCTTGTCGGGGATAACAAAGAAAGAGCGCTGCATGATATGACGTATCTCGGTGCGTATGCCGTGGGGAACGGGAACAGCGCCGGACTCCCCGGAGAAATCGTATTCATCGGGAATCACCGATGTGTCAAGCTTATGAGCAATATCGTCCGCCGCCCGATGCCCGAACACCAGTGCCTCAAGCAGGGAATTGGAGGCAAGGCGGTTGTTTCCGTGAACCCCCGTGTGCGAGCATTCGCCGACTGCATAAAGACCGTTGACACTTGTTTCGGCATCGGTGTTTACATTAATGCCTCCCATAAGATAGTGCTGACAGGGAAAAATAGGTATAAGATCCTCCGCCATGTCAATGCCCTGTGAGATCAGAAAATCATAGATCATGGGGAAACGTCCGCTGAGATACTCCCTGCCCTTGTATCTGATATCCAGATAGAATTCATCGCTGCCCGTTTTCCTGCTTTCAAGGATAATGGAACGTGAAACAACATCTCTCGGAGCCAGCTCAAGCCGCTCATCGTAATTTTGCATGAACCGTTCCTTGTTGCAGTTGAGAAGATATGCACCCTCTCCCCTCACCGACTCGGATATAAGAAAGCATTCTCTCGATTCCTTATTATTATATGCCGTAGGGTGGAACTGTATAAGGGAGAGATCTTTTATATCCGCACCAAGGTCGTAAGCAATGGCTATGCCGTCTCCCGTAGCAATGGCGGAATTTGTGGTATAGTCGTATACTCTGCCTATGCCTCCCGTTGCAAGGACTGCAAATCGGCAGGTATAGGAGGTATGTACGCCGTCCTTCAGAATATCAGCCGCAAAGCCGCCGTTTACCTTTTTCATGCGGCAAAGCAGGGCATTGTCAAGCACGGTCACGTTGGGAAGTCCGAGGACAGCCGCCCGTATCTTTGCAGTGACCTCCGCCCCCGTGGAATCCTTATGGTGAAAAATTCTTCTGCGGCTGTGACCGCCCTCAAGGGTGCGGTTAAGCTCGCCGTTTGCGTCCCTGTCGAAATCCACGCCTATGTCAATGATATGCTGTATCTCCTGAGCCGCCTCGGTGACAAGCACCTTGACGGAATCGGGATTATTCTTGAATCCCCCCGCAATAAGGGTATCGTTGGTGTGGAGGGTTATGTTGTCGTCGTCCACGGGCTTATACACAGCCGCAACTCCCCCTTGGGCAAGAGCGGAATTGCAAAGTTCCAGTTCCCTTTTGCTGATCAAAAGGATCTTAATATTTTCCGGAAGACACAGTGCTGTATAAAGACCGCCTACCCCTGTGCCTGCGATAATAACGTCGTAATTATTGGGATTTTCCATGATCTTATCCTTCTTTTCGCATTCAAGCCTATATTGACTTATAATTATTTATATTTTACCATATTTCACAATTTTTTTCAATTACATTTTATACGTACTTTTTTGCAGTATAAACACAACAAATATGCAATTTGCCGAATAATATTAAAAAAATATGTCAATTATAGATAAAATGATGAAAGGACTGACTTTAATATGAACGGCGCCGTAAAAGAAAATATACTGCATTTTGAAGAAGACAGCAGACTTATACCCTCGCCTTCGGGACATCTTACGCCAAACGGAGCGGCAGCGGCAGGAGCAGCGGCAGGAGCAGCGGTAGGCGCAGCAGTGGGAAAGGGCGGCAGGATATGCGTTTCCCACAGCGGAGAACAGGGTGCGTCCGCTCTTGCCCATGCCTTTGCCTCAGGCACTGCTTCATCGGGTGCGGACTGCATTTTCATGGGCTGCGCCTCGGCATCGGGTGCAGCATATGCCGCAGGCATTCTTTCCTGCAATATCGGCTGCTTTGTCCATACGGAAATAACCGCCTCATTATCTCTTTTTTCGGGGGACGGTCTGAATCTTTACCGAAGTATGGAGAAAAAGATCGAAAAGGAGCTTGACCGTGTTCATTCCCTGCCGTACAGCCATTACGGAAAAACGGAGGAATTTGACAAGGCGGACGAGCTTTATGCCGCCGCCCTTTCAAAGCATATCTCCGAGCCGTACAGGGGCGTATATGCCGATATATACAGTTCCTCGGAAAGGCTTATAAGAGTGTGCAAAAAAGCGCTTGACGGCAAAAACGATCCGGGCGGCGCAAGAATAGCCTTCCGCATCGGCGCAGACGGAAAAAAAGTGTCTGCATATTCCGATGAAACGGGATATATTTTCCGTGACAGGCTTATCATGCTTTGCTGCAAGGACAGGTTTGAGCAGGGAGAGGACTGCGCTGTCTGCGGAAAAGCCCCAAAGGCTCTTGAAAAGCTGGCGGCTATGTACGGAAGAAAGCTGCTTAGCTGCGGAAGCTGCACCTGCTCTGAGGAGGACAACCCGTCGGAGGAGTGCATAAAAGCGAGAGCGCTTGCTGCAAAGCAGCCGTTCATGCATGACGGAGCATATCTTGCGCTTACAGTCCCCAAAATACTCACCCGAAATGGGATAACGCTCAAAGAAGCGGTGGACGCTCTGCCGCCAAGCGCAGGTGTAAGCAGATTCATTCCTGTAAACAAGCCCTCCGAGCTGCTTGAAAAGCTCTGCACGGACAACAGGGGAACTCTCACGGATTCGGACAGCGGCAGGGTCACGATACGTCCGATAAGGACGGGAAAGGGAATAATGCTTAACGTTGAGAGCTATGCTCTTGAAGCGGCATCGGAGCTTTGCGACATTTACACGGAAATTGTACGGAAAAACGCTATATAAGCAAAGCTTTACACCGGAGATAAGGCTATTTTGCTGCACTTAATGATATGTTAGTTTGCAACCAAAAAGGGGGAAACATTAAGGGGGAGGGGAGTGCCGTTTTTTGCCCTTGCTTTTCTCTCCTCTCCCCCGCTTGGTTTCCCCCTTTGGATCTCTCT
>CAZDJG010000235.1:0-3086 GCA_964505695.1 uncultured Ruminococcus sp.
GAACATGATGGAAGAGAATCCTGCATTGATGCAGGCCTTTGCGCCCTCAAAGGTTCCGTGGTCAAGGTGGAGCGCAACGGGAACGGTTATATTCAGGCTGTCGAGCATACCGTTTACCATGCCGACTACAGTCTTGTAGCCGCACATATATTTGCCTGCGCCCTCGGAAACGCCGAGAATAACAGGGGACTTCTGCTCCTCTGCGGTGAGCAGGATAGCCTTTGTCCATTCGAGATTGTTGATGTTGAACTGACCGACAGCGTACTTGCCGTCACGAGCCTTGTTGAGCATATCCTTAGCTGAAACTAATCTTGACATTTGATTTTACCTCCAAGCATTTTTAGCGTTCATATGCCGCTTTATATTCCTATTATACTATTTTTTTTCACAGTTTGCAATAGGTTACGAATATTTTTTCCGGATTTTTCCCTAAGAAAAATCGCTGTATTATCATTACTTGTATGATTTTACAACAGACGGCTGTTCATTTTGTGCAAATAGCTGAAAATTTTGGTTTCGTCAAAATAATATAAAATGTGATTATATTCGACAAAACAAGTCTTTTTTCGCTGTTGTATTCTTTTTTAATATGAGTTAATATATTTATATGGAGGAATTAAAATGATCGAAAGGATTTCGGAGTTGCTTGCGGACAAGCTTGCCGACGAGAAACTTATCCCGCAGTCGCAGCGGGATATATACGCTTACGGTGCGGAGCTTTTTTTATTAAGGATAGTTTTTTATTCGATGCTCCTTGCTGCCGCACTGCTTACCGGCACTCTTGCCGAGGGCACCGTATTTACTTTTTCGTATCTTTTTCTCAGACAGTATTCGGGAGGATATCATTGCAGCACGCCTGTGAGATGTATGGCTGTGTCGCTTTTGCTCTACTTTTCCATGGCAGCGGTTTACAGGGCAGGCTCAGCGGCTGCGGAGATCATACTGATGTCATCTGCTGTAATATCATTTGCGGTCACGGTGATATTTTCTCCTTCTGAGAGCGAAAATAATCCCCTGACAAAGGAAGAACGAAAAAAATACCGCATTATTGCTTCGTCGGTTTCGGGAATATATCTTCTCATAGCTGCAATTTCTCTGAAAACAGGCGCTGATGTAATATTTTACCCTTTAACATGGTCACTTGCGGCAGTAGCCGCATTGATAATAGGAAATCTTCTGCGATCTGCTTTGCCGCGGCTTGCGGGGAACCTAAAAAATAAATTTGCTTGGAGGAAAAAAACATGAAAAAAACATTGCTTAAAGCGGCTGCAAAGGCTGCCGAAAAGTGCGCGGTAAAATCCGGGCGTACCGCTTGTCTGGCATTTACATACCAGCCAAAGGCTCCCAAGGGCATCAAGACATTCAAGAAGTGATCGGAACATCAGGCAAAAAGCCTGTCTGTACAAGCAGACAGGCTTTTTGCGTTTATAGTGCGGCATTGTAATTTACGTTTATATATCGGTTTATTCCACAACTTCTCCGCTTTTGATACGTCTGAAATAATCCTTTGTGTCCCTTGCAACGATACCGTTCAGGGCAAAAAGCGCACAGATGTTAGGCAGAGCCATAAGACCGTTGAAAATATCCGCGATCGTCCATACTGCCGAAACGGTCATATAAGGACCTATGAACACAGCGGCAATGTAAAGTATCCTGTAAACCGTGACGGCGGTTTTATTTTTTCCGCTGAGATATTCAAGACATCTTTCACCGTAGTAGTCCCAGCCGAGAATGGTGGTGAAAGCAAAGAAAACAAGACATATCATAATAATGAACGCCGCCGCCTGAGAGGGCAGGAAGCCAAGACCCTTTTGGAATGCGTCGGTGGTGACCTGAACTCCCTCTAAGGAGCTGTTCTTCCATGAACCCATCATTACAATGGAAAGTCCCGTCATGGTGCATATCATTATGGTATCTATAAATGTTCCCGTCATAGAAATAAGTCCCTGTCTTACAGGTTCTTTTGTTTTTGCCGCAGCAGCCGCAATAGGCGCTGAACCAAGACCGGATTCGTTTGAGAAAATTCCCCTTGCGATACCGTTTCTCATTGAAATAAGTATTGATGCGAGAGCGCCGCCTGCAATGGGTCTTATGCCGAATGCGCCCTGAACGATCTCCGCTGCCGCTCCGGGGATCTTAGAAATATTGCAGATAAGCAGAACAAGCACCGCCGCAATATAGAGTATTGCCATAAAGGGAACTACGACCTGTGAAACGCTGCTTATTCTTTTAAGTCCGCCTATGATAACAAGACCTGCGCATATTGCAAGCACAAATGCCGAGATCACGGTAACAACGGAATAATCGTTTCCGAAAAGAGAAACGGTGTTTTCCATATCCGGGTCAAAAAATCCGGTGATCGCAGAGGCTATTCCGTTTACCTGCGAGAACGTTCCTATACCCATAAGTCCGACACAGGCTCCGAAAAATGCAAATATCTTTGCAAGCCATTTCCAATTTTTACCCATGCCGTTTTCAATGTAATAAAATGGTCCGCCCAGAACATGACCCTCACTGTCTACCGTGCGGTATTTTACGGCGAGAAAGCCCTCGGCATATTTTGTCGCCATTCCGAAAAAGGCGGCGACCCACATCCACAGCAGCGCTCCCGGACCGCCTGCGGCAATTCCTATCGCCGTTGCAACGCCAACGATATTTCCCGTGCCTATTGTTGCGGACAGCGCTGTGCAGAGGGAGGCAAAGCCCGAAACCTCGCCGTGTACTTCGCCTTCCTCTTCCTTGAAAAGATATCTGAGTGCTCTGGGCAGGTGAAAGATCTGAATGAACCCTGTTCTGCACGAAAGCAGTATGCCTGCCGCAAGAATAAGAACAATAAGCGGCACTCCCCAGACATAATCGTCGATCTGCTTGAGTATCTGATCAAAATCCATTAAAACATCTCCCATAATAAAATATACTTTTATATTACCATATTTTTATAGGAAATTCATTATTATTTTTTTAATAACCGCAGAATATGGGCATATTTTCGCGAAATAATAGACTTATGGCAATTTATATTTTCATGCGCATTTAAGGCAATACCGAACAAAGAGCGACTTGCGTCTTTGCACCGAATCTGCTTG
>CAZDJG010000236.1:0-3076 GCA_964505695.1 uncultured Ruminococcus sp.
ATGAGTTTTGCGCGTGTCCCGGTTTCAACGAGAACCCCATAAAATTTTTGCGTTTTTTATATTTTGTTAAGCATAATAGCCAAAAAATAGGTAAAAATAACACACTTTATGCCAAAAATTTGCTTTAAGTTTATAATTTATTAAAAATGCTCTTGACAAATCGGTTTTAATCATGTACAATAATGTAAAAGTAATTTTTTACGGCTATCTTGCAATCTTTTACGGAGGCTCGGTATGACCCTTAACCCCGATAAAGAAAAGGAATTAGGCTGCGATAGCCTCGACAGTCTTTCGTCCTGTTCGGACGAGGAGCTTGCAGGCAGATGCAGCGAAGGAGCGTCCTCGGTTCCTGCGTTTTCCGAGCTTATCTACAGGTATTTCGGCTTTATAAAAAGCAAAGCCGCCCAGATGTGCGGGTCGCCTTCGTCCTGCGATGATTTTGTGCAGGAGGGTCTGCTGGGCTTTTTAAGTGCCGTAAGGAATTACGATCCCGAAAAGGGTTCGTCCTTTTCCGCATTTGCCTATTCATGTGTGGTAAACAGAATGAAAACCGCTGCGGCAAAGCTTTCAAGGCTTCACAGCAGCGAGGAGGGGAACGGAGAGGAAGAGGGTGAGAACAATCTCACTCCGGAGAGCATTATAATCCAGCGAGAGCTTTTCAGGGAGCTTGAAAGCGTGCTTTCCCCCATGGAGTATGCTATTTTCAGGCTGCACATAACGGGGCTTACCCCTGCCGAAATAGCAAAGCGCATGAATATCACTCCGAAAGCGGCGGGAAACGCCGTAACAAGAGTGCGCCGCAAGCTCAGGGGGAAGATAGGCGGCGAATAACACATTACAGCACGGAGCGTTGCTCCTATGCATATACGGCCAAGTAGCTTAATCTTTTAGAGCGTTGTTTTATCAAAGGTGTCGGTGTAAGTCCGTCCTCAGGTCCAAATTATTTTATTTAAGCGAGGGAAATCAAATGTACGAAGACAAGACATTAGTATGCAAGGAATGCGGCGAGGAATTTGTTTTCACTGCCGGCGAGCAGGAATTCTATGCCGAAAAGGGCTTTGAGAACGAGCCTCAGAGATGCAAGAGCTGCCGCAATGCACGCAAGAACGGCGCTAAGGCTGAAAGAGAAATGTATGAGGCTACTTGCGCTTCCTGCGGAGGCGTAGCAAGGGTTCCTTTCAAGCCCAGAGAGGATCGCCCCGTATATTGCAGCGAGTGCTTCGCAAAAATGAAAGAGGAATAATCTTTTGTCATTATTGTGAATAAATAACCTCCGGTTCATAAGGTGGATCGGAGGTTATTTGCTTATACTTTTAATACTAATTCGCAATCGTTCTATAGACAAAGCTGCGAGATAGAATAAGACCAATCTAGGAAAGCGACCGCAGCAAGGCTTGTCGCCTTGCAAGGGAGCTTGACGACGAGTGGGCTTATTCTAGCTGCTGATTTGTCTATAGGTTGGTTGCGAATTAGTATAAAAGGGGCGGATATTTATGAAGTGCAAGAAAAAGCTTCTGCTTTGGGCTGCTGCTTTTATTGCGGCGGCAGCTTCTGCGGCTGCCGTATTTTTCGGCGTGATGAATTCCCCCGTGAATGCGGATAAATTTGAAACACTTGAGCTTGAGGACGGAACGCTTTATATAGATGATTACTACGGTCTGCCGAGATTTGATTTTGTTTTTCCCTTGGGTGGTTTGCGGGCTGTGATAAGCCGGAGTATGTTTTCCTTTCCGACAAAACGGAAATTGCGGATTACAGAAGTCTTATGGCGGGAACAAGGCTGAAAGGCATATATGTTCCCGGAAGCGTGATTGGATATTCGTCCGGTTCACGGAACACGAACATCGAATATTACAAAGAAAATCCCGTTTCCGTTTATTCCGAAAATGACGTGAGCAATGCGCTTGCATATATGTCGGGAGCGGTATACTGCCCTGTTTCCTCCCGTGAGGATGCAAAGCGGCTGATGGGGATCGGTACATAATTTAAAAGCCTCCCTTTACAAGGCAAATAAATCCTTGTAAAGGGAGGTTTTTTAAGTATCAAATTATGTGCGCATAAGACCGTCAACGTTCAGGACTACTCCCGAAATGTACGACGCCTCGTCGGAGGCAAGGAAAACAAAGGCGTTTGCAATATCCTCGGGCTGTCCTATGCGGCGCAGGGGAATACGTGCGATCATGGGTTCGATAACCTCCTTGGGTACAGCCTTCATCATGTCAGTTTCGGTTATTCCGGGGGCTACCGCATTTACTCTTATTCCCATGGGACCCAGCTCCCTTGCAAGTGAAAGGGTAAAGCCGTTTACCGCAAATTTTGAGGTGGGATATGCAATTCCGCTTGGCTGACCGTATATGCTGACCATAGAGGAGGTGTTGAGGATAACTCCGCTGCCCTGCTTTATCATGATTTTAGACGCAGCATTTGAGCAATTGTACATTGCCTTGACGTTAAGCTCCATTACCTTGTCAAAGGTTTCCTCCGTATAATTCGCAAACGGCGTGCTTTCCGAGATCCCCGCATTGTTTACAAGTATATCGAGCCTGCCGTACTTTCCGGCAGCGGCGTCAACAGCCTTTTTTACCTCGTCGTAGCTGCCGAGCCTGGGGCAGATGCCCTCGACCTTTGCGCCGGGGTCGGCTGCCTTTATTTCTGAAACCGCTTTATCTGCTGTTTCGGGACGGCTTGCGCAGAGTATTACCGACGCACCCTCCGCAAGAAACGCCTTGACTGTTGCAAGACCTATCCCGCGGCTTCCTCCCGTAACAAATGCGACCTTGTCCTTTAATCTCATAAGTTTAACCGCCTTTCAATTGAATTTTCAAAATTATTCAAAAAAACTCTGCATACTTCTAATATATCTTATTTTTCTTGTTAAGTCAATACATATTTTTGATGAATTTTATAGCAATGTTTGTGAAAAAAGGAATAATGCATAAAGCCGTTTTCGATTATTTAAGGCAATACCGAATAAAAATTGCGCTGAAGATGTGCAGTCAGATTCGGCGCAAAGGCGCAAGCCGTTCTTTGTTCGGTATTGCCTTAAGGGAACCTCTATAAACCTCCTTCACGGCAA
>CAZDJG010000237.1:0-3073 GCA_964505695.1 uncultured Ruminococcus sp.
CCGAACCAATGGACGAGGCTTTGCTCGTGTCCCGGTTTATAGAGAACCCCTTAAGCTGTATGAAAGGAGGAAATAAATATTGTCCGAAAATAAATTTTCTCTTGATGATATACTTAACGAATACCCGTCCGACGGAAAGTCCGTTTCGGATACATCGCTTGACGATATTCTGAACAGCTACCCCGCAACAAAAAATTACGAGGATTCGGGGCTTGCAGAGATATTTGACAGCCGCAGCCCCGATACGGATATCGACCTAAGCGGAATAAATATTTCCCTCAGCGAAAATTATCCCTCTCCCGAAGAAATAAAAAACAGACGATCGGAACCGGTCAGCGATGTTCCCGAAAATCAGCTCAGCGAAGAGGATCGCATTAAGAAAAAGAAACAGATAGATTACGAAATAATGAGCGGCGATTACGACCGTAAATATATGCCCGACGAGCTGAAAACGACCGCCGAGCTTAAAGCCGAAAAGGAAGCTGCGGAAAAAAGCCGCAAAAAATCAAAGGTCAGACCGGTGAAAAAGAAATTTGACCTTGATCTTGACAGCATAAAGGGTATTGACGAGGACGACGATTTTGAAAAGAAATACGGCAGCAGTCCCCTGTTTACCTCCGAGGAGAGGGACGACCTTATCGGAGGCAAGCACGAAATACCCTTTGAAATAGAGCCATCCGACGGAAAAAGCCTGTCGGAAAAGCTCGAACGGCAGGACGAATATGAGGAAAAATACAGCTCACACACCGACCGTAAGAACGAACATAATAAGGTAAAGCCCGAAAGGGTGGCTGTAAAAAAGGTACAAAAAAATCCCTTTGACAAGTATGCCGACAATGAGCTTGACAGCATTCTGAAGCAGTATGAAAAATCCGAAGCTCCCAAGCCTCTTACAAGAAACGAGACTTCCCCCATAAAGGGCTTTACGGATATTTTTAACAAGCTCCTTGCCAAGGAGGAATCAGAGGATGAAACATCGGAGCTTCTGGAGGAAAGCAAGAAAATAAAGCGTATTTCTCAAAACGGCGCACCTGCCATAGAAAGAAAGCGCATATCCGATATTGACCTTGACCTTTCCGACAAAATGATACGGGACACCACTCAGATAACCCGTGACAAGGCAAGCGCAGAGCTTGACAAGGTGAACGCCCTCAAGGAGCGCAGAAGCAAGAAAATAAAGGATTTCGTTCTCGTGGGCGATGAGGAAGAAAATTCTTCAGCCGAGGCTGCCGAGGCTGCTGAGGACGAGGAGATCGAGGACTTTGAAAGCCTTGAGGACGCCGACCCCATACAAAAACATATCAGCGAACAGAAAAACAAGCTTGTGATGCGGCTGATAATTCTGTTCTGCTGCTTTGCGGCAACGGTCTATATTGCAGTGGTGAACGACTTCAATCTTCCCGTGCTTGAAAGCATTCCCATCATAAACAAACGTACCCAGCCCGACGTTTTCCTGTTCATAAACAGCGTTATAGGCGTGGCGGCAGGCTTTGTCGCCTCACAGACCATCGGTACGGGTGTTTCAAAGATTATATCGGGAAAGGCAGACTGCGACAGTCTTTCGGCAATGGCACTCATATCAAGCCTCCTTACCTCCGTTATCTCCCTTTTTGACCTGAATATGGTAAGAGGCGGATTTGTATATATAAATATCCCCGTAGCGATAGGCGCGCTTATCTTTAACACTATAGGAAAGCTCCTGATAGTCAGCAGGACGCAGCGCAGCTTTTCATTCATTTCGGGAGACAATGACAGATATGCGCTGTTTGTCGTCGAGGACGAAAGCAAGGCACAGAACTTCACAAGAGGCTCTCTCACGGATTTTCCCGTTCTTGCAGGAATGCAGAAGACCGAGGTCATCACCGATTTTCTTAAAACCTCCTATGCAAACGACAGCAGCGACAGATTCTGCAAAATAGTCGCTCCCGTTATAGCCGCTGCGGGACTGGTGCTGGGAGTTGTCTCCGCTCTTATGGGCAGACCCGAGCACGGCACAACAGGTGCGGTATGCATAGGCTTTTCCACGCTTTCCGCCTGTATTTCGGTATGCTCCTGCTACTCCATGATGCTGGTGGTAAATCTGCCAATGGAAAAGGCGTCCGCAAAATACAGCGGCGGACAGGGAGCAATACTGGGCTATGACAGCATTGAGGAATTTGCGGACGTAAACAGTATAATGGTCGACGCCGCCCAGCTTTTTCCGCCGGGAAGCATAAACCTTAAAAATATCAAGTCATTCCCCGACACAAGCATTGACGAGGCTATTGTGGAGGCAGCAAGCCTTACAAGCCAGTCGGGCAGTGTGCTGAAAAATATGTTTTATGACATAATCGTCGGAAAAACGGAAATGCTCAATCCTGTTGAAAGCTATATTTATGAGGATTCAATGGGTCTGTGCGGCTGGATAAACAACAAGCGTGTCCTTCTCGGAAACAGGGAGCTTATGCAGAACCACAGCATTGAGGGTCTGCCCTCTGTCGCTAAGGAAAAGGAATATACAGGCAGCGACAGGATCGCCGTTTATCTCTCCATTTCCGGTCAGCTTTCGGCAATGTTCATTATCGAGCTTACCCCCTCCTATCAGATAAAATCCGCTCTCAAGGAGCTGGAAAGAAGCGGAATTGCCGTAATGATACGCTCTGTGGACTCCATGCTTTCCGTTCACCGTCTGTCGGAGCTTTTTGAGGTAACTCCCGCGCTGTTCAAGCTTATCCCATTCAGACTTCACAGCGACTATGAAAAGACTACGGAATATTCCGCAAAGCGCAGCGCCACACTTGCCTGTTCCGGAAGATTTGCCTCCTTTGTTCAGCTTATCATAGGCTCGAACAGGCTGAGAGGTACAATCTCTGCGGGAATTGCAATGCAGGCGGCGGAAATACTGCTGGGAATACTGCTCACTCTGGCGCTTGTACTGCTTCAGTCAATGGAGGAGCTTACGGTGACAAATATACTTCTGTATAATTTTGTTTTTGTGTTCCTTTATCTGATTTTCCATACGGTAAGAAAAGTGTGATAAGGGAACCTCTATAAACCTCCTTCACGGCAAATCCTCTATTGGTTCGATCATCTG
>CAZDJG010000238.1:0-3049 GCA_964505695.1 uncultured Ruminococcus sp.
ACCAATGGACGAGGCTTTGCTCGTGTCCCGGTTTATAGAGAACCCCATAAAAAATACCGCTTATGAGACTGATAAAATGACAGGCGAGAAAAAAGGACACGGACTTTTTGACGAGGAAAACCCCGCTCCTGTTACGGACACCGGATCAGAGCGGGACGAATCCGCCGCGCTTACGATGTTCAAGGCAGTCATAGGCGCAATCCTCGGCTCCGTACCGTCAATGATACTGTGGATAGTCCTGGGGAAAGCGGGATATGCAGCGGCGATATGCGGATTTTTCATGATGCCGGGCGAGCTGTATGCCTGTGACTTTATGACACGAAAAAGCAGACAGATGAACACAGAGGCTGCCTTGCTTGTGTGCGTCATTGTTATGGCTGCGGCGGCTTACCTTTGTGAAAGGGTGATATGATCTTGGGAATTGGCAGACCTGCTGTATCCGGAGGAAGTTACATTTTCTGACTGCTTTCTGAATTTCGGCAGTATTGCCGATGACCTTGATATAAAGTACAATTTTCTCGCATCTCTTGTCAAAAGCTGCATATTTGCCGCTATAGGCGCTGTTGCAGCCTGCATAAAGCTTTTTAAGAAATAACTTTTAAGGAGAATTTTTTATGGAAACCAAATCTATCATGCTTGTGGGCGTGGGCGGACAGGGAACGCTGCTTGCAAGCCGTATTCTCGGAAATGTTCTGCTTTCTCAGGGCTGCGACGTAAAGATGAGTGAGGTCCACGGAATGTCCCAGAGAGGCGGCTCGGTAGTTACATATATACGGTACGGCGACAAGGTGTACTCCCCTGTTATCGAAAAGGGTCAGGCAGATCTTATTGTTTCATTTGAGGCTCTTGAGGCAGCAAGATGGGTATCATACCTTAAAAAAGGCAGTAGACTTGTAATGAACACCCAGGAGATCGAGCCGATGCCTGTTATTACGGGAGCAGCCGCATACCCCGAAAAAATAGTCGAAAATCTGAAAGAGCTTGGTGTGAATGTAACTGCCGCTGACGCTTTGAAGCTTGCCGAGCAGGCAGGCACAAGCAAGGCTGTAAATGTTGTTCTGATGGGAGTCATTTCGCATTTCTTTGACTTCGGCGAGGACGTGTGGATAAAGGCTCTTGAACAATGCGTTCCTCCGAAGGTTCTCGAAGTAAATAAAAAAGCTTTTTCCCTTGGCAGAAATACGGAATAAATAATAATGTATACAGAAAAGAGGAAAATCCGATGAACTATTATATGCCCGAAATCGAATGCGCCCCCCGAAGTGAGCTTGAGGCACTTCAGTCCTATCGGCTCTCAAAGACTATCAGACGTGTCTACGAAAATGTTCTTCCCTACCGCAAAAAAATGGACGAGGCAGGCGTAAGACCGGAGGATATAAAAAGCATTGCCGACCTGCACAGGCTGCCCTTTACCGTAAAGCAGGATCTCCGCAACAATTATCCCTACGGAATGTTTGCCGCTCCTATGAAGAACGTTGTCCGTATCCATGCAAGCTCAGGCACTACAGGTAAGCAGACGGTCGTAGGCTACACCGCGCACGACGTGGACGTATGGGCGGAATGCGCTGCAAGAGCCCTTGCTGCAGTCGGCGGAACAAAGGACGATTTCGTCCATGTTTCTTACGGCTACGGACTTTTTACAGGCGGTCTGGGTATGCACTACGGCGCCGAAAAGCTGGGTGCTACCGCTGTTCCCGCCTCCGCAGGAAACAGCATGAGGCAGCTTCAGATGTTCAGGGATTTCGGCTCTACCATCATCTGTATGACTCCCTCCTACGCAATAAGCCTTATAGAGCTTATGAAGGAAAACAATATCGGCAAGGAGGAATTTAAGCTCAAGGCAGGTCTGTTCGGAGCCGAGCCGTGGACTGAGGAAATGCGGCACGAGATCGAGGCAGGTCTTGGTCTTAAAGCGTATGACATCTACGGTCTGTCCGAGATCATGGGACCCTCGGTTTCATGTGAATGTCAGTGTCAGTGCGGTATGCATATCTGCGAGGATCACTTTATACCTGAGATAATCGACCCGGATACACTTGAAGTACTTCCTGCGGGACAGCAGGGCGAGCTGGTATTCACCTGCATTACCAAGGAGGCTCTTCCTCTTATCCGATACAGAACAAGGGATATTGCAACGCTTGTTTACGACAAATGCGAGTGCGGAAGAACTCTTGTAAGAATGCTCAAGCCCCAGGGCAGGACTGACGATATGCTTATTATCAGAGGCGTAAACGTATTCCCTTCACAGATCGAATCGGCTCTTCTCAGCGTTGACAACAAGGCTACCAACTATTTCCTTGAGGTAGACCGTGTGAACAATCTCGATACATTGGAGGTACAGATCGAAACACGCGAGGATATGTTCGGAGATGAGGTCAAGACCCTTGAAAAATATAAGAAAAAGGTCAAGGCTGCTATAGATTCGGCGATCGGAGTAGGCGTGACTGTCAAGCTTGTAGAACCCAAGACCCTTGCACGTTCTGTAGGAAAAGCTGTCAGAGTAAACGACAAGCGTGCTATAAAAAATAAGTTTTCAAAATAGATCGAAAGGAAGTGCAGAATATGTTTGTGGAACAGATCTCGGTTTTTGTGGAAAACAAAACAGGCAGGCTTGCCGACGTAATGGATCTTCTCGGCATGGAGAATATTGATATCAAGGCTCTCACCGTAGCAGATACGGCTGATTTCGGAATTATCCGCCTTATTGTGAACGATCCCGAAAAGGCTCTTTCGCTGCTTAAAGAAAATTCATTTACCGCAAATATCACAGAGGTCCTTGCCTTTTCCGTTTCCGATAAGCCCGGCGCACTTTACAGCGCAATGGACTTGCTGAAAAAAAGCGGCGTTAATATCAAGTATCTTTACGCCGTTACGGGAAAATCCGCCGGAAATGCTGATTTCGTTATCCGTGTAAGCGACAATGAGGCTGCCGCACAAGTGCTCAGAAACGGCGGCATTACTCTGATAAATAAATCCGAGATCTACGGATAATTTTATAAGGGAACCTCTAGAAACCGGTTTGAAAAGAGAAAATGGGTGGAGTGCGTCG
>CAZDJG010000239.1:0-2981 GCA_964505695.1 uncultured Ruminococcus sp.
TTCGGAAAAGAGCACGTCAGTGCGTTTTTTCCGAACCGCGTAAGCGGTGATAACTCACCGTTTTGTATTGATTTTATTTATGGTGATGAATTAAGGGCTGTTGCTGCAAGAATTTCCTGCTGCAACAGCCCTCTTCAAATGCACAACGGGAAGCCTCTTATCAGCCTTTGGCAAGAACAAATCTTATGCTGTGTATTTTAAGTCCGCTTTGTGCGAAATAAAGCCGTATAGAAGTATATCTCGAAAAGCAGTTTGTGGAGCATTCAAGAGAAACGGACTTTCCTTCCGTGCCGTTCCATGTAAGGGTGGCAACAGGCGTTCCCATGCTGAAAACGGTGACAGGAAGCTGTGCCAGCTCGCTCTGCTCCGAACTTGCAGTGATTATTATCCTGTAAAGTCCGAGAGGGGAAACATCAACTGCAAAACGGCAGCTTTTGCCTCTGTCGGTGCAGATATTTTCGGGAAGAAACTCCGTATCGCCGTCAACCTTATAGAATGCGACCTCCTGCTCATCTGAGCCGTCACTGTTATCGGGGCGGTTTATTATCCTGACCGCAGTCTCATTTCCGCATATACGATCCATGGCATGAGTACCCATAAGGAACGTGCAGATATTTGCCGCATTTCTTTGCAGCTCGCACCTTTCCAGAGTACCCTTTTCAAGTGAGGAAAGAGTATTGTCGCTGTTGCTTGCTCCGTCTGCGCAGACCATGTAAAGATCGTTCTGCGCCCTTGCCATTGCGGCAAAATCCGACTTGTCCGCAGGCTTGCCCCTTTCGTTGATATTTGCCCACCAGTCGGTCATTACAACACCCTTATAGCCCCACTCGTTTCTGAGTATGGTCGTGTTGAGGTCGTAGTTTCCTGCTGTCCACAGACCGTTCACCGAGCCGTAGGAGGTCATTATCGTCTGTGCGCCGCCCTCTCTGACCGCAATTTCAAAGCCCCTGAGATAGATTTCTCTGAGTGCTCTTTCCGAAACAACGGAGTCTATGGTATGTCTGCCCGTTTCCTGATTGTTTGCGCAGAAGTGTTTTATCGTTCCCGTAACACCCTCCGAGTGAAGTCCTTTAAGCTGAGCCGCCGCCATTGTTCCCGTAAGATACGGATCCTCTGAGAAATATTCAAAGTTTCTGCCGTTCAGAGGGTGACGGTGAATATTCATGCCGGGACCCAGCAGGCAGTCTACCTTGTTTGCGGACATTTCCCGTCCCATAAATGCAAAAAGCTCCGTTAACAGGCTGCGGTTAAATGTGGAGGCAAGTAGTGTGCCGTTAGGAAGGCTGAATGCCGTTGTGCCGCAGTCAAGGCGCATTCCTGAAGGACCGTCCGAGCAGCAGGCGCAGGGTATGCCCATATCGGCAAGCTCCTTTGAAACTCCGCCGAATGCCGATGCAGTTCCTGCAGTTACCTTTGGACTGCCCATTCCCTCTCCCCGTATAATGCAGGAAAGGTCGTAGTCGGAAAGCTGTGCGATAAATTCGGACATGGTATTTTTTCCGCTTTTTACATCTGCAAGCTTAATGCCCTTATTTCCCGTAAATTCTATTTCAGTGGGGAGATTTTCTTTTCTGCGCTTATTCTCATCCGTTTCCGATACGGGAACGTCCTCTGCAGCGATAACGTATTTATCTCCCGAAGCAAACGGCTTTATTCTCTTGAAGGGGAGAACGGGAGCAAGTGCTTGCGTAAGACGGCGCACGACTCTTGTTTCTGGAACATCAAATGAAAATACCTTTTGTGCGCTCCTTACATCAGTGCCCGCATAGATGATGTACTCGCCCTTTTCAAGAACAAAGCAGCTTTTGTTGCCCGTCGCACCCGAATCGTCATAGGACGAAAGCTCTCCTACATTTATATCAAAGGAAAGTGTTTGTTTCTCCGCGGGACTGAGCAGCTTTGTTTTTTCGTATGCGCAAAGCGCTTTTGCAGGCTTTCCGAGACTTCCGTGAGGTGCGCCGCAGTAGAGCTGAATTACCTCTTTTCCTGAAAAGCTGCCTTTGTTTTCAACCTGTATTTCAATGTGTATATTATCTTCCTCAAGACTGCAATTTAACGCATGGGCATCAAATTCGGTATAGGAAAGACCGAACCCGAATGGATACATTACCCTTTCTGGGGCAAATGTTTCAAAATATCTGTAGCCCACGTAAATATCCTCGCAGTAGAAGTTTCTTTCCGTGCTGCTGAAATTTTTGTGGGAGGGATAGTCTGAAACAGAATATGCAATGGTGTCGGGCGTTTTTCCCGACGGAGATACCTTGCCTGTGAGAACGTCGGCTGTGCCGATGCCGCCGACCATACCTCCCTGCCATACATATAAGACAGCGTCGGGGTTTATCTCGTTTACAAAGTTCATGTCGATTATTCCGCTCACGTTAAGAACAACAATAAGCCTTCTGAAATGATTTCTTACTGTTCTGAGCATATCCTTCTCACCGTCGCTGAGAAAATACGATCCCTTTTCGGGGCGGCTGTCCTGTTCTTCTCCTGCCGTTCTTCCGATGACTGCGACCGCAGCATCGCAGGTGCGGGATATTTTTTCCGCAAGCTCGCTGTCAACAGGCATTTCCTTTTGCGACCAAGGCTCGCTGCCCCAGCCCTCGCCTATATCGTAGGGATTTTCTTCAGTCCATTTTTTATAAACGTTCAGAAGCTCTTCATTTACCCTGACTTCTCCGCTTTCGATAAGACCGTCCGTTATACCCACGACTCTTGTAACGTTTACAAGTCCGCCGGAACCTGTTCCGCTTTTGTAGTAATTGAGCTGTATCCTTCCGAAAACTGCGACATCTTCCCCTTTTTTAAGGGGGAGTGCGCCGTTGTCGTTTTTGAGCATAACGATACCCTCGGAAACGGTTTCCGCCGATTTTTTTATGTATTCATTCCAATCAAGTATTTTTTCGGTATTCATGGTATTTTCCTTTCTGGGAACCTCTATAAACCTCCTTCACGGCAAATCCTCTATTGGTTCGGTCATC
>CAZDJG010000240.1:0-2963 GCA_964505695.1 uncultured Ruminococcus sp.
CTCCACCCATTTTCTCTTTTCAAACCGGTTTCTAGAGGTTCCCTAATGAAATACAGGCTTGAAACGGAGAATTGAAATGAATACGGAAATCCTTAAAAATATGAGTACCTCCGATATTATATCCCTGCTTGACGGCAGCCGTCCCTTTCTTACTCTTATGACCTGTTACGGCTGTGCGCTCAGGGAGGTAGAAACAAAGCTTCAGGTTTTAAACGACGAATTTAAGCTCAATTACGACCGCAACCCCATTGAATCAATAAAATCAAGGATCAAGACTCCAAGAAGCATTATAGAAAAGCTTGACCGCAAGGGGATTTCCTCCGATATGCTCATGGCAGAGGAATATACCGAGGTGATAGAGCGTGAGCTTTTCGATATTGCGGGGATAAGGGTGATATGCTCCTTTCCCGACGATATCTATAAAATTGCCGACCAGCTTATTTCCCAGGACGATATAACTTTGATACGCACAAAGGACTATATCGTTTCCCCAAAGCCCAACGGCTACAGAAGTCTGCACCTTATTGTTGAAATTCCCGTATTTTTCGCCTCCGGCAAGAGAAATATGAAGGTGGAGGTTCAGCTCAGGACTATGGCTATGGACTTCTGGGCAAGCCTTGATCATAAGCTCAGATATAAAAAGGATATTTCAAATCATGAGGATATTGCCGCCGAGCTTAAAAAGTGCGCCGAGATCATAAACGCCACCGATTACCATATGCAGCAGATAAGAAAAATGATAGAAGGATATCCGTTTGAAGATTAAGGAATCACTGATTTAATCAGTGGTTCCTTAAATACAATGAATAATCCCTCTCCCCGTGCAGAAACTACGGGGGGAGGGATTTTTTTGAAGGATAAGATAAAAATGGCTGCTCTGGGCGCAGTCACAGGACTTGCAAACGGCTTTTTCGGTTCGGGAGGCGGGATAATCGCCGTTCCGCTGCTCAAAAGAGCGGGTCTTGAAACCAAAAAGGCTCATGCCTGTTCTCTTGCGGTGACGCTTCCCTTGTCGGCTGTTTCCGTGTTTTTTTATCACAGCATGGGAGCGGAGCTTACAAAGGGTCTTACGCTTATAATTCCCGGACTGATAGGCGCATTTGCGGGAACAAGATTTATGAAAAAAATATCGCCGCGTATTCTTTCGGCGGTATTCGGAATTCTTCTGATAATTGCGGGAGGGAGGGGACTTTTAATATGACCTTTCTTACATGGCTTGCCGCCCTTGCCGCAGGACTTCTCGCCTCGATGGGCGTGGGAGGGGGAATGATTCTCATTATCTGGCTGACTGCCGTTATGGGAGCAGATCAGCTTGATGCTCAGGGGATAAATCTTATATTTTTTCTTCCCATAGCCGCATTTTCGGTATTTGTGCATAAAAAAAACGGCCTTATCGACCTTAAAACGCTTTTGCCGTCGGTATTATCGGGCGCTGCCGCTGCCTGTATCGGAGCGTTTGCCGCAGGACATATCGGATCGGAGGCTCTCGGAAAATGCTTCAGTGCTTTTGTTGTTTTTATGGGTATAAAAGAGATTTTCGGCGCTGTAAGAGGGAAAAACATGAATATCAGGAATAATTATCCAAAACATCGATAATACCGTTTATTATCAGCTTTTTTTTGCTGTCGAGCCTGCCAAGTTTGTCGGTGAGCTGGCTGTCGGTGATAACTGACGTTCTGTCCGACCCCAGCAGCAGGTAATCGGGGGTAGTCTGCAATGCTCCGCACAGCTTCATTATCATCTCAAGACTGGGTGCGGAACGTCCCGTTTCAAGGTTTGAGATATACTTATAATTCACGTCGATCATTTCGCAGACCTCGTACTGCTTAAGTCCCAGTTCTCTGCGTCTTTTAGCCATTCTTCTGCCTATTTCCTTATAATCTATGGTCATTTTTATCACCTCTCTCTTATATAGTATCAGCATATTTGATAAATAAAAACAACCTGTCAGGCAGAAATTCTACTTGACAAACAGAAAAATCTGCTATATAATAAGAAATAACAGAAAAAGCTTCCTTATAAGAGGATTTTCTGTATAATTTTCATGATAGGAGAATGGATATGAAAAAAACTTTTTTCGGCAGGGCGTTTTCAATTGCCGCTGCGGCGGCAGTAATGCTGTCTGCAATTCCTGTTGTGTCGGCGGAGGAAAATGATGCCGGAGGTTTTCCCGCGGAAAACCTGTTTGATTCGGACGATTATGCCGAAACAGAGGTACAGGAAAGCGATACCTATACCTGCGATGATTATGAATACATTATAAACAGTGACGGTGTCAGCTGCACAATTACTAAATATAACGGAGAAAAATCCGTGGTTGTTATCCCCGATAAAATAGATGGGTATAGCGTTACAAAGATTGGTGACAAAGCGTTTTCCAACTGCACCAGCCTGACCAGCATTACCATTCCCGACAGCGTTACAAGTATTGGTAGCTCTGCATTTTACGATTGCTCCGGTCTGACCAGTATTACCATTCCCGACAGCGTTACAAGTATTGGTAGCTCTGCATTTTACAATTGCTCCGGTCTGACCAGTATTACCATTCCCAACAGCGTTACAAGAATTGATTACTATACATTTTTTAAATGCACCGGTCTGACAAGCATTACCATTCCCGCCAGCGTTACAGAAATTTATGGCGATGCATTTGACAACTGCACCGGTCTGACAAAGATTATCATTCCCGACAGCGTTACAGAGATTGGTGGCAATGCATTTTGTAACTGCACCAGCCTGACTGACATTGACGTTAATACAAATAATCCATCATATACAAGTGAAGACGGAGTATTATTTAATAAGGATATGACAGAACTTGTAACATATCCTTCCGGTAAAGAAAGTAAAACATACTCAATTCCCGACAGCGTTACAAGTATTGATTACGCTGCATTTTACAATTGCACCGGTCTGACCAGTATTACCATTCCCGACAGCGTTACAAGTATTGGTAGCTCTGC
>CAZDJG010000241.1:0-2894 GCA_964505695.1 uncultured Ruminococcus sp.
AGATGTTTAAGTGGTATAATAAATATTATTGCATTGTTATTATTTTCGGCAGAAGGAGAAATAAAATGTTCGTAGATAAGGCAGTCATCAAAATTAAGGCAGGGGACGGCGGAGATGGTGCAGTTTCTTTCCACCGTGAAAAATATGTTGCGGCAGGCGGCCCCGACGGCGGAGACGGCGGCAAGGGCGGCGATATTGTTTTTGCTGTTGATGACAGCATATCTACGCTGATAGATTTTAGATATAAAAGAAAATTTACTGCCGAGAGAGGGCAGAACGGCTCGTCAAGAAACTGTACGGGAAAAAATGCTCCCGATTTGATAATTAAAGTGCCGAGAGGAACTGTTATAAGGGAAGCGTCGTCAGGCAGGGTCATGGCAGATATGTCCTCGGACGAGCCTAAGGTGCTTGCGCATGGCGGCAAAGGCGGCAAGGGCAATGCAAGATTTGCAACGCCCACAAGACAGATACCGAAATTTTCCAAGCCCGGTTTCCTCGGAGAGGAATTTGAGGTCACACTTGAATTAAAGCTCCTTGCGGACGTGGGACTTGTGGGATTTCCGAATGTAGGAAAATCCACTCTTATTTCCGTTGTATCTGCCGCAAAGCCTAAAATCGCAAATTACCATTTTACAACACTTACTCCCGTTTTGGGTGTCATTAAGCTTGAAGAGGGAAAATCATTTGTAATGGCGGATATCCCCGGACTTATTGAAGGTGCGTCGGAGGGCGTCGGACTGGGTCACGAATTTCTTCGTCATGTTGACCGCTGCCGTCTTATAATCCATGTTATAGATGTTTCGGGCAGCGAGGGGAGAGATCCCAAGGAGGATTTTGAGATAATAAACCGCGAACTCAGGAATTTTTCCGAGGAGCTTGCCGAAAGGCCTCAGATCGTTGCTGCAAATAAGTGCGATATGGCATCCCCCGAACAGATAAACGGATTCAGAGAGTTTGTCCGTTCCAAGGGAATAGATATGTATGAGATATCCGCCGCTACCACTATGGGTACAAAGGAGCTTATTGCCGCTGCTGCAAGAGAGCTTGAAAAGCTTCCCCCCATCAAGGAATATGAAGCTGAGGCTCCCACCCAGGCTGAGCTTGACGAGCAGGCAGGTATGGGTGAGCGTTTTGAGATAACAAGGGGAGATGACGCAGTATTTTATGTTGAGGCACCATGGCTTGAGCATATTATGCGTACTGTAGATATGGAGGATTATGCATCTCTCCAGTATTTCCAGAGAGTTCTCAGGAATACAGGGATAATCGACAAGCTTGAGCAGATGGGCATTGAAGAGGGCGACACTGTCAATATCTTCGGTTTTGAGTTTAATTTTGTATTCTGATAATACTTGAGGTGATCATTTTGGAGCTTTGGGATATTTATGACGAAAACCGAAACAAAACAGGCAGAACAATGAGAAGAAACGAGCCGATAAAAAAAGGTGACTATCATCTTGTTGTTCATGTATGCATTTTCAATTCAAAGGGTGAAATGCTTATTCAGCAAAGGCAGCCGTTTAAAACAGGCTGGAGCAATATGTGGGATATATCCGTAGGCGGCAGTGCCGTTGCAGGTGATACAAGCATAGCGGCGGCTGTAAGAGAAACCTCAGAGGAAATCGGTCTTGTGCTTTCTCCGTCAGAGATGAGACGGACGATAAGCGTTGATTTTGACGGCGGCTTTGATGATTTTTATACGGTAAGCAGGGATATGGATATTTCCGGACTGCATCTTCAGTATGAGGAGGTACAGCGGGTCAAATGGTCTAATGCAGACGAAATAAAGTCAATGATCGATGAGGGGCTGTTTATTCCTTATCATAAAGGGTTAATTGAGCTGTTATTTCATTTCAGAGATCACAGCGTCATTCATACAGTCCCCGACCCTACATAAGAATGAAAGGACGGTAGTTACTTATAGAAAAGCATCAGGTCAATCAGTACAGTCCTCTTGCTCTTGCGTTTATGGGCGATGCTGTATATGGGCAGCTTGTTAGAGAAAAGCTTGTGACAGCGGCGAATATGCCTGTGAAGAAGCTGCATAACGCTTCTGTTGAAAGAGTTCGTGCAAATTATCAGGCGAGAGCAGCAATTCTTATAGAGCCTATGCTTTCTGAGGACGAAACGGCTGTAATGAAAAGAGGCAGAAACGCTTCATGCAGTTCTGGCAGCGTTCCCAAAAGTTCAAATCATGTAGAATATCACAAGGCAACTTCCCTTGAAGCGCTTTTCGGATATCTTTATCTTTGCGGAGAAACCGGTCGTATACGGGAGATCTTTGATTATATCTGGGAAAATACGGAGGTCGGTCAGCTTTGATAATGTACGAAAATCTTAATATGATATGCTGCGGAGGAGTAAACTGTTATGTCATAAGAGGTACAAAAGGGGATATTCTTGTTGATACCGGCAGGGAAGAGTACAGAGATCATATTGAAACATGGCTTCTGAATTATGATATTAAGCTGATAATCCTTACCCACGGTCATGGGGATCATATCCAGAATGCAGGATATTTTTCTAAGCTGTACAGTGCTCCCGTGATGATAAGTCCTTACGATATGCGGATAGCAAGGGATAACTCCGCAAGACCGTTCTACATAACCAATCCTTTGGGGCATCTGCTGAAAAATCAGAATGAGATGATCATGCATATGCACATGAATTATTTTGATCCGAAGATATTTGCGGAGGAGGGTACGGATCTTGAACCCTATGGCATCGACGGGGTCATTGTAAACCTTGAGGGACATACAAAGGGTTCTATAGGCATTTTGTGCAAAAGCTCCGTGGGACTGGATCTCTATGCGGGTGACGCATTGATGAATACGCCTGTTCCGATGTTTCCAATGATATGCGAAAGTATCTTAAAAGCAAGGACATCCATTGAA
>CAZDJG010000242.1:0-2880 GCA_964505695.1 uncultured Ruminococcus sp.
CGAACCAATGGACGAGGCTTTGCTCGTGTCCCGGTTTATAGAGAACCCCTAAAAGCATTTATGGAGTTGAATTGTAAATGTCAAGTGATAAAACCGAAGAAGAATCGCTTCCTGCCGCAAAGAGCGGAGCAAAATATGCAGTGGTAAGCTGCAGTGTCCTGCCTGAGGTTTTTCTCAAGGTTATGGAGGTCAAGCGGCTGCTTGCCTGCGGTGAAGAAAAAAGTTCCGCATCCGCCTGCAAAAGGGCGGATATTTCAAGAAGCGCATTTTACAAGTATCGGGACAGCGTTTATACCTATGAGGAGAAGCTTACGGGAAGAACTGTTTCGCTGTATGCTGTTCTGAAGGATATGCCCGGAGTGCTTTCGGCAGTGCTTGCCTGTCTGCATAAATGCTCGGCAAATATCCTCACCCTAAATCAGAGCGTTCCTATAGACGGTGCGGCGGCGGTCACTGTTACCGTCAAGCTTTCCGGAGCGCCTATGGACGGTTCGGATCTTCGCAGGGAGGTAATGCGGGTCGGAGGAGTTGTGGAGGTTCGTCTTATCTCGGAAGAGTAATACTAATCTCCGTTCAGACGAAGATTAGTATAATCACATTTTTAAGGAGTTTATTTTATGTCAAAATTTGCAGTTTTGGGACACGGTGTTGTAGGCTCGGGTACGGTCGAGCTGTTTTTGAAAAATAAGGAAATGATCAATAAAAGATCGGCTGTAGACCTTGATCTCAAATATATCCTTGATATCAGGGATTTCCCCGGTCTGCCCTATTCGGATAAGTTCACAAAGGATATCAATGATATTCTCAACGACGATGAGGTAACTGTGGTTGCCGAGGTAATGGGAGGCGTTCACCCTGCCTATGACTTCGTTCTCGCCTGCCTTAACAAGGGCAAGAGCGTCTGCACCTCAAACAAGGAGCTTGTGGCAAAAAAAGGCGCGGAGCTGCTCAGAGCCGCAAAGGAGCATAACTGCAACTTTATGTTCGAGGCTTCCACGGGAGGAGCTATCCCCATTATCAGACCTTTAAGAAGCTGCCTTGCCGCAAACGATATCACCGAAATAGCGGGTATTCTCAACGGCACCACAAACTTTATACTCACAAAGATGATCACTGAAAAAATGTCCTTTGAGGACGCTCTTGCAATGGCTCAGCGGCTCGGATACGCCGAAAAGAACCCCTCCGCCGACGTTGAGGGCGCCGATGCCTGCCGGAAGATATGCATTCTTTCCTCTCTTGTCTGCGGCAGACATGTATATCCCGATTGGGTACACTGCGAGGGAATTACGGGTCTTACGCTTGAGGACGCTCAGTATGCCCGGAACTGGGGCGGCTCGGTAAAGCTTATCGGCTCGGTAAAAAAGCTTGAGGACGGCAGGATACTTCCTATGGTCGCTCCGAGACTTATATGCAGCGACTGTCCTTTGTCGTCCATTGACGATGTATTCAACGGCATAATGGTATGCGGCGACGGATTTGACAGGATAATGTTTTACGGCAGGGGAGCGGGAAAGCTGCCCACAGCCAGCGCGGTACTGGGAGATGTCATTGACTGTGCAAAGCATAGCTGCACCATTGTTTCGGGACTCTGGGAGGATTCCTCCGACAACGGATTTATTGCCGATCACAGAGAAGCAGAGGTCCGTATGTATGTCCGCACAAGCGGCGCAGACAAGAGCGCAGTTTCCGGCCTTTTCGGCGGCGCAGAGTATCTTTCAAGAGAAGATCAGCCCGCCGGTGAGCTTGCGTTTATCACCGCTCCCGAAAAGGAAAGGTCGATAGATGAAAAGCTTGAAAAGCTTGGCGGAAGGGTACTGGGCAGAATAAGACTTCTTGAAATGTGATCCTGCCCCCTGCTGAAAGGAACGCATACAAATATGATCAGGCTGAAAATTCCCGCAACCAGCGCTAACCTCGGAGCCGGCTTTGATGCGCTGGGACTTGCGCTGAGCTATTATAACTATGTCAATATGGAGGAGTCGGACGGCTGCCGTATACGCTCCCTTGACGGTACGGATATCCCCGCAGACGAAACCAATCTTATCTACCGCACGGCAAAGACTGTTTACGAGATATGCGGAAGGGATTTCAGGGGGCTTACTGTTGAGCAGACCAACCATATCCCCATGGCAAGAGGGCTGGGCAGCTCCAGCGCCTGCATAATTGCAGGACTTGTGGGTGCAAACAGGCTTATGGGCGATCCTCTGAGCCTTGACGAAGCGGTGGATCTTTCCGCTCAGATAGAGGGTCACCCCGACAATACCGCTCCTGCTCTGCTTGGCGGGATAGTAACGGCGGTTTTCGACGGCAAAAAGGTTCACTGGGTAAAGCAGGAGGTTTTCACTACCCTGAAATTCATTGCCGTGATACCGGATTTCGAGCTTAAAACCGAAAAGGCGAGGGCGTGTCTGCCTAAGGAGATAGCGCATTCCGACGCTGTTTATAATCTTTCGAGGGCGGCTCTTTTTTCCGCCTCGCTGCTTACGGGAAAATATGAAAATCTGCGCACGGCGGTTCATGATAAGCTCCATCAGCCTTATCGCATGGAGCTTATACCTCATGCAAGGGATATTTTCGATATCGCTTATACAAACGGAGCATATGCTGCGTATTTAAGCGGCGCAGGTCCCACTCTTATGACTATCGTTGACGCCGGAAACAAGTATTTCAGCGGAAAAATGCGCTTTGCCCTTGACAATATGGGGCTAAACTCATGGGAGGTCAGGGAAATGCACATTGACAACAAGGGCACTTGTGTTGTGGACGAATGATATTTTTTTGATGATGAGAGGCTCCCGCCTTGTGACGGGAGCCTTTTTGCTTTGTATAGGGAACCTCTATAAACCTCCTTCACGGCAAATCCTCTATTGGTTCGGTCAT
>CAZDJG010000243.1:0-2834 GCA_964505695.1 uncultured Ruminococcus sp.
GCCACCCTTTATCAATCTTTCCGCCATGTCCCTTTCTGCTTCTCTTTTTGCCTCCATTTCGCGCTGGTACTTCAAATATGCCTCTTCTTTAAGCTTTTTGCGGCGGGCGTTTTCAAGATCCCTGTCAAGCGCGTCCTCCGATTCCGCTCTTGCGGCAGCCTCTTCGGCAGTGATCGGAGGACCCGAGGGCTGCTTTACAGGCTTTTCAAGCACCGGTGACGGCTTATTTTCCTGTCCGGAGGGTTTGTTTTCCTGCTCAGGCTCTTTTTTCTCCGGCAAAGCGGCAGTATTTTCCATGCCCTCCTCCGCCTCTGACTCAGCCTCGGCTTCACGGGCAAAAGCAAGCATCTCGCTCAGGCTCTGAACGGGAATATTTTCCTCGTCGATCTTCTTTTCCTGTATATTTTCAGGCTCTGAAACGGACGCTTTTTCTTGCTTATCCGTTTCTTTTGGGGCATTTTCCGTCTGAGAAACGCTCTGAGCCGTATCATTTTGTGCCTGCTCATTTTTGGGGGCTGAAACAGGCGCTTGGGGATTTTTTTTCTTTTTGCTGCTCAAGAATATTCACATCCGTATTCAAATTTTTTGCGCAGAATCCTTGAAGAAGATTCTGCGCCGTATAGTCACATTATAATTATACTATATTATACAAAAATAAATCAATACATTATGTGCATATAAATTCAAAGTAATATTACTGCAAAATTCACCAATCCAACAACAGCAGGTCATTCCGATCTGAATTGCGATGGGTGGCGCTTGAAAAAGTCTACCTTCGGTTCAAGGAATTTAAGCTTTTTATCGCAGCCGCAGATGGTTTCGAGGGTGTCAAAAATATGATCCCAGCTCCACAGCGATTCGTCAAGATCCATATATTCCCTGATCATTTCCGTTCCTCTCGGCGCAAGCGGATGCAGCAGAACTGCGGCGGTTTTTATCATATGGAAAGTATCGATAAGGAAACGGCGGCGGAGAGAATCGTCATCTGACTTGTCCGCCTCGCTCTTTGCCTTTGCCATATACTTGCTTGCTTTGCGGATATATGAATCAAGAACATATGTCACCTGATGAAACTCGGTCTTATACATAAATCTTTCGTATTCAAGCACTGCCTTTTCGGACTCTGCAATGATATCCTCAGAAACGCCGCCTACGGGCATTACGCCGTCATAGTACTTCTGAACATCGTAAAAGCAGGTGCGAATGACCCTGTTGAATACGTTTGAAAGGAGAAAACCCTCCTTTGTAACAGGATCGCTGTCCTCAGGCTTTGCATTCGGGTTAAGGGGCTTTGGCTGAAAGCTTACGCTCCTCATTCCGAGTCCCAGTCCCAGCCAGTGCATCCTGAGCTGCTCTGCCGTATAGAAGTCGAGAAGCTCCGCAGCCATCGGAGGCTTTACCGAACCGCTTGAAGATGCCTTTTTGTCAAGGAAAAGTATATGATGGTTTGCCACAGGGACTGACAGCGTAAGGTGTCCCTTTGTATCCTCCGGATCCATCTCCTCAAGGGTCTTGCCCTGAAAAGCAAGCCACATCGCAGTTTGAGCCACGCAATAAAAATAAATATTATCCTGACCGATAAACTGATACACCTTTGCATCGGGGTCGCACCAGTATTGTCTCCATTCCTCGGTATCCCTGCCCTTTGAGGCAAGGTATGCCACCGTAAAGGAGATAGGCGCCCACAGTGATTCGGGCCATACCCAGACAGTAAGTCCCTTTTCACCCTCAAGCTCGGGAGCGGGAACACCCCAATCAATATTTCCCGTAAGTCTGAACGGAACAAGGGTCTTTCCCTCTCTGAAACGCACATGACGCTCGTTTAAAAGCCTGCAAGCCTCATCTCTTTCGGAAAGCTCCTTAAATACAACTGTAAAGGAAGTTTTTTTCGGTTCTTCAATAAGCTCATGCTCAGCCATCATTGGAGCAAGCTCCCTGTAAACGTCCATATAGTCGTTCATTATATAGATAACGGGAGGCTCTAAAAACTCCTTGACCGTCTTTGTAACAACGGGTCTGATATTATCCTGCTTTTCCATAAGATCGGCAGCAATTCTAAGCAGCTCATTGTAATTGGGAAGCTTGAAATACCAGTTGACAACATCTTTCATAACGGGAGTTTCGCCCGTAAGGGTGCTTTTGGGATCGATAAGGTTAATGGGATTATACTGATGACCCAGATCGCACTCGTCAGCATATCCTTTTTCAGACTGGCAGCCCTGAACGGGGCATTTGCCCACTACCTGCCTGCCGTTTAAAAACATCTGCGCCTTTTCGTCGTAAAACTGCGCAGTGGATATTTTTTTCAGGTGTCCCAGTTCATAAAGCCTTCTGATAAAAGCGTCGGAGACTTTATTGTGCCACTCGGCAGTTTCACCCAGAGCGGACGCACCGAAAAGGTCAAGACTGATATCGTAATCGTCAAGGGTCTTCTTCTGTGCGTCGTGGTTTTTCTGTACATAATCCCTGATAGTTCCCGTAAAACCCTGCTCGGCGCACGCCTTGCGGTATCCCTCGGCAATGGGAGAACCGTAGCAGTCCGTTCCCGAAACAAATATTACGTTTTCCTTTCCTATCCTGTCCCGCAGAAAACGCGCATAAACGTCGGCAAAAACGAAAACTCCGCCCACATGACCGAAGTGAAGAGCCTTATTGCCGTAGGGCATACCTCCTGTTACGACAGCTCTTTTCGGAAACTTAGGGCGGTTGTTTTTATCCGCCGTTTTCTTCTTATACATCTCATTTTTATCGGACATACGATCATCCTTTCGAGAGGCACAGATTTGTTATAGGGGTTCTCTATAAACCGGGACACGAGCAAAGCCTCGTCCATT
>CAZDJG010000244.1:0-2826 GCA_964505695.1 uncultured Ruminococcus sp.
CCTCCTTCACGGCAAATCCTCTATTGGTTCGGTCATCTGCTTCGTTATCAGACCGTGTAAGACAACAGATCCGTAAGGATCTATTCTTACTGCGGTCTGATGCCTTGCATCAGACCGAACCAATGGACGAGGCTTTGCTCGTGTCCCGGTTTATAGAGAACCCCTTATGAAAAACAAATGATCAGCGGAGGAATAAAAACATGACTTTATACGAAGAGCTTACAAGACGGGGACTTATCGCTCAGGTCACCGATGAAAAAGAGATCAGCGAGATGATAAACAACGGAAAGGCGACCTTCTACATCGGCTTCGACCCCACTGCCGACAGCCTTCATGTCGGACATTTCATGGCGCTGTGTCTTATGAAACGACTTCAGATGGCAGGCAACAAGCCTATCGTTCTTATCGGCGGAGGTACTGCAATGATAGGCGACCCGTCCGGCAAGACCGACATGAGAAAGATGATGACAAAGGAAACCATCGATCACAATGTTCAGTGCTTTAAAAAGCAGATGAGCCGGTTTATCGATTTTTCCGAGGACAGAGCCATACTTGTAAATAATGGCGACTGGCTTTTAAATCTTAACTATATTGATGTTCTGCGTGAGGTGGGTGCCTGCTTCTCGGTAAACAAAATGCTCACATTTGAGTGCTACAAGCAGAGAATGGAAAGAGGACTTACGTTCCTTGAATTTAACTACATGATAATGCAGAGCTACGATTTTTATATGCTCTTCAAAAAATACGGCTGCAATATGCAGTTCGGCGGTGACGATCAGTGGGCAAATATGCTGGGCGGCACGGAGCTTATCAGGAAAAAGCTTGCAAAGGACGCTCACGCAATGACCATCACTCTGCTCACCAATTCCGAGGGCAAGAAGATGGGCAAGACCGAAAAGGGCGCTGTATGGCTTGACCCCGAAAAGACCTCTCCATACGAATTTTTCCAGTACTGGAGAAATGTCGGAGATGATGACGTTATCAAGTGCCTGAAGCTTCTTACCTTCCTGCCCGTTGAGCAGATAGAGGAGATGGAGCGCACCATGACGGGTGCAGAGCTTAACAAGGCTAAGGAGATACTCGCTTACGAGCTTACCTCTCTTATCCACGGCAGGGACGAGGCGGATAAATGCCTTGAGGCTGCAAAAAAGCTTTTCGGCGGCAGCGGAAATACCGACGATATGCCTACCACCGAAATTCCCGCAGCAGAGCTTGACGGCGGAATAAACATTCTCGACCTTCTTGTCAGGACTGCTCTCTGCCCTTCAAAGAGCGAGGCAAGAAGACTTGTTCAGCAGGGCGGAGTTTCCGTTGACGACGTTAAGATAACAGACCCGAATGCTTTGATCGGAATTGACGGAAGCATTATCGTCAGAAAGGGCAAAAAGGTATTCCATAAGGTCACAAGAGCATAAACATTCATATCCGCATAATACAAAGTTTTCCAAAAGAATACTTGTATTATGCGGATATTTGTTGTATAATTATTATATTGCGAATACGGGGGTCGGATGTTTTCCGGCTGAGATAGGGCAAATTGATGTCCTGACCGAACCTGATACGGGTAATGCCGGCGTAGGGAAATATGCTTGATAAAAGCCGTTTAAAACCGCTTTGTGCGAGTTTATTCGTGTTTTTTTGCGTATGCCTTGCGGGTATGCGCTTTTTTTGCGTGTACCCGTCTTTTGATGCTTTGTGCGATAATTATCTGCGTACCGGTCTATGTATCGCAAAGTAATCGAAAGGAAATGAAATAACATGAAAAACTCAAAGGTACAGATTCTCGCAGAGGGTGCAGTAATGGTCGCGCTGGCGGCGGTACTGAGCTTCATAAGGGTGTACAGGCTTCCCTGGGGAGGCTCAATCACTCTGCTTTCAATGCTCCCCATTGCCGTTTACAGCATAAAAAGAGGCATTAAGGCAGGACTCGCAGCGGCGTTTGTTTTGTCGCTTTTCCAGTTGTTCCAGGGGATTACTGACGGTCTTTTCGGCTGGGGACTTACTCCCGTAATGCTTGTTTCCTGCATACTTATTGACTATATCCTTGCATACACTGCTCTCGGAATTGCAGGAATATTCAGAAACAAGGGAGCGGCAGGATGGCTCGGCGGAACGGTGCTTGCCATATTTATAAGATTTATTTTTCATTTTCTCAGCGGTATCGTTATCTGGCATTCCTACGGCGAGCTGTGGAACGGATTCTCAACGGACAATGAGTTCCTTTACAGCCTGCTTTACAACGGCTCGTATATGCTGCCTGAAATGATATTCACGGGAATAGGCGCATTTGCCCTTTTCAAGATTCCTCAGACAAGGCGGCTGCTCAGAGAAAACGCAGATACCAAAGCTGCCGCATGAATACATAAGGGAACCTCTATAAACCTCCTTCACGGCAAATCCTCTATTGGTTCGGTCATCTGCTTCGTTATCAGACCTTGTAAGACAGCAAGTATTACTGCGGTCTGATGCCTTGCATCTGACCGAACCAATGGACGAGGCTTTGCTCGTGTCCCGGTTTATAGAGAACCCCATAATCATAAATCCCGTAGGGTCAGCGGCTTTTCGGGATTTTTTCTTGACTTATAACCGTTTATGTGATAATATAAAAAAGACCTCCTCGGAAACTGGAAAAGTGCTGTATGGCGCAGCAATTTTGTCGTCAGGCAAAGCCAATTTTCTGCAGGAATACTTGCTGTATTGCAAGGAAAATTGGCAAAGCATGACGGCAAAAGGGCAAGCCGGACAGTGCTTCGTAAGTTTCCGAGGAGGTCTAAGGCAATACCGAACAAAGAACGACTTGCGCCTTTGCACCGAATCTGCTTGCAG
>CAZDJG010000245.1:0-2739 GCA_964505695.1 uncultured Ruminococcus sp.
TGCCTCCGATCAGAAGGTATGATACTAATCTTTCACCAAACTGTAGATAAAAGATTAGTATAAACTTCCCAAACGGCGCATATATATGACCTATGGATAATTCTTCCGAAAGGTGGTCATACAAAGTGCCGAAGGTTTTTTTAAGTCCCTCAACGCAGGAATGGAACAAATATGCAACAGAGGGAAACGAAGAACAGTATATGAATATGCTTGCCGACCTAATGGAGCCGTATTTGCTGTCATCGGGCATAAGCTTCACCAGAAACGATCCCTCCAGAAACGTAAACGGAGCTATCGAGGATTCAAACAACGGCTGGTACGACGTTCATCTTGCACTTCATTCAAACGCAGGAGGCGGTCAGTATGCTAATGTAACAAGGGGAATAGAAATTTACTACTCCCCCTACTCCGAATACAGCCGCCGTCTTGCAACAATCATTGCAAATAATCTTGAGACTATCTACCCTATTCCCACAAAGGTTTCAGCCATTCCGACCACTTCGCTTGCGGAGGTCACACGGACAAAAGCGGTTTCAGTCCTTGCCGAGCTTGGCTATCACGACAATTATGAAGACGAGGCATGGCTCAAGAGCAATCTTGAAGGCATTGCACGCACAATGGTACAGTCGCTGTGCGATTATTTCGGAATCCCCTTTATCGAACCGGGACCCATAAGAACAGGTATTGCCGAAACAGACGGCTCAAACCTGAATATCCGCAGCTATCCTTCAACGCAGTCCTATATTTCTGGAAAGATACCCAACGGCGGTCAGGTAAGCATTTACGGCGAAACCGGAAATTGGTATATTGTTAAATACGGAGATACCGTCGGATATTCCTCAAAGGATTTTATAAGACTAATTTGAAAAGCTGTTCATACAGCAAAAATGCCCGTCATTTCGCAGAATAACGAAATGACGGGCATTTTTAGTATTATCATTTATCCTTAAAATGCTGTACGATAAGATAAATTATCCCTGCAATAAGAAGGATTGCTCCGCATACTGCTATTGGAATAAAGCGTATCGTTTCCTAGGAAAGAAATCCCATATCATACCTCAAATCTGAATGACTTGAAATCAAAATCGCTTCCCGGCAGGAACACAAAGGATACCTTGCATTTTCCCGCTATTCCCTCAAGAGCAAACTCACGGGGAGTATATTCATCTGCGCCCTTAAATTCGGCAAGAACTCTTTTTTCATCGTCATCTGACGTAAAAATAACATGAATACTGTTGAGAGGAAGCTTTGATCTTCCCGTAATAACTATCCTTGACGGAGTATTTCCGGTAAAATCAAATTCGCCGAAGCTGAGCGTTACATTATTTCCGATCCCCGTTACCGCGTCCTCGGATAATGTAAATTTATCGCCGTAAACGCTCTCATTGTCCGCTGCGGATATCTCGCTGCTTTCCTTTGCACTCTTTTCAAATACAAAGCCCTTGACGTCATATCTGTCGGAAGACTCCATTACAAATGTGTGCATTCCCCTGAGTACCTTTGAAAGCTTAAAGGTGTTGGGAATATAGGTAAGCCACTGAGGAGGCTCGTGATATTTAAACTCGCCTATCATCTCTCCGCCTTCTCCCGGTATTCCGTCATAGAAACGGATATTAACGGGAGTGGTGCAGTTTGCATAAATGGGAACTGTTACCGTATCGCTGCCAATGCTTCCGAAATCAACATTTTCAAAGCCGAACCAGCAGTTTTCTCCTCCGAATGACGCTCCTCTTTCAATTCCGTTGCCTGCGCTGCCGCTTGAAACATTAAAGAGTCCGCCCATAACAAGCTCATACGGATCAAAGGAAGCTGCTCCGAGACCCTCTGCGGAAAGAGGAAGAGCGGTAACGATATGATATTTATCCGTTCCGTTTTTGCAAAGTGCTCTAAGATAAAATTCTCCGTCTCCCCTGCAATTGATCGTTACCTCGCCGTTTTCGGCAGAAACTATCTCGGCAAGATTTGACGGGATACCGAGAACCGATGTGATACGATACTCGATATCGTCCGAATATGACGCATTTTCGGGATAAACAAGTGTCTTGAAGGTTATTTTCCTGCAATCGGGCGTGAATTTTCTTGAATTACTCTTAAAGCTTATCTTGCGAACGGGAATATCGTTCTTTTCACCGGGACATTCAGCCGTTCTGTGGGTATTTTCCTCAATAAACGAAACACCGCTTATTATCTCCGCATCGACTGCTTTCAGCGTTATTTCGCTGTCGGGGAGAGATGGGGACGTGACCCTGACATGAATATCTCCCGGCTTATCCTTTGCGGCGATCACCGCAATAAGCTTGCCCGAAAACAGTCTGCGGGACGTGCCCTTGTACTGATCGTAATCGGTGGAATCACCGTTGTCAAGACCGATGAGCCTTCCTGCTCCCGTTACCTCAACAAAAACACGGTTATTGGCATTTGCAACGTGTATGCCGTCCCGATCATATGCGGCGATCTCGAGGAAAATAAGATCGCTGCCGTCCGCTTTAAGAGAATCCGTTTCGGGAATAAGACGAATTTCGGCGGTATCCCCGAAGGAACGCTGAACATCACGTGCAATCTCATTTCCGTTTTCGTCATAGGCGACCGCAAGCAGTTCTCCCTCGGTAAATCCGATTATTGTATCGAGAGTAAGCTGCTGACCGTGCGCATGGTCGATATCCATTTCTCCGACCATATCGCCGTTGAAATAAAGCTCCACTCTCGGCGCATTTGATGTAACTCTCACATCTATATCCT
>CAZDJG010000246.1:0-2720 GCA_964505695.1 uncultured Ruminococcus sp.
TTGTGATATCAGGCTCTTTATCGGGTTCAAGGCCCCTGTGCATGATAAGCTGATATTTCATCTCGCAGGAGGTCAGCTTGCACGCGGCAGTATTTCCGCAGTGAAATCCCATAAACGTATCCGTATGGGCATATGGAAATTTTCCCCTGATATTGCTGTTGTAAATATCCGCAGGAACGGTGTTGTTGATGTCAAGCAGGGTAACAATGTCATCTGAAACGCACTGACCTATGTATTCGCTTACAGCTCCCCAGATATCCACCTCGCAGGCAACAGGAATGCCTCTGCCCGTAAGACGGCTGTTCACATAGCAGGGAACAAAGCCGAACTGGGTCTGGAAAGAGGGCCAGCACTTGTTTGCAAATACCACATGATCCCTTTCGCCCTTATGAGACTCAGCCCAGTCGAGGAGCGTGATCTCATACTGAGCAAGCTTGGGAAGGATACCGGGCATATTATTTCCCCGACCCAGCTCCTGCGTCATTTCTGCGGCTATCCCTTCTATCCTGCCGTCCCCTGCATGGGCATTGAATGCAGCAAAAAGATCAAGCTCGGAGTTTTCCTCTATCTCAACACCAAGATCGTAAAGGCGGGCAATCGGAGCATTGCAGGCAAGGAAATCCTGTGGTCTGGGCCCGAACGAAATGACCTTGAGCCTTGAAAGACCGAGAACAGCTCTTGCAACGGGAATGAAATCCTTTATCATATCCGCAGCCTCATCGGCAGTTCCCACGGGATATTCGGGGATATATGCCTTTACTCCTCTGAGACTCAGATTATAGCTTGCGTTGAGCATACCGCAGTATGCGTCCCCTCTTCCGCCGATAAGATCGTTTCCGGACTCCTCTGCAGCGGCAATGAACATTACGGGGAGAGAAAATTTCTTTGCAAGGAGAGTTTCGGCAGTTTCGGGACCGAAATTTCCGAGATATACCACAAGCGCATTCACGTCTGCGGCTTTCAGCTCCTCAAGAGCTTTAAGCATATCCTTTTCGCTTTCCACCATAGTGGGACATTCGTAAATATCTATGCCCTTTTCGGCGCAGGCGCGGCAGACAGCGCCTCTCCTGCCTGCGGAAAGGCTTGCGGGGAAGCAATCTCTGCTTACTGCTGCAATACCGAGCTTTATCTGCGGCATATTGGTAATTGCGTTCATTTTATTTCATCCTTTCTATTCCAGAACGGGAGTATGGCTGACGGCGATGCCGTCCTCATCGACCCAGTTCATTTCCTCAAAATACTCCTCAAGAGTGATCTGCTTGTCGGTGATAAGCTTTGCGTAATACACTCCCACAAAACGGTAATGCCACGGTTCGTAGATTATCCCCGTAATATTCTCCTTGCCCTCGGGGTAGCGGAGGATAAAGCCGTAATCGGCAGCGTGCTCCTGAAGCCACGCATATGCCTTTGTGTCCTTAAAGCCGTCATCATTCATATCCACATATTCGTCGGACATGATATCCGCCGCAAGACCGGCATTATGCTCGCTGTAGCCGGGAAGCTGGACCTCCTTGAGCGTGTCGGCATATGCCTCCTCATAGGTCATTCCCCTGTTGTCGATACGGTCTTGAACGCTCTTGTCAAAATTGTTCTGCTGATATTCCACAGAGCGGTAGGCGGACATTACAATAAGCTGGTGACCGTCCTCTGCGGCGGCTTTGAGCATTTGCTTCAGATACTCCGCCATACGGGAATCCATGTAATATTCACGCCAGCTTTCGTAAACGAGGGCGGTTTCTATCCCATCGCAGTACTCGGCAGAAACGGGATTTTTGGAATTTACAAGAAACATTGCCCATGTATTGTCGGCATCGTCGGGATCGGGCTTCGGCAGAGTCTCCGAAACGGTTTCGGAGATATTGGAAGCGGTTTCGCTGCCGTCCTCCGGAGTAGTCTCCTCACCCGTACTCTCAGGACTTTCATCGGTAATATCCGTGACAGTATCGGAAACCGACGCATGACCCGAGGGCAGATTAATATCGGAATCTATTTCATTTTCGTCCTTTTTGGAAGAAAAACGAGTCATAACAAACACCGCCGTAAAAAGTATTACAGTTGATACGGATAAAATTTTTACGCCGTTATAATTTCTTTTCCTTTTCAATTATCAGACATCCTTTTATAAGAAATTGTTGACAAGCCGCACTTTTGCTTGACAATTTAACGCAGATTGTGTATAATTATAGTATGCAGTATTTCCAAAGGAGGTGCAAAAATGAAATGTCCGTTTTGCGGTAACGATGATACAAAAGTCACCGATTCAAGGCTTATTGATGGGAAAAAACGGCGCATACGCCGCTGCGAGGGCTGCGGCAAACGCTTTACCACATATGAATGTATCGAGCGTCCAAAGCTGCTTGTAAACAAAAAGGACAATACATACGAGCCCTTTGACAGGAACAAGCTTATAAGAGGTCTTTCCTTTGCTGTAAAAAAGCGTCCTGTTCCCGGTTCTGCGATAATTGCCATTGCAGACAGCATTGAGAACTATTGTGCGGTAAATATGATAAGCTCCATTTCCACACGGGAAATAAGCGATATGGTGCTTGAAAAGCTCAGGCAGCTCGATGAGGTGGCATATGTGCGCTTTGCCTCGGTAAACAAGGATTTTAATGATGTCGATTGCTTTCTCGACCTTATCAGCGATCTGCGGAAGAATAAATAGCTTTAGGGGTTCTCTATAAACCGGGACACGAGCAAAGCCTCGTCCATTGGTTCGG
>CAZDJG010000247.1:0-2715 GCA_964505695.1 uncultured Ruminococcus sp.
AAGAACGCCTACGGTGTCAATACCGGAATTTACACAGTTTGAAAGAGGGAAATCAATGATCCTGTACTTTCCTCCGTAAGGAACGGCAGGCTTTGCCATATCCTGAGTAAGGGCATACAGACGGCTGCCCTGTCCGCCTGCAAGAAGCATTGCAACACATTCTTTTTTAGTATACATCTTTAAGATCCTTCCTTTCGGTATATAACGGATATTATTTATCCGGATTATTGGTCGTTTTTAGGTCTGCGGCCTTTCTTTTTTGGCGCCGGCTTTTCCGCAGCGTTTGCGGCAGTCCTGACCGTTTTTTTGCCTGCGGCAGATTTTTTAGTGCCTGCCGGAGCATTTTTCACACTTGCGGTATCGGTAACATCAATAACGCTGCCGCTTTTTTTCGCACGTTTTTTCGGAGGAACGTATTTAAAATACATTGCGGACAGTCCCGGGATCGTAAGGGAAACAGAATAATCGTAGCCGTGCATTGAGTATTCAACCGCCTTGAGCTTTCCGTTATCTACCTCTCCCGAACCGCCGTATTTCAGGTCGTCGGTTGAAAGTATCTGCTCATATGTTCCCTCGTAAGGAACGCCGATCTTATAATCCGTTCTTGTAACGGGAACAAAGTTGCACACAGCGATTATCTCATTATGCTTTTCGGGATCGGAAGTATCTATCCTGCGGAATGCAATGATGCTCTGAGTGTAATCGTCGGCGGATATCCACTTGAAGCCGTCCCACGAATCGTCCTCGTGCCACAGCGGCTTGGATTCAAGATAAAGGCGGTTTATATCCTTGAAAAAGTCATGCATTTTCCTGTGAGTTTCATATCCCAGCAGCATCCAGTCGAGTCCCTTTTCAAAGTTCCACTCGATTATCTGACCGAATTCCGTACCCATGAAATTGAGTTTCTTTCCCGGGTGAGCGTACATATATGCGATAAACGCCCTCATGGAGGAGAATTTTCCCTCCATGGTGCCCGAGCTCATCTTGCCGTAAAGCGATGCTTTTCCGTGTACCACCTCGTCATGGGAAATGGGGAGGATATAGTTCTCGCTGAAGGCATAGAAGAACGAAAATGTAAGCTTTCCGTGGTTTCCCGCACGGTAAATGGGATCGGTGCGCATATAATCGAGAGTATCGTTCATCCAGCCCATGTTCCACTTGAAATTAAATCCCAGACCTCCGATATCCGCAGGCTTTGTCACCATAGGCCACGCGGTGGATTCCTCGGCGATCATAAGCACGTCGGGGTTTCTCGAAAAGACCGTGGTATTGAGCTTCTGCAAAAACTCGATCGCCTCAAGGTTTTCGTGACCGCCGTTTTTGTTCGGGCGCCACTCCCGTCTGTCATAATCGAGATAGAGCATTGATGCGACCGCATCGACTCTGAGACCGTCAAGATGGAATTTTTCTATCCAGTAAACTGCGTTTGAGATAAGGAACGACCTTACCTCTCCCTTGCCGTAGTCGAAAACTCTTGTTCCCCATGCTGCGTGTTCCCGTTTGAGGGGATCGGAATATTCGTAGCAGCAGTCGCCGTCAAATTCAAAAAGTCCTGCCGAATCCTTGGGAAAATGCGCAGGCACCCAGTCAAGGATAACGCCGATGCCGTTCTGATGGAAAATATCTATCATTTCCATAAACTGAGTAGGCGTGCCGTATCTTGAGGTGGGGGCATAGTAGCCTATCACCTGGTATCCCCACGAACCGTCAAAGGGATATTCCGCAAGAGGCATAAGCTCCAGATGAGTATAACCCATATCCTTCAGATACTCCGACATTTCGTGAGCAAATTTGATATAATCGAAGGGAGTGCCGTCCTCATACTGCCGCCACGAGCCGAGATGCGCCTCGTAAATGTTCATGGGACTTTTGTAGATATTGGTTTTTCGCTTATACTCGTACCACTTTTCGTCGTGCCACTCGTAATTATCAATGTCAAAATATTTTGTTGCACAGCCGGGTCTGAGCTCCATATGCGTACCGTAAGGATCTGCCTTGTCAACAATACTCAGGTGAGAGGTCTCCACGCTATACTTATAGGTGAAATAATCCTCCACACCCTCCACAAAGGCTTCCCAGACGGTGGGGTCGTCCAGACGGTACATAGGATTTTTCTTTCTGTCCCAGCCGTTGAAGTCGCCCACAAGGGAAACGGATTTTGCCCTGGGCGCCCACACTCTGAAATAAACGCCGTTTTTCCCGTCCTTTACGCCCTTATGAGCGCCGAAGAAATTAAATGCCTCGCAGTTGCTTCCCTCATGAAAAACAAAAAGGGGAAAATCATAATCCTCCATGGGATTTTTTTGCTTTTTTTCCATCTATTAAAAAGTCCACCTTTCAAATCGGAATTATGCGCATACTTCCACGCTTTAACTATTAAATATTTTAACAGATTGTGCATGAAATTACAAGGGGTATTGTAAAAGTTTTACAAATCTCACGTATTTTTCACATTTTGATTGTACAATATAACAATGAATTTATTGCTTTACAGCATATAGAAAACGTTTACCTTTAAAAATTACATATAATCCCTGAAATCTTAAAGAAAAAAGGCAGGAGATCTGTCATAATAAACAAAATTCCCGCCTGTCCGAATTAGAGCAAAACATAAATTAAGGCAAATGTTCCGCTTAAAGAAATTAAGAGGCAGAAACAAGAAATATGGGGTTCTCTATAAACCGGGACACGAGCAAAGCCTCGTCCATTGGTTCG
>CAZDJG010000248.1:0-2606 GCA_964505695.1 uncultured Ruminococcus sp.
GATGTTTGTCTTATCGAGACGGTACTCAATCTTACCTGCCTTAGCCTCTGTTACAGCCTTTGCAACGTCGGGAGCGACTGTGCCTGCCTTGGGGTTAGGCATGAGTCCTCTGGGACCGAGAACCTTACCGAGGCGTCCTACAAGACCCATCATATCAGGGGAGGCGATAACAACATCAAAATCCATCCAGTTTTCTTTAAGGATCTTGTCAACCAGATCCTGTGCGCCTACATACTCAGCGCCTGCTGCTTTTGCAGCCTCCATCTTGTCCTCTTTGCAGAAAGCGCATACTCTTACGTTCTTGCCCGTACCGTTGGGAAGAACAACTGCGCCTCTTACCTGCTGGTCTGCGTGACGGGAGTCAACGCCCAGACGAACGTGAACCTCGATAGTCTCATCAAATTTAGCCTTTGCGTTCTTGCAGGCAAGGTCGAGAGCCTCATTTGTTTCGTAAAGCTTGCTTTTGTCAACGAGCTTTGCGCTGTCGATATATTTCTTACCGTGTTTCATTATTATTTTCCTCCTATCAGTGGTAAACAGAAAGCTTATCCTCCCACTTTACTCAAGCTTAAGTTCAGTCAACAACCTCTACGCCCATGGAGCGTGCAGTACCTGCTATCATGCTCATTGCGCTCTCAATGCTTGCTGCGTTGAGGTCGGGCATTTTGGTTTCAGCGATCTTTCTGATCTGCTCCTTGGTGATCTTGCCGACCTTGGTCTTGTTGGGAACGCCGGAACCGCTCTGAAGGTTGATAGCCTTCTTGATGAGAACGGCTGCCGGAGGAGTCTTAGTAATGAAAGAGAAGGAACGGTCTGCATATACTGTGATGATCACAGGAATAATAAGACCGATATCGTTCTTGGTTCTTTCGTTGAATTCCTTTGTGAATGCCATAATGTTTACGCCGTGCTGACCGAGTGCGGGGCCAACAGGGGGAGCAGGTGTAGCCTTGCCTGCTGCGATCTGAAGCTTGATTAAGCCAACTACTTTCTGTGCCATAATGCACACCTCCATAAATCGTATGCCGTATGACCTGCATACGGACTAAGCTTTGAAATTTAATACTCGTCGGATATTTTTACCTGAGAAATATCCAGTGTTGCAAGAGTTTCTCTTCCGAACATGGAAACGGAAACGGAAACGGTGTTTTCCTCGGTGTCGATGGATTTTACATCTCCGATAAAGCCCTCCATGGAACCTGCGGTGATCTTGATCCTGTCGCCAACCTTGAAATCTGCCTCTGCGGCTTTGACGCCTCTGTCTACACCGAGAGCAGCGACTTCCTTTTCGCTGAGAGGAACGGGTTTGCTTCCCGGTCCCACAAAGCCCGTCACGCCTCTTGTGTTTCTCACCACATACCAGCTATCGTCGGTCAGTATCATTTTGACCAGAACATAGCTGGGAAAGATCTTGCGCTCAACTTCGCGCATCTCGTCCTTGTCATTTTTTTCCATGACCTTTTCGGTAGGAACTCTGACCTCGGTGATGAGATCGTGAAGCTTACGGTTTTCCACAACCTTAAGGATCGTCTGAGCAACCTTGTTTTCATATCCCGAATAGGTGTGGATAACGTACCATTTTGCTGCCTCTGACATTTGATCTACCATCCTTTACAGTATTTTGAAAACCGTTCTGCGGCGGATCAGCCGAGAATGCTCCAAAGACCCTTGAGTCCTGCGGCGAATACGGAATCAACGCCCCAGATAAACAGTCCGCTTATGATCATTGCCGCCAGAACAACGCCCGTATTGTTTACAACGGACTTTTTCGAGGGCCATACGACCTTTTTGAACTCGCTTTTAAGATCCTTGAAATATTTAACGACCTTGTTCGGCTTTTTTACCGATTTTGCCTGAGGCTTTTTGGCAGTCGCTTTTTCTGCTTTTGCTGCGGATTTCTTATCTGCCACTGTGATCAGCCCCTTACTTAGTTTCTCTGTGCAGAGTATGCTTCTTGCAGAACTTGCAGTACTTGTTCATTTCAAGCCTGTCAGGATCGTTCTTCTTGTTTTTCTTAGTGTTGTAGTTGCGCTGTTTGCACTCTGTGCAAGCCAATGTTACCTTTACTCTCATATCGGCACCTCCTGTTAATGCTGCGTTCGCAGCGTTTCTTTGTTTAGGAAAGCAAAAGGCTTTCCGCTGCCTCCCTCTGTGACAGAGCATAAAATCTGTCGGGGGTTATTGCTTAAAAATAAGCGCAAAAAATAAAACCCCATAAAGAGGTACATTTATGATACCACATAAAAATGCGTTTGTCAAGTGGTTTTTTAACATTTTTTTGTTATTTGCCGAAAAAATACAGAAAAATCTTTTATGGTGCCGTTGCAGCAAAGCTGCAGCAGCAAGGCTGCAGCAGCACCCGTAATCAACAGTATGGAGAAAAACTGCGGGGAGCAATATTCCGCACTTAATGGCTTTTCCACAAGGGCAAAAAGACGGCTCTCCCCTTCCCCCCAACGTTTCCCCCTTTGGTTCTCTCTTACGAAATAAAGCAAAATCAACCGGCGATAAAGCTATGCTATTACACTATTTGTATGTAATGTACAAATATCTGTAGGGGTTCTCTATAAACCGGGACACGAGCAAAGCCTCGTCCATTGGTTCGG
>CAZDJG010000249.1:0-2604 GCA_964505695.1 uncultured Ruminococcus sp.
AAGGGGTTCTCTATAAACCGGGACACGAGCAAAGCCTCGTCCATTGATTCGGTCAGATGCAAGGCATCAGACCGCAGTAATACTTTGTGTCTTATACTAAAAACCATTTAAACTCAGGATAAGATTTGACGAAAATCCGCGCCTTTTTCTGCGGTTTATTGGAAAAATGCTATTGAAATTGCCGGAATAATATGATATAATAAATACACTATTTATGAAGGGAGGCGGCTTTTACGGAGGAAACGGCAAAGATAATGTCTGCATCCGAAGCTGTCATATGCGCAGCGGCGGCAATGGCGTTCATATTCATCATAATCGTTTTTTTGCCGAAAATTGCGGCGGCGGCTGACCGTATAATGGGAAAAAACGGCGGAAATATCCCCGATGACAAAGCCGAACCGAGTCCCGAAAGGGTGGAGAATAATAATAACGGGAGCGATCCCGCAGACTATGAGGTACACAGCCTTTTTGAGGCGTCCGAGCTTGACGGCTGGGATCCAAACAATAAAATATATCACGAGGATATATACTGCCCCGATATTTTTAAAAAGAACAGTGACGGTTCGGACAAAATACATTGATCGAAAGAGGTTATTATAATGGCTAATGATAATAAAAAAATGGTTGACGCCATCACTTCCATGGACGAGGATTTTGCAAAATGGTACACGGATATCTGCAAAAAAGCAGAGCTGGTGGAATATACGAGCGTAAAGGGCTGCATGGTCATCAGACCCTATGCCTATGCGATATGGGAAAACATTCAGCGCATTCTTGACGGTATGTTCAAGGAAACGGGACATGAAAATGTTTGTATGCCCATGTTCATTCCCGAAAGCCTGCTCCAGAAGGAAAAGGATCACGTTGAGGGCTTTGCCCCCGAGGTCGCATGGGTAACTATGGGCGGCAGCGAAAAGCTTGAGGACAGGCTTTGCGTGCGCCCCACCTCAGAAACGCTTTTCTGCGAGCATTACGCAAATATAGTTCACTCCTATCGGGATCTTCCCAAGCTTTACAACCAGTGGGTAAGCGTTGTAAGATGGGAGAAAACTACCCGTCCCTTCCTGCGTTCAAGGGAATTTCTCTGGCAGGAGGGCCACACCATTCATGCAACTCCCGAGGAGGCTGTTGAGGAAACGGAGCGTATGCTGAACGTTTACGCAAAATTCTGCGAGGACGCTCTTGCAATGCCTGTTATAAAGGGCAGAAAGACCGACAGCGACAAATTTGCGGGGGCTGAGGCTACCTATGCCATAGAGGCGCTCATGCATGACGGAAAGGCGCTTCAGGCAGGCACATCACATTATTTCGGCGACGGCTTTGCGAAGGCATTTGACATAATGTTTACAGACAAGGACAACAAAAAGGTATATCCCCACCAGACCTCATGGGGCGTAACGACCCGTCTTATCGGCGCAGTTATCATGACCCACGGCGACAACGACGGACTTGTTCTTCCTCCTGCGGTCGCCCCCATTCAGGCGGTGATAGTTCCCGTTCAGCAGTTTAAGGAGGGCGTTCTCGACAAGGCAAAGGAAATTGCGGATATCCTTAAAGCAGCGGGCATAAGGGTAAAGATCGACGACAGCGACAATTCCCCCGGCTGGAAATTTGCCCAATATGAAATGAAGGGCGTTCCTCTGAGAATTGAGATAGGTCCCAAGGATATCGAGCAGAACCGGTGCGTTATCGTTACCCGTCACAACCGCGAAAAAAGCTTTGTTTCCCTTGAGGGGATCGCAGATACCGTGCAGTCAAAGCTTACGGAGGTGCATGACGGTCTGTACAAGGCGGCTCTCGAAAACCGCGAGAGAAGAACCTATTCCTGCGTGACAACGGACGAGATAACACAGGCTCTCGAAAGGAACGGTGACGGCTTTGTAAAGGCAATGTGGTGCGGCGATGAAGCCTGCGAGGATAAGGTCAAGGAGGTCACGGGCGTAGGCTCAAGATGTATCCCTTTTGAGCAGGAGCAGCTTTCGGACAAATGCGTATGCTGCGGAAAGCCCGCAAAATGCATGGTTTACTGGGGCAAAGCATATTAAGGCAATACCGAATAATGATTGCGCTGAAGATGCGCGGTCAGATTTTTCGTCAGGTTGCACGGAAAATCTGCAGGCAGATTCGGCGCAAAGGCGTAAGTCGTTCTTTGTTCGGTATTGCCTTAAGACAAGCTGAGGGGCGGTAAAGCAAATTTGCCGCCCCTTTTTGAGGGGTACATATATGAATAAGGAAGATCTTAAAAGACTTTGCGGAAAATATTATCCCGTATTTACCTTTGACGACGGACTGCTTCAGGCAGCGGTCATTCTGACAATTTTTATCATTGCTGCGGGCATATCCGAACCCCCTTCTTCGGCAGAGCTTTTAAAGGGCGCCGTAAAGGCTGCGGCGGGCCGGTTCGGCACTGTATGGGTAAATAGGCGGAAAGGAATATTTCAGCTTTCTTTCAATGCGGATAAGGCTCAGAAAGCTCCTTGCGAATGATTATGATATTATCCTTGCCGAATGTACGGATACGAATGTCCGAAAGGAAAAGCAGGGGATATATAAAAGGGGTTCTCTATAAACCGGGACACGAGCAAAGCCTCGTCCATTGGTTCG
>CAZDJG010000250.1:0-2583 GCA_964505695.1 uncultured Ruminococcus sp.
GACGAAAAATCTGGCTGCGCATCTTCAGCGCAATCTTTATTCGGTATTGCCTTAACTCTCTGCAATCGTAAATTATACTGTTGAATTGTTCGTCGGAAATATAATCTGTTTCGTTAAGCAATTCAAGCCAGTATTCTGTTTCATCCGCTTCTTTTAATGCAATGCTCATTTTACTGATAAAATCCGCATTGCTCTGTGCATTAACGGATTCTTTAACATTTGCACCTATGCTTGTTCCGCTTTTCAGCACTTGTTTAGACATGATAAATTCCTTTTCCTCTGAAGTAAGGTGCTTATATAAATTGATTATTGGGGTTCTCTATAAACCGGGACACGAGCAAAGCCTCGTCCATTGGTTCGGTCAGATGCAAGGCATCAGACCGCAGTAATACTTGCTGTCTTACAAGGTCTGATAACGAAGCAGATGACCGAACCAATAGAGGATTTGCCGTGAAGGAGGTTTATAGAGGTTCCCTATTCTTATTGCAAATTTCTTGCTCTTATCCAAAATAATATTATTTCCCATTTTATCCTCCAAGCTATTCAATTGATATCGAAAATAATTATCAATTATCCATTATCAATTGTCCATTGTCAATTTTCAGTGGAATTAACAGTTCCGTTGCAAACACGCCCTCCTCATTCTGCCTGTTCACATATCCGCCGTATTTTTTCGCCACACGGTCAATACGGAAAATGCCGTAGCCGTGTTCTCCCTCCTTTGTGGAAAGATACGCACCGCCCGATTTTCTTACATATCCTGCACTGTTCTGAACGGACAAATATAGCTGATTTTTAAGTTTGCCTATGTAAATTCTCATAAACCGTTCGCTTTCGGGAATCGCCCAGCAGGCTTCCACCGCATTATCCAGCAGATTTCCCATTACAGCGCACAGCTCGACGTCCGAGAGGGGGATTTTGTCGGGAATATTTGCCTTGACATTAAGGGAAATATTCAGTTTCTCCGCAACGGACAGCTTGCTGTTAAGAATAGCGTCAGCCATAACATTTCCCGTTTTGATAACGGTATCGACGGTGCTCAGATCGTCCGCAAGCTCGTTCAGATAACTGTCCAGCTTATCGTAATTGCCCTGTGCAAGCTGATTTTTCATATTCTGGATATGGTTGCGGTAATCGTGCCGCCAGCCCCTGACCTGCCTGTACATATTCTGTATCTCACGCACCTGCTTTTCGATAAGCTCGCTCTGGAAACGCTCTATGCGGCGGTCTATCATGGTGTAGATAGTGCGGCGTATGAGGAAAAATCCGACTGTACAGAGAATAATGACAAATAAAATTATTAAGGCAAAAACAAATACTTTCATTATAATTCCTTCTTCATAAGATACGGCGTATTATCATACTCACAATAGCCGTTTTTAGGATAGAATTGATATGACTCAAACCACTCATCTTCAGGCTGACCCAAATGAACGTGCATTACGGTTTTGCCGTTAGCCCCTGCGTGTTCTTCAGCGGTATGCAGAAGCTGTGTGCCTATGCCCTTATGCTTCATAGAAGGCTTTACGAAAAAGCCTGCGGAGCCATACCTCCAATGTGTTTTCTATCGAACTGTATCCGACGCTTCCGATAGCCCTGTCATTTTTGTCAGCTGCGCCCCAGAACATATCTCCCTTGTCGAAATAGTTTTTTTGAATATCAAGCAGGATCTTCATTAAGTCCGGGAACCCTGCCGAAGGCGTTTTTCGCTTCGAGAATCATAAAAATCATATCATCACGATACCTTGGTTCAAACTGTTTTATTATCATTTTGATCATCTCCAGTATAAAATTCAATAAACCTCTTATTGACCTCATTATAAAGCCGCCGTGAAAGGGGAATTTCCTCACCCGTATCAAGCAAAGCGGCAGATTTTCCTATGCTACGAACATACCGCAGATTGACGATATATGAGCGGTGGCAATGAATAAATCCGTTCAGCTTTTCAAACTGACCTATATTCATATTGCATTCAAGCGCCGTTTTGTCCGATAAATTCACCTGAGTTTTTCGCCCGAAGGCTTCGATGTATACAATGCTGTCAACAGGAATATGCACAGAGCCGTCCGGACAGGCAACGAGTATCTCTTCCGATTTTACAAAGTGACGGCTGATGTATTTGTCAAGAACGGCAAAAAGCTTTTCCTCGTTTAAAGGCTTCATAAGATAATGGAGGGCCTCCACATCGTACCCGTCGGAAATATAATCGGCATACCCCGTTATGAAAATTATAGGAAGCATATCTCCCTTTGCCCGCAGCTTCTTTGCAAGCTCCATACCGCTCATTCCCCGCATTTCTATGTCGAGCAGCAGCAGGCTGCACGGGTTATCGGGATAATCGAACATAAATCCCTCGGCGCTTTCGTATTCGTTTATATGTATGGCAAAGGGCTTGTCCGACGACCACCTTGTAAGCAGCCTCCGGACATATGCGGACTGCTCACTGTCATCGTCGCACATTGAGATAGTTATTGGCACAGTATCACCTCGCTTCCTTAAGGCAATACCGAACAAAGAGCGACTTGCGTCTTTGCACCGAATCTGCTTGCAGATTTTTCGTCATCTTACACAAAAAAATCCTT
>CAZDJG010000251.1:0-2558 GCA_964505695.1 uncultured Ruminococcus sp.
AATACCGAATAAAGATTGCGCTGAAGATGCGCAGTCAGATTCGGTGCAAAGGCGCGAGCCGTTCTTTGTTCGGTATTGCCTTTAATTACAGCAATATAAATATATGAAAGGACGGGCATTATAATTCTATTTATTTTGAATTTTTTCCGTACATGAGAAGACCCTTTACGTCAATATCACGAATTGTGCATTCATAGGTTATCACAATAACTATAGGAGCAATCAGCATAAGCGCAAGAAGTCCGAAAAGTCCGCCCCATGTAAGGCATTCTATTGTTCTGCCCGATGTAAAGAGATCGACCCATGCAAGACACTGGAAATTTCCCCAGATATAATAGTTGAAAAAATCCCCGATAACTCCAAGCTTGGAAAGCAGCAGCGCCGCCCACATGATATATTGCGGCAGGGGAGCGGCAAGGGCAAGCTTTATGCTCATTGTTCGGTCGCCCTGCCAGCCGTGGTATTTCAGAAGATTTCTGTCGCGAACCGCGCATTTATACGCAAAATTAAAGAAAAGACCGTTTGCGATGATAGCAGAGGCAACAGCCGTAAAAATTTTCATTATCATAAATTTTGTCATAAAGATTATCATGCACATATTAAAAAGAAAACATATAAGTTCTCCCGCAAGCCACCAGAGCATACCCTTTGCGGCTCTTTTTACAAATTTTTCCTGTTTATCCTTGACCATTTTTAACCTCCGTTTTACGATATATTTATATTATACAGCAGATCCTGCATGATTTCAAGATATTTTCCACAAATAATCCTTTTCTGACTGATTATAATATTACTGTCGGGCAAAAGTCCGGCAAATGAATTACGAGGATATATGCTATGGAATACAGCGATCTCCAGAACAGCCTGTACCGTAATGCGGCAATGGGAATCACGGCATTAAGGCAGATAATTCCCGAAGTAAAAAATACAGAGCTGAAAAACATTCTTATCAGACAGTTTCAGGGTTACAAGAGGCAGACAGAAATAACTGCATCACAGATGAAAGCACAAAATCTTACACCATCGTTCCCGCCTCTTTCAACGAGGCTTATGACAAAGGCGGGAATTTCGGTGAGAATGAAAAAGGACAGCAGCACCGAAAATATTGCGAAAATGCTTATTAAGGGTACCAATACGGGGATTGTAACGCTCACAGGCGAACTGAATCACACAAAATGCAATTCCCCCGAGGCGGTACAGTCGGCTAAGAATTATCTGCGCAAGGAGCAAAGATATATCGAAAGCCTTAAACCGTTTCTTTAATTTTTCATTATCATTACTTTCCGGACACGCAGTTCTCCTTGATCGGAGACTGCGTGTATTTTTTGCGTTGGAAATATTCTTGTATTTATCATTTTTTACAAAACTATAGACAAATACAAAAATCCGTGATATAATAGAAAATAATACCAAAAATCATTCAAAGGGGAGTCCAAAATATGTTTTTATTTAACAAAGGCAAGAAAAACAATGAATCGCCTGCGCAGAATGCTGTGCCGTCAAAGCCTGTCTCATCGGGTTTGAAGCCGATAGTGAATGCCGATGACTTTTTTAAAGATATGGGCAGAAAGCCCAAAGTCAAAAAGGCGGAATTTGATATTGATGTTCCTGAGGTAACCGGTCTGAGAGAAGCGCCGCCTCCTGCGCCCGAAAGCACTATCAATGTTATTGGCACAGACAGCGGGGCTGCGGATATGCTTGAGGATAAATCGGTGTATGCACACCCGGAGGAGCTTGGAAATATAAATACAATTGATGTAAGCGTACTTGACACCGAGAATGTTCTTCCCGACAAGACTCTCCAGCCGTCACGCTTTGTTCCTTTTGAGATCCCCGAAGAGGAGGAAAAAGCTGCCGACCCCCTCGATCCCGACAGCTTTTTCAGAGCAATGGACAAGCGGCGCGCACGCAAACGCATAAAGACCTCTGTTGAGGCTCCCGAAATAACGGGACTCAGAGATGCACCTGCCGAGGCGCCTCATATTGATATAAGCAATATTGATACGTCTTCCGTAAGCACGGATGCGCTTATTGACAAATCCGCTGCCCCGGAAGGGGAGATATACGGAAATATTTCCGCTTTAAGCTCAGAAAATATCGATACGGGATCTTTAAGAGAAGCGGCAGAAGTATAACTGCTTCGGATCAGCTTATACATACTCGACTGAAAAATATCGGTTTTTTCCGCATTTCCATATTTTTAATTTAACTATTGCTTTTTTTAATAAAATAGTATATAATTATACTGGGAACCTCTATAAACCTCCTTCACGGCAAATCCTCTATTGGTTCGGTCATCTGCTTCGTTATCAGACCTTGTAAGACAGCAAGTATTACTGCGGTCTGATGCCTTGCATCTGACCGAACCAATGGACGAGGCTTTGCTCGTGTCCCGGTTTATAGAGAACCCCTACTGTTAATTTTATTATCCCGAAAGGAAGAGAAGATTATGTTCGATAAAATAATTGAGTCAATTTGCAGCTATTCCACCGAGAAAATAAAGATATCAAGAGGCATCGTCATTGCCGCCGCTGCTGTGGCTTTTGTTGTGGGTCTTG
>CAZDJG010000252.1:0-2551 GCA_964505695.1 uncultured Ruminococcus sp.
ATGACCGAACCAATAGAGGATTTGCCGTGAAGGAGGTTTATAGAGGTTCCCTATAACAAAAGTTATTGGGATTGATATTATGAAAAAAAACGCCGTTTTATTGGCAGCACTGTTTTTGAGCCTGCTCTGTTCCTGCAAATCAGCCGAAACAAATATATCGGAAGATTTGCAGGAAACCGTGTTAAATGAAACAGAGAATACCGTATCAACCGCAGTAACGATTACGGAAATATCGACAGAGACACAAACTGCCGCAGAAACAAAACCAGCGAAAACGATTCTGCCCGAAAATGCGTTTCTTATCGATACGCTCGGATATCCGGACGACGGCAACAAAAGGTATCGGCAGGCATACAGCATACTGCAAAACGATCTGTTATGCCAGGCAGTCAGCGTAAACAGCGGCGAACGCTATGAGCTTTATTTTTACGATCTGAACGAAGGGTCGAATGTAAAAGCAATATCTCTCGATACGTCCTTTTCCAATTCCGAGATAAACGGATATATCGGTTTTCAGCAGGATGACAACGCCTTATGCAGGCTTTGTATTTATACAAACGAATATCTTGCGGGAACGTATACGGTCGTTAAGGAAGCGGTCGTTGGGAATGACTTTTCCGTCTGCGTAAATGATGTTTCCTATCCGTTTGTTTACAGTATAGGCAGCCATAAGGTCTATAACAAGGACGGAAGTCTGTTCGATTGTGATACAGATAAGCTGCTTGTTGAGGGAACTCTTGCCGTATATACCTATGAGGACGGTTCAAAGGACGTAGGGAAATCTCTTATCTTTCAGGACGTTGCCTTTCCCGTTGATGACGACAGCTTTATTTACACATCCGGAGGCTATGAATGGACATACGGCTTCGGTTATTACGATTATCGGACGGGTGAAAATAAATTTGCCGATCTGTACGATTACTATCCGCTGGGAATTTATGACGGAAAAATTCTCTCATTGGAGAGTTATGAATATTTTTATCTGCCCAAGATATATTCAACCGATATGTACACCATGAAAACAGAGGTTTATATCGATTCATTTTCCGAGGATTTCAACATAGAATTTGCAGCTATGTCAGAGGACGGAGATTATATTGCCTCCATTGAATACTCCCCTCTTGTTATAATCGATACCGCCAAAAAGGAATTGGTAAAGACCTATGATATCTCATACTAAAAACCATTTAAACTCAGGATATCTTTGACGAAAATCCGCACCGTTTTCTGCGTCAAAGAACCTTGCCAGGCGCCAAGCCTGCCTGCGGTTCTTTTCCTTGAAACCGGCACGGCTTTTCGCCAAATCTTATCCTTCGTTCAAACGGTTTTTAGTATCAGTCCCGGACAGCGGAGGATTTTACATTATTTCCGCAAATAAGGACAGGATAGTTTTGGAAAGCTGCAGCAGAAATTGCTGCCTTGTATTGCCGCTATGAAAATAAAAAACTGTATCGGGCTTTTTTGACAAAGCGACCCGATACAGTTTTTATTACAAGAAATTTTTACTGAGCAGCCTGAACCGTTGTAATATCGCTGCCAAACCAGTTGGTTGAGATCTCGCCGAGCTTGCCGTCAGCCTTCATTTCGTAAAGGATCCTCTGCACCTCGTCCCTGAGAGCCTGATCCTCTTTTCTGAAACCGATAGCGTACTCTTCCTCCTCAAGTCCGTCGGGAAGAATTTTATAATCCTTGCCTGCCGAGGTTATCTCATAGTTTGCAACTACGCTGTCAAGGAAAACTGCATCAACAATGCCGAGTTCAAGCTGCTGGAGAGCCTCAACATTTGTTGCCATCGCCGTAACGGTTACAGGTGTTTCACCTGTACAAAGCTCGGATGCCTCAAGTATCTTCTGAGCCGAGGAGCCGTTCTGAACGGCAATGCTTTTTCCCGTGAGATCGGTCATAGAAGCCGCCTCGGAGTCTGCGGAGACAACAAATACCATCTCATTTTTCATATACGGATCGGAAAGATTCATCTGCTCCTGTCTTGACGCGTTTATGCTCATTCCGTTCCAGATGCAGTCTATTCTGCCTACTGCAAGATCCTGCTCCTTGGTATCCCAGTCGATAGGTTCTTTCACAAGCTCCACGCCCATTCTTGCGCAGACCTCCTGTGCAACGTCAATGTCAAATCCCACGATCTGATCGTTTTCATCGGTATAGCCCATAGGCTTAAAGGTCGCATCAAGTCCGAGAATGAACTTTCCGCTGTCAAGAACCTTCTGCAAAGAAAGATCTTCCCCATCAGATACAGCCGCTGCGTCTCCTGTCGCCGGAGAATCTGCCGCAGTAGCAGTTTCTGAGCCTCCCCCGGATGCTCCGCAGCCCGAAAAAGTTAAAGCAGCAACGGCAGTCATAGCCGTTAAAGCCGTTAAAAATCTTGATTTTTTCATCATATCTTCTCCTTTTAATCCATATTATGCGGATCTTTCCACAGAATAAATATAGCACAATTTCTGATTTATGTAAAGAGTTGGCAATGTTTTTCGGAATTTTACATATGGGGTTCTCTATAAACCGGGACACGAGCAAAGCCTCGTCCATTGGTTCG
>CAZDJG010000253.1:0-2522 GCA_964505695.1 uncultured Ruminococcus sp.
AAGCTAGAAATCCCGGGGTTTTTGTACTTCGGGATTTCTTCAGGCGCAGCTTTAACAACCTGACAAAATTGCTTCGCAATTTTGTCAGGTTCAGTGGTAATCACTCCCACACTGAACCGAAGCCGGAACCTGCCGCCTAAGAGGCAGGGGGACATCAGCAACGGTTATAAATTTTTTGTCATGGGTTGACTTTTGACAGTACTTATGCTATAATTTTAAATGTTGAATGCTATAGGCAAGGGTGCTTTATTCGGAGGGGTACTTCGGAATACTGCGCCCGTTTTTTCTCATATAGTATTCCAACGCAGAAAACGAGCAAAAGCTGAGCCAAAAATCTCGCGTATATGGATTTTAGGCGAAAGATTTTGTGTGCGTTTTCAAAGTTGGATTACTATAAATGCTCCGGGGGGCAAAATGTCAAAGAAAATATTATATATTTTAGCGATAGCAGTAATTATTGCTGCTGCGGTAATATTAAAAAAATCCGAATACGGCTTCAGCGGATTTTACCTTGATACCGCCGTCATATGCCAATCAGTTTCCGGTAACAGCCAGCTTTCGGAGAAAAGCAAGTCTGCCGTTTCCGAAATTGAAAAAGAAGTATCGGCATATAACTGCGATTCCGTAATATACCGACTGAACGCAGGCGAAAAGGTCCCGTTGGATTCTCAGGGAAATATTCCCGACATTCTGAACGGATATAAAAATTTTGAACAGATTTTCGGAAAAGGTGTCACACCCTTCTGCGGAAGCCTGACTTTTTTGTGGGATATCTCTTCCGACAGTCCGAGAGTCCCGTCCCGTTCGGAAACAGACGCAGCATTAAAATGTATTTTCAATGCCTCGGAATATGATGGCAATATACCCGACGGCGCACTTATCGATCTCGGTGCCGGAGCAAAAGGATATGTATGCGATCTGCTGCTTGAGGCTGCAGAAAGTGACCGTTCAGCCGAAGAAATGATTTTTTCCGCAGGCTCATCATCACTTATGTTCAGCAAAAGGAACAGAAAGTTTACCGTAGCAGTTGACGACCCTTTCAGCGACAAATATGCTCTCAAATTCACCTGCGGAAATACATTCATATCCACTGCAGGAGGATATGAACGCTTTTTTGAGGATAACGGCATAAAATACACACACATTATGGATATAAATACAGGATATCCTGCCCGAACAGACCTTGAATCTGTTACGGTAATACTTCCCTGCGAAAAAGGGAACGGTCTGTATTCCGACCTGCTTTCCACCCTTATCTGCATCGGCGGATCAGAAAAAGCATCGGAATATGCTGATATCTGCAAGGATAATTTTTACGATTACGGTATCATTCTTATCGGCGAAAACGGAAATATAACTCAATACGGCGGCATCTTTACCGTAACCGAAGAGGAAGACGTATGACATGAAGGGAAAGGAAAAAACGATCGCGGCAATTATCGCTGTCATATGCCTGTTATCAGCCGCTGCATATTTGCTGTTTCCGAAGGAAAAGGGCAAATATGCGGTCATATCCGCTGACGGCAAAACAGTAATGAGAAAAAATCTGTCGGAAACCGGCAGATTTGCCTGTCCCGGGATCCCGGATATGGAATTTGAAATTTCAGAGTATGGCATAAAAGTTACCGAATCCGACTGTCCAGATAAGATCTGCATAAAGACAGGATATATTAAAAATAAGGGCGAGGCTGCCGTTTGTATGCCAAACAGGGTAATAGTAACGGTTGAGGGTGACGATAATGAAAAGTAAAGCCGTATATGTCTCGTTTATGGGAATATCCCTTGCCCTGACTGCCGCCTTGTCTTGGTTCGACACCCTTATATCGCTGTCCTTGCCGATCCCCGGGATAAGGCTGGGTCTTGCAAATGTTGCGGTAACTGCCATGCTGATAAAATACGGCATTCCGTCGGGACTGGTTCTCTCCCTGCTGCGGTCGGGCTTTGTTTTTCTCACAAGAGGAGCCACAGCCGCAGTCATGTCGCTTTGCGGAGGACTTGCAGCCTTTGCGGCGGCAGTTATACTGATAACCGTAATGAAACGTTCGCTTAGATTTTCCTGCATTATTTCTGCTCTCTTCCATATAACGGGTCAGCTTGCGGCTTCATGCCTGCTTACCGGAAGCGTTTATACCCTTGCATACGCTCCACTGCTGTATCCTGTTTCTCTGGCAGCGGGATATCTTACGGGAACAATTCTGCAAATTTTTTATAAATATATAATCGGAAAGGATTGAAATATATGAAAAGAAAAACGGGAGGTATAAGGCTCCCGCACCTAAAATCGACCGAAAACTCCCCTACTCAGGTAATGCCGCTTTCAAAAAGACTTACGGTTCTTATGCAGCAGTCAATGGGAGTACCCTGCTCCCCTCTTGTAAAAAAAGGGGACGAGGTCACTGTCGGAATGAAGATAGGCGAATCGGATAAATTCATGTCCGTACCCGTCCATTCTCCCGCATCGGGAAAGGTTGCAGACATTATTGATTACCGTACCTCATCGGGCGGGATCTGCAAGGCTGTTG
>CAZDJG010000254.1:0-2485 GCA_964505695.1 uncultured Ruminococcus sp.
CAAGCAGATTCGGTGCAAAGACGCAAGTCGCTCTTTGTTCGGTATTGCCTTAATTCAATTTTTCCATGCCGGCTAATGGACGGACGGTTAATAATGAAGTTGTTCTCATAGGAAATATGTGCGGATTTTAAAGACAATTTTGACGAAAAAACGTGCAAATATGCCTATGAGAACAACCTTTTCTGCGCTTACCTAAACAGGTGATCAAATTTTTTTAGAGGTGACCTATAGCATAGGCTAATTGTTTTGTCAAATATGAAGCGTTTTTTCATCAAGACAGTCACACAAAAGTGATGCAGGGTAGTAGTTTTCGATTCCGATTATTCTTGTCTATAGAACGATTGTGGATTGCTATAGTATAAGAAATTACCCCCATTCCACGAGGAACGGGGGGTAATTTTATCTAATTTTATTTTTCCATTGCTATAGTAGCGCTTGAAAGAGCTATCTCCTCGCCGCTGTCCCTGCGGACAACAAGCTTGCCCAGACTGTCTATGCCGATACATTCCACCGATTCGTTCATATCGTTTCTGGTAACGGTTATGCGCTTTCCGATGATAACAGACCGTCTGCGGTAGTCCTCGATAAACTCCTTTGTGCAGATATCATCAAGACGGCGTTCAAGACAATTAAGAACCTCAGCCACAAGCTGACTTCTGTTCACATTTTTTCCCGACTCGATACGAATGCTCGTGGCGATATCCTCAAGCTCCTGAGGGAAAGAGGTGTTGGAAACATTTATACCTATACCGATAACAGCATACTCCAGACCGCCCTGCTCGATGCCGATAGCCGCCTCGGTAAGTATGCCGCAAAGCTTTTTGCCGTTGGCATAAATATCGTTTACCCACTTGATACCGCAGTTCACGCCGCTTACCTTTTCAATAGCCTCCGCAACGGCAACCGCTGCGCAGGAGGTTATCATAAGCGCATACTCCACCGATATCTGGGGTCTTACGATAACGCTGAAATAAACGCCCTGATTATTGGGAGCATAAAATTTCTTTCCCTGTCTGCCCTTTCCCGCAGTCTGCTGTTCTGCGATAACCGTGTGACCGTTCACAGCGCCGAGCTGAGCAAGCTTTTTTGCAAAATCGTTTGTAGAATCTATTGATTTAAAGATGTCTATCTTTCTTCCGAGATCCTTAGTTTCAAGGAAGGATATTATTGACGGTTCGTTGAGAATATCGTTGTCGCTGGTAAGGCAGTAGCCTCTGTTAGTAACAGCATTGATCGTATAGCCTTCCTCTCTGAGCTGCTTGACAGCCTTCCATACGGCGCTTCTGGTCATTCCGAGCGAGATGGCGATCTTGTTTCCCGATACGCTCCTTCCGCGGTTATCTTCGAGTATTTCAAGAACCTTGTCCTTTAAAGCCATGTTTGATCATTCCTTTCAATTATTAAAGCCTATATTTTTATATAAATTTAATTCAAATGTCTGCTCAAAGGAAAGTAGCAGTTCCGCTGCGCACAGCATAGTATAACTGAGAGCAAGCCGTCTCCGCCTTCATGGGGCGGATCATATTGGCACACCGCACCGAATTACGGTGCAGACCCCTTTATTAAACCGAATGGATCTTGTTGACAGACCGGAGTGAGTATTATGGAGATAATCATGCTTGCCGCTGCCACCTCAGCGGATATATTCGCTGCCGCAATAGGAATAAGAGCAGCGGGAATAAGATTTTCAGCGCTTTCGGCAATGACCGTTATACTTACGGGTGCGGCGGCGCTGTGGCTGTCGGTATTTGCCGCTGCCGCAGCTTCGGACATTGCAGCGTCAGCAGACGGTAAAATACCGGTTGACCTTGCCGTATATGTTTCAAAAGCGATACTTATTTTTATAGGAATACGAACTGTTTTCGGAGACGTATCTTTTAAGCATAAAAAAAAATGCCGACACACTATGCACATTGCATACAAACACGAACTGCCCGGCTGTGTCCGTATGATGACAGATCCCGCCTGCGCAGATGCTGACAATTCCAAAACCATATCCTGTGCGGAGGGTGCGGTAATGGGTCTGGCGCTTTCAGCCGATTCGGTTTTTACAGGCATAAGCGCAGGAATAGCGGGTATGTCCCCCTGCCTTATCTTTCTTTTTTCGGTGATCTTCGGTTCGGCGGCAATGGCAAGCGGAAGCCTTGCGGGAAAGCTTCTGACCGAAAGAAACATTTGCGGATTCCCTGCCGGAAGGATCGGCGGCATTATACTCATTGTGCTGGCTGTGGTTATATGAAATAAAGATGATATCTTTATTTCATTATACTAAATATTTTTACTGAATATAATGTAATTGTATGAATAATCATAGTGCTTTGTGTTAATTAAACTTCGATCAGAACTGATATCCGCCCAATCGGGCAAAAAAGCATGTATAAATTATTTCATACTAAGCTGTACAAAAAAACGGGGAAATGCACCCCGTTTTTTTAAGGCAATACCGAACAAAGAACGACTTGCGCCTTTGCACCGAATCTGCTTG
>CAZDJG010000255.1:0-2459 GCA_964505695.1 uncultured Ruminococcus sp.
GCAAGCAGATTCGGTGCAAAGACGCAAGTCGCTCTTTGTTCGGTATTGCCTTTATGAAAAGCTGTACCTTTTGCCCAAAAACAACAAATTTTTTTGTAAATTATGCGGCTATATGGCATTTTCCTCTTGATTTTTTATGCAAACGGTGCTAAAATATTACATGAATATTTACTATTTAAAAGGCAGGGTGTTTTTATGTTGATTTTAGTTGTAAACGCAGGAAGCTCTTCACTTAAATATCAGCTCCTGAATATGGACGACGAAAGCGTTCTTGCAAAGGGAAACTGCGACAGGATAGGCATTGACGGTCATGTTTCCCACAAAACCGCCGACGGCAGAAAGGTAGACGAGGACTGCTCCTTCCCGACCCATACCGAGGCGTTTGAAAAGCTGGTGGAGGTCCTTACCTCAGGCGAAGGCAAGGTCATTGACTCCATGAGCGAGATCGGCGCGGTAGGACACAGGATCGTGCAGGGCGCAGAGGTGTTCAGCAAGACAACTCTCGTTACCGACGAGGTCATCGACGCTATCGACGGTCTTTCCGAGCTTGCTCCCGTACATAACCATCCCCATGCGCTTGCTCTGAGAGCCTGCAAGAAGGTCATTCCCGAAAGCTGCCCACAGGTAGTTGTTTTTGATACTGCTTTCCATCAGACGATGCCCGAAAAGGCTTATATGTTCGGTCTGCCCTATGAGTGCTATGAAAAGCTCCATGTAAGAAAATACGGCTTCCACGGCACGTCCCACCGCTTTGTTACAGCCGCTCTCGCAGAGGCTATGGGCAGGGATATCAAGGAGCTTAAAATCGTTTCCTGCCACCTTGGAAACGGTTCCTCCATCACCGCTGTAGAGGGCGGAAGATCGATCGACACCACAATGGGCTTTACTCCCCTTGACGGTGTCCTCATGGGTACAAGAAGCGGCTCGGTAGACCCCTCCGCAGTTGAATTTGTTCAGAAGAAGCTGGGACTTACCGCCGACCAGATGAGCGATTATCTTAACAAAAAATCGGGATTTCTCGGAATTTCGGGAATCTCCAGCGATAACAGGGACATTTCCGCCGCTGCCGAAAAGGGCGATAAGAGAGCGATCCTCGCAGGCGAAATGCTCCGCTATGAAATAAAGAAGTATATCGGAAGCTTTGCCGCTGCAATGAACGGTCTTGACGCAGTTATATTCACGGGCGGTATCGGCGAAAACGCTCCTGATGTAAGAAGAGACGTTTGTGCGGATATGGATTTCTTCGGAATAAAGCTTGACGATTCCAGAAACGACGGTCTGAGAGGTCAGCTTTGCAGGATCTCCGCAGACGACAGCAAGGTTCAGGTATGGGTAGTTCCCACAAACGAGGAGCTGCTTATCGCAAGAGATACTCTTGCGATGGTTTCGGGCAGGTAACAATAGAGGTTCCCTACAGATATTTGCGCATTCAATAAGGGGCTTTGCCCCGTCATTTAACGTGTCAAAGGGCGGCGTTAGCTGCCTGAGGAATCAGTGGGGGATTGTATTCCCCCACTGATTCCGAAACGGAACCCTCCGCCTTAGAGGCGGGGGACATCTTTGCCTAAGTTATATACAAATAGAGTATCGGCATTGTTTTGTTCCAAACGTTCCACCGGAACGTTTGGAAGGTTTAATTTTGAATATAGCAATCCTATAAAAAATTCCCTTTAGGGCAATACCGAATAAAGATTGCGCTGAAGATGCGCAGTCAGATTCGGTGCAAAGGCGCAAGTCGTTCTTTGTTCGGTATTGCCTTAGATTTATAGGACTGTTATAGCTTCATTGCCGATTGATTTTGCTTTATCCCGTAAGATAGTACCAAAGGGGGAAACCGGGCGGGGGCGAGGAGAGAAAAGCCGTCCAAAGGGCAGGACAGGGCAAAAAACGGCTCCCCTCCCTCTTAATGGTTTCCCCCTTTGGAATCCCCTTCCTTTCGCTCCCTTCCCTCCCGTTTTTTAACCACTTTAATTTGTACACCGACGTTTCGGACTTAATTTGCGGAAATTGACTGAACAGTCCATGCGATGGAGCTAAAGTGCGTATCCTGAACCATCGGACTTTAGCCGATCCCGGACAGACAATTGCAAGCCTGTAAATTTTTAAGCAGGCATTATAAGCAGGCATTATTTTGTAGGATTGCTATAAATCCGTAAAAAAGAGGGAGCGGCCGTGTTCGCCCCCTCGAAATGCTGCCGCATTTCTCACCCCTTTCCCCGTTTTTTGGATTAAAGGGGATTTCGCCCTTTGCGAAGGGCGACAAGGGTGGCTTCGCCCCCTTGACCCCCTGCAAGCCCTTGAAAAGGCTTGATCTGAACTTTACCGTGACCTTATTTGTGCAGATTTTTTTGTTTAGCCGCTTTTTCGACAGGCTGAGGGACTGTTGAAAAAACAGCACCTTTTATATAAGGGAACCTCTAGAAACCGGTTTGAAAAGAGAAAATGGGTGGAGTGCGTCG
>CAZDJG010000256.1:0-2440 GCA_964505695.1 uncultured Ruminococcus sp.
GACGATACCTTCTGGAGCTATCCCCGGGATCCGAGGAGCAGCTATATCAGAGAGCAGCTTACCATGAACGTCGGCGAGTATTTTTACGGCTTCGGCGAGAAGTTCACCCCCTTTGTAAAGAACGGTCAGGACGTCGAAACATGGAACTCCGACGGCGGCACCTGCTCTTACCAGTCATATAAGTGCATTCCGTTTTACGTTTCCTCGGACGGCTACGGTATTTTTGTAAATTCCTCCGACAAGGTTTCCTTTGAAGTATGCTCTGATACCGTATCAAAGGTTTCCTTTACCGTTCCGGGAGAAAGGCTTGAATATTTTGTCATCGGCGGAGAGAATATCGGCGAAGTGCTTTCAAATTATACTACACTTACCGGAAAGCCCGCTCTTCCTCCCGCATACACCTTCGGTCTGTGGCTCACAACATCCTTTACCACAAATTACGACGAGGAAACAGTTACTTCCTTTATTGACGGCATGGCGCAAAGGGATATCCCCCTCCAGGTGTTCCATTTCGACTGCTTCTGGATGAAGGAATTTCAGTGGTGCGACTTTGAATGGGACAAGAGACAGTTCCCCGACCCGAAGGCTATGCTCAGCCGTCTTAAAAAGGAAAAGAACCTTGAAATATGCGTGTGGATAAATCCCTATATCGCACAGCGTTCAAAGCTTTTCGACGAGGGCGTAAAGGGCGGATATTTTATCAAGAACCCCGACGGCAGCGTGTTCCAGGGCGATCTCTGGCAGCCCGGAATGGCAATCGTTGACTTTACAAATCCCGACGCCTGCGAATGGTATGCGTCAAAGCTCAGAGTTCTCTGCGAAATGGGCGTAAACTGCTTCAAGACCGATTTCGGCGAGAGAATACCCACAAATGTAAAATATTTCGACGGCTCAGACCCCATTGCAATGCATAACTATTATACTTATCTTTACAATAAGACCGTGTTCAATGTTCTCAAGGAGTATTACGGCGAAAACAAGGCTTGCCTGTTTGCCCGCTCCGCAACGGTCGGCGGTCAGAAATTCCCCGTTCACTGGGGCGGCGACTGCTCTGCCGAATATACCTCCATGGCGGAAACTATCAGAGGCGGACTTTCTCTGTGTATGTCGGGCTTCGGATTCTTCAGCCACGATATGTCGGGCTTTGAGGCGACCGCAACACCGGATATCTACAAGAGATGGGCGGCTTTCGGTCTGTTCTCCACTCATTCAAGGCTTCACGGAAATTCTTCGTACAGAGTCCCCTGGCTTTTCGATAAGGACGGCTCCACCGAATGCACCGATGTTCTCCGTTTCTTTACAAAGCTCAAGGGCAGGCTTATGCCTTACATCTGGTCGCAGGCTGTCAATACCCATGAAACAGGCATTCCCATGATGAGGGCAATGGTTATCGACTATGCCTCCGATCCCGTGTGCCGCACCCTTGACAGGCAGTATATGTTCGGCGAAAATATACTTGTCGCTCCTATTCTCAACGACAGGGGCACAGTGGAATTTTACGTTCCCGAGGGAACATGGACGGACATTATCAGCGGCGAGGTTTACGAGGGCGGAAAATTCTATACAAGAACCTACGATTATTTCGGTCTGCCCTGCCTTGCAAAGCCCAATTCAATTATCGGCTACGGCAAATTTGAGAGGGATTTCGAGTACGATTATCTTGACGGAACGGAATTTGTTATCTATGCTCCCGACGAGGGCAGGGAAATTTCCGCAAACGTATATGATACCGACGCAAATAAGATATTCACCATAACCGCAGTCCGCAAGAGCGGAAGTATTGAGGTTTCCTACACAGGCACAGACAAGAGCTTTTCCGTTAAGGTTGCAGGAGGAGATGCTGTGCAGGTAAATCCCACAGCGGGCGGAAAGGTAATTATCAAGCTTTAACTCTACCGGGCGCTGTGTAGGAAAATATATTGCACAGCGCCTTGCCGTATATCCGGAGTGCTGAAATGAAAAAAGTTTTTAAGGTCATTCCTGCATATCTGCCCGTGATAGCGTTAATGGCGGTTATATTTTTCTTTTCCGCACAGACGGGGGAGCAGTCAGCCCTCATAAGCGATGAGGTGGTGGGCGCCGCATACGGAAAGGATAAGATCGGAACGGAGCTTCTTACTGTCATTGTCCGCAAAAGCGCTCATTTTGCCGAATATGCCCTGCTCGGAGGACTTATCTATATTGCAAACAGGCATGTGATGCGGAAAAAAAATGACAGGGTACCGGCTGCGGCAGCGCTTGCAGCTTCGGCGGTATATGCCGTTTCCGATGAAATCCATCAGTATTTCGTTCCGGGAAGAGCCTGCATGGTCTCCGATGTGCTTATTGATACGTCAGGAACGCTTTTCGGCATAATCCTTCTTTGGATTATATCCAAGATCATTAACAAATGGGGTTCTCTATAAACCGGGACACGAGCAAAGCCTCGTCCATTGGTTCG
>CAZDJG010000257.1:0-2375 GCA_964505695.1 uncultured Ruminococcus sp.
GGCTATGACGATGGGTGACCGTATCGTAGTTATGAAGGACGGTTTCGTTCAGCAGGTAGATTCTCCTCAGAATCTTTACACTAATCCCGTAAACCAGTTTGTTGCAGGCTTTATGGGATCTCCTCAGATGAACTTTATTGACGCTGTTCTCAGAAAGATCGAGGGCAAGTATACGGTTGAATTCGGCTCTGAGGACACTAAGACCACCAGAGGCAAGAAGTATTATGTTGAGGTTCCCGAATCCAAGGTTGACGATCTCGCGCTTTCAGAGCTTGTTGACAAGGAGATCATCATGGGTATCCGTCCCGAAAACATCCACGATGAGGAAATGTTCCTTTCCGCTGCCAAGACCGGCGTGATCGAGGCAGAGGTTGAGATCACCGAAATGATGGGCGCTGAAACTTATCTGTATCTCACCTGCGAGGGTATTCCCCTTACCGCACGTGTTGATCCCAGATCCACAGCACGTCCTCAGGATACCATCAGGGTCGCTATCGATCCCAACAAGATCCATATCTTTGATAAGGAGACAGAAAAGACTGTTATCAACTGATAATAAGCTTTTGATGCTGTATCTGAGAAAATTAAACAAAAGATGGGGTTGTTTAATAAAACAGCCCCTTTTTTATGCTAATACTGATTTTTTCCATGTTACCTTTTTGTAATCATTTCCAAAAATATGTAACCTGCGAAAAAAATGCCGTGGCAGGATTGTTTTACTATCAGAAACCGTATAAATACACTGAAAGGAAAATGTAACATGAAAAAAGCAAAAATAGTTTCACTTCTCATTGCAACGGTCTGTTCCTGCACCGTCTGCGCACCCTCGGTATATGCCGACGAATTTGCGTATATGATCGACAAGGAAGCACGGGAAGCCTATTTGCAGTATCTCCTTGAAGACGAAACAGTGAAAAATTACTACGACAAGATCACCGCCGATATGTCATGGCTCAGAACAAATACTGTTTCCTTTACCGTGCTTGACGTTACGGGAGATGATATCCCGGAGCTTATCGTTTCGGACAGCGTTAGCTCAAAGGCAAAAAACGGCGCAGAGTATGATAAAATTCAGCGGAAATTTTACAGCCTTAAAACGGACAAGGCGGAATTTATGTATGCCGCAGGCTTTTCAAGAGATTATCTGACCCCCTATTATGAGGGAAGAACTCTTAAATGGCTCTATTCGGATCATGTTCAGGCGGGAACGGAAGACGATTTCCTTATGACAAGAGAATACGGCTTACTGACCTTCGGCGAGGAAAAGGTCACAAAGGAAGTAAAATTCAAGGCGTACGAGTGTGCCGACAAGGAAACCGATACCTTTGCATACCGCTATGAAAGCGTTGATAAGGTTTATGCGGACAAAACCGTAAGCGATTATTCCGAAAACAAGAAAGCCGCCGATTTGGACGCACTTTCCGCTTATGAGCAATGGTACAGAGCGGCAGGGCTGTGGGAAAGCGATGAATTTGACGACGATGTTATATACAAGCTCGAACCCGTATCGGATAATTATATTATATCCCCCGACAATACGGCTTTCAATATTGCCGCCAAGCAGACGCAAAGAGATCAGCAGGATGGTGATAAGGCCGTTAAAAAAACAAAATCAATGTTCCGTCTGAACATTGCCGAAATACTTGACTGCTATGTTAATTATAAAAACAGCAGTCTGCTTACATGCACTCACAGATACCGCTACAGCAGTTCCGACATAGCCGCAGCAAAGCCCGTTATCTATCTTTATCCCGAAAAAACGGAGGATATAACCGTTACAATGGACTTAAACGGCAGCTTCGGCTGCACATATCCCGAATATCAAAACGGCTGGAACGTAACCGCAGACCCCGACGGAACGCTTTACGCAAACGGAAAGGAATATTCCTATCTTTACTGGGACGCAGAGCTTAACGGCTGCTGGGATATGTCAAAGGGTTTTGTGATAAAAGGCTCAGACACGGCGGAATTTCTCAGAGAAAAGCTTTCTTTTATGGGGCTTACTCCAAAGGAATACAATGAATTTATCGTTTACTGGCTGCCCCGAATGGAGAAAAATCCATATAACCTCATAACCTTTCAGACAAAAGCCTATGAAAATGCCGCAAAGCTGAATATCTCTCCCGAACCCGACAGTATTCTGAGGATATTTATGGTGTATGTTCCCCTCGATAAATACACCGACATACCTGAGCAGGAGCTTAAAGGCTTTGAAAGAACCGGCTTTACGGTTGTTGAATGGGGCGGCGCAAAGGCTGCGGAATACTGATACTATAGGGAACCTCTAGAAACCGGTTTGAAAAGAGAAAATGGGTGGAGTGCGTCGGATGCTAGGAAAGCCGACGAAGCAAGGCTTGATGCCTTGCAAGGAGGTT
>CAZDJG010000258.1:0-2350 GCA_964505695.1 uncultured Ruminococcus sp.
TCCGACGCACTCCACCCATTTTCTCTTTTCAAACCGGTTTCTAGAGGTTCCCTTTATTATTCCATGATCTGCTGCTGACGGGAGGTTTCGGACGTAATTTCGCTCTCTTCGCTTTCCCCGTCTGATGCTTCGGACAAAGCCGCCATATTGTCGCTGTAGACCTTGGCATTGTTTTCCAGGCTTTCCTTGTCAAGGAAAGAGGCGCTGTCGCCGTCGGAAAGTATGGTCAGTGTACCTTCGGTCTTGTCACCGATCTTTGTTTCGATAATTTCTTTTGCAAAGCTCAGCTTATAATCCATATCGAGGATCGCCCCAAGCTTTACGGTAATGCGTCCGTCGTATACGCAGGTGATATCCGAGCGGTCGGTAACGTCTACGGAGGTCACCTTTTCATAGCTGCCCGTATTAAGCAGCTCCATCATTTTGAGAACTGCCGAATCCTTATGTTCGTCCGCCGAGGTGTAGGTGTCCCCCGGCATAAGGTCGGTGCGGGGAAACGTTCCTGTGAAATTATAAAGCCCCGCTTTAGGTTCAGTGCTTTTTTCAAGTATTTTGCCGCCTCTGCTTATAAGATAAATGCCGCCGTCGGTAATGAAATTTGCTTCGGGAACGCTTGCTTCTACGTTTATTATAATAGTATTGGGAAATGAGCGGCTGAGCTTTGCCGTTTCAATGTAGACAAGCTTTGATGTGATATCACTGCTGCATTTTTCCGCATTGAGCCTGACAAGGTTGTCCCCTGCCTTTATGCCCGACGCTTCGATTATCTCCTCGGCGGTATAATTTGATGCTCCTGTTACCCGTATATATTCGGTGTTGAAAAAGACCGTTGTTGACAGCAGCAGAAAAATTCCTGCCGCCGCCAGAAACACGATTATGCCAGTTAAGGGATTTGAACGTTTCCGACGTCGGCGGTAAGAATTATTCATGGAAAAGATTCTCCTTATAAGTTAGTACGTCCTGCTTATTTTTGCTCCTGCCTGTGAAAGCACGGTTTCAATGCTTTCATAGCCACGATCTATATATTCTGTGTGGGATATTTCCGTTCTGCCCGATGCTCCCAGTCCTGCGCATACGAGCGCCGCTCCTCCTCTGAGGTCGGGAGCGTCCGCCGATACGCCGTAAAGCGACGGTACTCCCGTTACAACGGCGACCTTACCCTCAGTCCTTATATCTGCGCCCATTCTGCAAAGCTCAGCAGTATGCCGGTAGCGGTTTTCAAAGATATTTTCCACAAAGACCGTTGTTCCCTCTGCGGTACACAGGGGGGACATGATTACTGCCTGAAGATCCGTGGGAAATCCCGGATATACCATTGTCCTTATCGTATCGGCGGCACGGAGCGGACCCGATTTATGTACGTATATGTTGGAGCCGAAGCTGCGGATATATATTCCCGTCTGTTCAAAAAGAGGGATTATCGCTTCCATATGGGACGGACAGCAGTCTGTTACCATAAGCTCGCCTCCTGCGCAGGCGCAGCATGAAAGATATGTTGCGGCGGCTATTCTGTCGGGGATTATTGTAAAGGGTCCGGCGGGAGCATGGAGAGATTTTACTCCCTCAACGGTTATGCGGCTGCTGCCTGCTCCCTTTATTTTTGCCCCGCAGGCTGTGAGAAAATCCGCAAGGCAGGATATCTCAGGCTCTCTTGCGCAGTTTGATATGACAGTTTCTCCGCTTGCCAGCACGGCGGCAAGGAGAATATTTTCCGTTGCGCCCACCGACGGAAAGGACAGGGATATTTTGCAGCCTGTCAGTCCGCCCGGAGCTGTGCAGTCGATCATGCCGTGTTCGTCGGTAATGACCGCACCCATTCTGCGCATTGCCGAAAGGTGCATATCTATCGGGCGGGGACCCAGATCGCAGCCGCCGGGATAGCAAAGGGTGCATTTGCCCATTCTTCCCAGAAGCGCCCCCATGAAGATTATAGAGCTGCGCATAGTCCTCATAAGCTCGCAGCTTATTACTGTATTGTCAATATCCGAACAGTCGGCGGAAACGGTGTTTTCCTCGGTTTTTACCTTTCCGCCGAGGCAGGTGAGTATCCTTGCGGCTCCGTATCTGTCGGATATACGGGGGCAGTTTTGGAGAGTCGCCTCTGAAGGACAGAGTACGCAGGCTGCAAGAACGGGCAGTACCGCATTTTTTGCTCCCTGTGTTCTTATTTCACCGCTCAGGGGGTAACCTCCGTCAATCACCAGCTTCTGCATATCCGACGCTCCTTTTTATAAATTAGTATCATACTGATTTATAATATGCGCCGCTGCGGAGAGTGTGAATTATTGAGGAGCTTCTTATGGGAACCTCTATAAACCTCCTTCACGGCAAATCCTCTATTGGTTCGGTC
>CAZDJG010000259.1:0-2295 GCA_964505695.1 uncultured Ruminococcus sp.
AAGCAGATTCGGTGCAAAGGCGCAAGTCGTTCTTTGTTCGGTATTGCCTTAAATCGGACTGCATATTGTCATATTTACACCAATGAAAAATATTTAATAAAATTCGCTGAAAATTTTTGTTGACAAATCGCCGATAATGATATAATCTTAAAAAGATTGCATAGGAAAGGAAACTTGTATGAAGGAGCTTACATCGGGAAATCCTGCGGGAATAATTTTTAAATTTGCTGTTCCGATCATTATCGGAAACCTTTTTCAGCAGCTCTACAGTATGATAGACACTGTTATAGTAGGCAGAACCATAGGCGTTGACGCGATCGCCGCACTGGGTTCGACAAGCTACATATCAAATCTCATAATCGGTTTTATGTCCGGGCTTACAAACGGCTTTGCGATAATAACGGCAAAACATTTCGGAGCAGGAGATCATGTCAGAATGCGGCGCTCGGTTGCGGGTACGATAATTCTCGGTCTGGGAGTTTCGATCGTGTTTACAGCTCTGAGCATTATCTTTCTTGTACCGTTTCTTGAAATACTCAACACTCCCGAGGAAATTTTCGATATGGCATACAGCTACATTTCCATCATACTGCTTTTTATGACTGCGGCAATGCTGTACAATATGTCGGCAGGCGTTCTGAGAGCAGTAGGCGACAGCGTTACTCCCCTTGTTTTCCTGATAATATCTTCATTTATTAACATAATGCTCGATATTTTATTCATTTCACATATGAAAATGGGAGTGCAGGGTGCGGCTTATGCCACTGTGATATCACAGACGTTTTCATTTATGATGTGCTGCATTTACATTGTGATACGGTTTCCGTATCTTATACCGAAAGCTGAGGAATTTAAAATATCCGCCGCAGAAATATGGGAGCTTATGTCAATGGGACTTTCTCTTGCGCTCATGTTCTCTATTGTCGAAATAGGCTCGCTTATCCTCCAGCGTGCCATCAACAAATTCGGAACTCTTACTATTACCGCCCATACCGCCGCAAGAAAAATATCAAGCGTTCTCATGCTTCCCTACAGCGCATTCGGATCGGCCTGCGCCACCTACTGCAGCCAGAACTTAGGTGCAGGAAAACCCGAACGCGTGGGAAAAGGCATAAAAAGCGCAGTGATCATGTCGTGGATATGGTCGGCAATAGCTGTTGCGGCAGGATATCTGCTTGCGCCGTATATCATCGGCTGGATAGCGGGAACAGATGAAAAATTTATTATTGACCTTGCCTCAAAATATATGAGAGTAAACACGCCATTCTACTTTATTCTTGCCGTTCTGATAGTTATGAGAAGCTCGCTACAAGGTCTGGGAAGAAAGACCGTACCCGTTGCAAGCAGCATTATAGAAATGCTGGGAAAAGCAGTGGTCGCCTTTGCCGCCGCACCTATGCTTGGATATTTCGGAGTTATGATATCAGAGCCTGTAGTATGGTTTTTTATGACAATACTTCTCGTTGCCGGATACGTATCGGACAAAAAATTGATGGCGGAAACCTTCGGAAAAAATATTTTTTGCAAAATGTAACATTTTGGATTTCTGATGTGTTTATATATCAGAGGCATAATTTCGGGGAGGGGCAATATGCACAGCTACAAGCAGCAGATTTTCCGCAATGTATTTGATAAATACAGCAGGCTTGTTTATTCCGTAGCATACAGCTATATGAAAAACTCTGCCGATGCAAATGATATTATGCAGGAGGCATTCCTGAAATACTACGGCTGCATGGACACCCTGGCGGATGAAGATCATATCAAGCCATGGCTTATAACGGTTACTTCCAATATATGCAGAAACAGCCTGCGCTCTGTCTGGTTCACAAGAACGGTATCAACGGAGGATTGCCCGGAAATCTCATATGATGAGGATTTCGGCGAGGAATCCGACTTATTCCGGGCAGTAATGAAGCTCCCCGAAAAGGAAAGAATACCCATTCACCTTTTCTATTATGAGGGCTGCTCGACCTTAGAAATATCAAAAATGCTGAAAATAAAGGAATCAACAATTCGTGTAAGAATGATGAGAGGCCGAAAAAGGCTGCAAAAAATTCTGAAGGAGGAATCGGTATGAATGGCTCAAACAAATACAAAGAACAGTTTGACAGAAATGCCGGAAAGCCTGCCGATTTTGACAGTCTTTTCCGTTTTGAGGGAGAAGATCTTGTTGTCAAAAAGAAAATACGGGCAATATCAAACAAAAAGCGTGCCGCAGCAATGACGGTATCGGCGGCGGCAGTGATATGTGCGGCTTTTGCCGGACTGACATATATAAGCTCCTCAGGTCTT
>CAZDJG010000260.1:0-2255 GCA_964505695.1 uncultured Ruminococcus sp.
GAACCAATGGACGAGGCTTTGCTCGTGTCCCGGTTTATAGAGAACCCCTGTAATAAATCTGTAGTCAAATTGATACGAAATTTTTTGTTGAAATCTGTCGGGCAGGCATGATATAATTAAGTAAGAACCTCTTATGGGAACCTCGTTCAAACCTCCTTCACGGCAAATCCTCTATGAGCTTTGCTCATGTCCCGGTTTGAACGAGAATCTCCTCTTATTTTATTCGGAAAGACGGTCATGCCTGAATGAAAGCGCTGTTTGGATATATCGGTCAATATTTCAGAAAGCTTGACAAGATGCTGTTTATCGCAGTGGCGGCTCTGTCTGTTTTCAGCGTGATACTGCTTTTTTCAATAGTAGTGAACGGTGCAGTGACTATTTCCGTAGATTCGTCGCTGTACAAAACACAGACCATAGCTATCGTTATCGGCTGGATACTTGCTCTTGTGCTTTCGGCAGTGGATTACCATAAAATATTAAAGCTGTGGGTCATATACGCCCCCGGAGCGATCATACTGTCCATTCTTGTCTTTACAAGTCTCGGAATAGAGGTTTACGGCGACAGAGCATGGATAGATCTGGGCTTCATGACCCTTCAGCCATCCGAGCTTCTGAAGATAACATTCATAACCACATTCGCTCTTCATCTTTCAAAGGTGAGTGACAGGATAAACAGGATATCCAATGTCCTGCTGCTATGCGCCCATGCTACGATTCCTATTCTTCTTGTGATCCTGCAGGGAGATGACGGAACGGCGAGCATTTTTATAATGATATTCGTGATAATGATGTTTTCCGCAGGAATATCCTGGAAATATATCCTGCCCTGTGTGATCGCTCTGCCGCCCGGCGTTTATCTTGTATGGACAAAATTTATGAAGCCATTTCAGAAAATGCGCTTTCTTGTGCTTTTCGATGAGGAGCTTGATCCGCAGGGGATAGGCTATCACCAGCGGATAAGCAAAACAGCTCTCGGCTCGGGGCAGATATTCGGAAAGGGACTTTTTGACGGTGAATATCTGAAGGTTCCCGAGGCGGCAAATGACTTCATCTTCACATATGTGGGGCAGTGCTTCGGCTTTATCGGCTGCGTGGCGGTGATCGCCGTACTTACCTATGTATGCATTAAGATCATGGCGGACTCGAAAATCGCAAAGGACGATCTCGGAAAATATCTTTGTGTGGGTGTATATGCAATGATATGCACTCACTGTATACTTAACCTCGGCATGGTTTTCGGGCTTATGCCCGTTATCGGAGTGCCTCTGCCTTTTCTGAGTCAGGGCGGAACATCAGTCTTGTCAATGTATATAGGCGTGGGACTTGTAATGAGTACCTACTCCCATTCGGAAAAGAAATACAAGGTATTCTATGACGGGTCATAAAAAGGATATTACTGCTCGGTGTAAAGCGAAAAATCGTTTGCGGGATAAAGGTCTACGGAAAGATCCTCGTTTACTATTACGGTGTACTCGCTGAAAACAACTCCGTCCGGACTGCTTTCGGAGATCACGATATTGTCCTTGCCCTCCTTGACGCCCTGAAAATAAAGGGAGTCGGAGGTGGATTCATCTTCAAGAAGGATAACGTTTCCGTATTTTACGGTGCAGTCGAGAAAGGCGTTTGATATGCCTATTATGACGATATCTCCGTCGGCAATGCTTTCGTCGATAAATCCTGCCTTGATTTCTTCATCGGCATCAGCGTTTTCGTACCATATATCCTTTACGGCAGGGGCTTCTTCAACGGCAGGCTCCTCGTACGGTTCGGTGAATGACGGTTCTTCCTGATCTTCAAAGCTCTCGATGGTTTCGGGTACAGTAATAATACCGGCGTTTTCCTTATTTGCCATAGCGGTATCCTCCGTAATTGTCTCGGTTGCCTCGGCGGTCTGTGAGACAGACTGTGCTTCGGGAGTGTCCGATGAGCATCCGACGGCGGCAGCCGATAAAAGGATGATTGCAGCGGTAACTGCGCATTTTGTAAATTTTTTCATACCATTTGATCCTTTCGTATTTTTTAAATTCATTCTCTGATATATAAACAACCGGGAAAGGAAATTTTTTTCAAAATAAGGTAATTTTTTTCTGTTTATGATGAATTCATAGAAAAGTTACATTTTAATAGGGCATTTTGACGAAATAACCCTTTACAAATTGTACGTTATGTTATATAATTTACATTAAGTAGATTAAATTATATATTTAGGGAACCTCTATAAACCTCCTTCACGGCAAATCCTCTATTGGTTCGGT
>CAZDJG010000261.1:0-2237 GCA_964505695.1 uncultured Ruminococcus sp.
CCGAACCAATAGAGGATTTGCCGTGAAGGAGGTTTATAGAGGTTCCCTTTATATTATATCGGTATTTTATCACAGATTTATTTGTTTGTCAAGGCTTTTCTTCGCAGTTATTTTTTATCCTTTTCGATCTTTACATATTTTCCGAGGGAAACATCGTAGGTATAGCTGCTTTTCCTCCTGAGGATAATCATGAATACGGTAATGATTATCACAATGATTGCAAGCGCAGACGCAAGAACGATTATAAGTGCGGTCTTATAAGCCTCTGCTCTCTCTGCGTCGGTCATTTTGATATAAATGCCGTCCCCGCAGTTTGTTAAGGTGCAGCTTTTGACAGTGAGATTTGCGTTTGCCGTTGCGCCTATGTTCAGCGAATCGACCTTTGACAGATCGTCTGTTCCGTAAGCCTTTACCATATCCTCATAGCTGAATACGGCATGAGTCTCGTCCCACTCATAGGGAGCTACCTTTGCCCATACGCCGCCCGTAGAGTTTACCATAGGAGTATCGGGAAATGACCAGCTCTGCACGATAAGCTCAACGGGACATCCGTTTTCGCTTTTGTTTATAAATTCGCAGGAATACGTTACGATAACCTCGGAGCTTGAGGTGATCTTTGAGGGATCGTAGTGATCGAGATTGATCGCAAAGCTGCCCCACGGCTCTATAACGGGAGCCGCCGAAACGTCAAACTCGATATTGTTGTCCGCCTCGGCGTATGCCGCAGCGGAAAGTGTAAAAAGCGATGTTGCCGCAAGAGCGGCGGCCGCAGTAAAAACGGCTGTAAGTTTTTTTATAAGCTTTTTTATCATAATAGATAGCATATCCTTTCATATCGGTTTGCATAATTCTACCAAAATATTATATCATTTGAAAGGAACGTTTTCAATGAAAATATTGTAAATATTATTTATGGTGCTGCTGCATAAAAAATTTGAAAACATGTTGAAAAAATAAGTATGATATGCTATAATTATATTATATCGGTATCAGTCTTTAAATCTGTTTGGGGGAAGGGGCATGAAAAGATTTATTGCAGTTTTATGTCTTGCTGCCGTACTTGCGCTTTTCGCAGGCTGCGATGGTGCGCAGGAATCACAGGGAATTGTTCAGACCGTGGAGGATATTGAAACCGATGTCATTCCCGAGGACACGGAAGCTTCCGGAACGGAGGCTGCGCCGGAACCCGAAGAGGACAATGAAATGTCTGCGGACAAGCTGAAAAAAGAAATGGAGCGGCATATCGCACTCAGCGAATACGGCAAGGCTGTTTCACTTGCTGAGGAAAATATCGGCACTGTAAAAGCAAGCGAGAAAGATTTTGAAAGCGTTCTCGACGATATTTTAAGGGGTTCTCTATAAACCGGGACACGAGCAAAGCCTCGTCCATTGGTTCGGTCAGATGCAAGGCATCAGACCGCAGTAATACTTGCTGTCTTACAAGGTCTGATAACGAAGCAGATGAACGAACCAATAGAGGATTTGCCGTGAAGGAGGTTTATAGAGGTTCCCTAATGTTAATAAGTTGTAAAATTTCAAAAAGCCCTTGACATTTCCTTGTTGATGTTGTACAATGTAAACGATAACATTATTTGAGTTTTTTATATCCTTGTCAATGGGTAAAGCTGAAATAAAAATACATATGGGAACCTCTAGAAACCGGTTTGAAAAGAGAAAATGGGTGGAGTGCGTCCGCACATTTTCTCTCAAACAAGGTTTTTAGAGGTGACCATATATTTTTCAAGGAGGAAATCAAGCATGAAATTTTCAGACGGCTTCTGGCTCAATCAAAAGGGTTACGATGTAAACTATGCCTCTCAGGCATATGAGATCACTCCCGTCAAGAACGGCATCAATGTTTATGCTGCCTGCCAGTACATTCAGAACAGAGGTATGACTTTGGGCGGACCCTGCCTCGATATCACCTTTACCTCCACTCAGAAGGACGTAATCAAGGTGACTTCCGAGCATTACAAGGGAGCACTCCAAAATCAGCCTGAGTTCGAGCTTGAAGAGGATCAGGGCTATACTCCGCAGATCACCGAAAAGGACGACTGCTGGGAGCTTGTTTCGGGCAATACAAGGCTTGTTATCGGCAAATTCAGCTGGAGCGTCCAGTATTATTATAAGAATAAGAGGCTTACGGGCGGCGCATGGCGCAGCGCTTCGTATATCGGCGAAAGCAAGTTCAAGACCTCTGCGCGTCTTAACGCTATGCAGGACGATACCTTCTGGAG
>CAZDJG010000262.1:0-2225 GCA_964505695.1 uncultured Ruminococcus sp.
TCAAGGATTTTTTGTGCCAGATGACGGAAAATCTGCAAGCAGATTCGGTGCAAAGGCGCAAGTCGTTCTTTGTTCGGTATTGCCTTAAGGCTGTGCAATTTTCCTGCTGCCCACGGGGAGCATTACTATTACCGTAAAAATTCCGTCCTTTCTGCCGTATTCAAACATTCCGCCGTTTTCTATAACGGTTCTTCTTGCTATTCCCAGACCCAGTCCGCTGTGGATATGGTTCCTGCCCGATGCGGAAAAGCGTTTTCGCATTCCTTTTACATATGGATTTGAGATCCTTACCGTCAGACAGCCTGCTCCTTCGGATATATCAGCGGTAACGGTTTTATCCGTGCCGTCGGGAAATCCGCCGAGAGCCTCGACTGCATTTTCAAGCAGATTTGAAAAAATCGAGCAAAGGCTGTTTTCAGTGACTTCGGGGCAGTGTCTGACTCCGGATACGTTTATATTTATTTTTATTCCCCTGTTCTCCGCAGAGCGGCTTGTCATTTCAAGAACTGCATCAAGCATTGGTATTCCCGTTATGGTTCTGCGGAACGGGACGGATATCTTTTCGGAAATGGAATTCATATAGTCGTCAAATCTTTTGTCATCGCCTTTTTTATGAAGATAGGCAAGAGCGGAAAGATGACCCATCATATCATGCCGGAATGAACGTATGTTCTGCTCTGCCATCTTGCTCTGGGCAAGCTGCTGCTCAAGAAAATTGTTTTTGAGTTTTGAGTATCCAAGCTCCGTTTCCGTTGAAAAATATCTGCAAAGATCAAAGAAAAGCACAAATATCAGCAGCGTTACAAGCATATACGCCGTGCAAAGCACAATTACCTCCCAATGCTCAAAAATGGTTACCACTGCCGTATCTGTCTGAGCAAAGAAAAGAGTCGTGTAAAACATAAGCAGCAGAATGCCCCCGAGTATAAGGCTGTGTTTAAAGGGCGCTGTAAAGTCTACTCTTTTAAGGAATTTTCCGCTGATAAATACCACTGCAAGGGTAAAAAGCTTTGAAAGTACACCCAGGATCGGGAATATTGCCGAATCGGTGGCGACAACGCTCAGCAGCGTGCTTTGAGTGGCTATTGCCATAAGGTTTGCAACTATTATGTCGCACACTGTCAGCTCATAGCAGGCGAGGGTGGTTATTATAAACGCCGTTATTGCCTGCGTTTTGAAGACAAGAATGCAGAAAACGAAAGTGGCGGCGATGGTTATTATAGCCTTTATCCATGTGTCTGAGGACGATATCAGCACCGTAACAGCGCTGAGTGCGGCTGTTCCGACAACTGTTTCTATGACGGCTTTTTTTCCTGTGTGATTCGGAGGCAGCATCATACAGAAAAACATGGTGAATATCACAGCCTCCATAACGGTAAAAATGTACAACATTCAGCAGCCGCGCTCCTTGATCATGGAATAGTCGGCGTAACGGCTCAGAAAATCCTTTCTTCTGTATTTGCTTATGGATATGCATTTGCCTTCGGGACCGATGATAAGTCCGTTTTCCGTTATCCTTGAAATATGCTCCATGTTTACGATATAATTCTGATGAGGCACCGCAAACGGGATATGATCGAATTTTCGCATGGCGTCGCGCCAAAGTCCGCATTTTATCCGCAGATATCTTCTGTCGGCAAGGGTGACGTATATTTTTTTTGATATACATTCCAGACAAACTATATCCGGGCATCTGAGACTTATTTTTTCGCATCTTCCGGTGCTTCCGTAAACGTCCAGCGTTATAGAGTCCGGCTGTGCCTCCTCAAGATTTTTTATTACGCGTATTATGTTCGGTTCAAGGCGGTCGGAAAGCTCATATTTGGAAATAAAGCCGTTTGCGTTATAATCAAAGGCGTTGAATACCTCGTCTTCGTGAGAGGTAAAGAATATTAACTGGCAGTCGGGATAAAGCTCCTTCAATGCAACAGATGCCTGCTTTCCGTTTATTTCGGGCATATCTATATCGAGCAGAGCGATATCGGGGCTGATAATGCCGTCTTTTAGAGCCTTAACAAATTCTTTGCTGCTTTTATAGCTCTTGCAGATGTATTCCTTATTCAGGTTTTTCATTATTGAGCTGATTTCCTCCGAAACTATATCGAGGAATACCGCTTCGTCGTCGCATATTGCAACGGAAATCATGGTTTTCACAGCCTTTCGGAAAAAATATATAAGGGAACCTCTATAAACCTCCTTCACGGCAAATCCTCTATTGGTTCGTT
>CAZDJG010000263.1:0-2209 GCA_964505695.1 uncultured Ruminococcus sp.
ATTTTGTTCAATCTGCCGACTAAATCTGCACCACATCCAAACGACATAGGTTTTTTAGAGGAGACATAAAATTTTTTGACAGGCGCTGTCCGCAGACTACCCAGCCTGCCTGCGAATTGTTTGCACAATCTGACGAAAAACCTGACTGCGCATCTTCAGCGCAATCTTTATTCGGTATTGCCTAAAAATGCCGAAATTTGTTTTGGCGCAGTAATTCCTTCTTTGACTCCGGTTTTTTAATTATCCGAATTTGACAAATAAAGCCTGCTTCCCTTATGCGACGCCTTGTCACGGTACATAAGATCATCGGTATGCTTGATAAGGCTGTCAATAGAAAGGCTGTCGTCAATAGGCTCATAGGCTATTCCCATGCTTGCGACCACCTTGTAGGGCTTTCCCGAACGGCTGTTGAAATCATCGAGATGCTTTCTGATTTTTTTAGCCAGTCGTTCGGATTCCGCAGCGGGATCACCGCTGCACAGGCAGGCGGCAATAAACTCATCTCCGCCGAAACGTGAGCATATCACGTTTACGCTCCATATTGAAATGAGGGCGTCCGCAATAGTCTGGATAGCAATGTCGCCCTCTGAATGACCGAAGGTGTCATTGATATATTTAAGACCGTCCAGATCCGCAGAAATGATAATAATATAGCTGTTCTTTTCGCACCCTGAAATAAGCTCATCGATCTGCGAATAAAAGCCCCGTCTGTTGCAAAGTCCCGTATGGTCGTGGATATAAAGGCTTTTAAGCCGTTTGATCATTTTTTTCATCATGTAATTGCTGTTTGAAATTTCAAGAACATGATTAACATTACGGGAATATTTAAGCATATGTCTGATATCGTCATTGGGGTACAGCCCGTCGCAGCCTGTGCTTATTGCAGTGACGCCGTATCCGATATTTTTTTCCTGAAAATGTATCGGCCAGAAGATAAAGGCATTGTAAATCTTGGCGGCTTCATTAAAATGCGCGAGATGTTCCGAATAATAAGGCTTTTCGTTTGTATTGTCGTGATGCTCGCACAGAATAAGCCGTTTTTTGCTGAAATGGTTGTCGGGATCTACTTCAATCACTTCACAGTTATCGTCTATGTTCATAAAATAATCATTAAGACTCAGAGCGTAGTAATAACAGCCGTAATTTCTCGCATATTTATATAGCCATTCATTCAGTTCGTCCACATTATCGGAGGATGAGGCAAACTGAGTGAAATCACTCATAAAGGAATCATAAGTATTGTCATCATAGGAACGCTGAAAAAGGGGAGTGATCTGTCCGGTTACCTCACGGTAATCAATAGGTTTGCAGCCGCAGGAATGCGACCATATTACTTTATGGTCGATAGAGCAGGAGTTATCGGTTTCCCGACCCTCAAGATGTGCAAAAACAGCATCTACAGCCTTTTCTCCGGCAAGCTCGGCATCCTGCTTTGCGGTCGTTAAGCGAGGGATATGGTATTGTTCCTCAAAGATCCCGTCGAAGCCCGTAACGATAACATCTGCCGGAATACTGTAGCCGTATTCTCTCAGCTTGGAGCATATTGTAATTGCCATAGTATCGTTGCAGCATATAAATGCATCGGGCATGGCAAGTCCCGAATTCATAAATTCATCAAAGGCTCTTGCGGTAGGTTCCGACCAGAAATCTCCGTACATTATGCGGTTAGGGTCAAGCTCTATCCCATGCTCAGCTAAGATATTGCGGCAGCAGAGTATCCTTTCATCGGAAAAGGGATTGTCCTTCATGCCTGCAACAATGTTTATGGTGCGGCAGCCGTGCTTTTCCACAACGTGCCGGACAATCGTGCTGAAAGCGTTTCTGTAATTAAATTCTATGTTATAGCACCCTTCTATGGCTTTGTCAACGCAAACGGTATAGATATTATGCTCACGTGCTCTGGAAATAATGGAATTGAGCAGATGTTCGTTTTTGATAGTCTCGCTCATTACAATAAGACCGTCAAGCATATCATATCGGATAGTTTCAAATATATTTTGCTCGCCGATGTCGTATTTTGTATTGAAATAAAAGTCGCTGAAAGCATTATAAATAAATACAGTGCATCCGTACTCAACAGCTCTTTTAATAACGGAATGTATAAAGTCGTTGGGAATGTATTCATTCATTTTTGAAAGACAGATACCGATATATTTTTTTTTGGCTGACTTACCGTTGTTCAAATGATCACTTCCCGAAAAAATATGTT
>CAZDJG010000264.1:0-2145 GCA_964505695.1 uncultured Ruminococcus sp.
TGCCGCACTCGGAAAGGAGCGATTTAACTGATCCGATGAATTTTTCGCCTTTTTCGTTATTTGCCTGAATGTAGAGGTAATCCTCAGTCATCCAGCAGGCGGCGTCGCCCTCCGGAGCTGCCGCATCTATGCCGAATACACCGCAGAAGCAGTTTTCCTCAGGCTCGGTGCAGGCCATAGTGATTACCGTACCATGCTCGCGTCTGGTTGCGTAATAGCTGTCCGCGGGATCGGCAAGGAAAACCTTGTCAAGAATGGTAAAGCTTCTTGCATCGCAGGCACGTACTCCGAAAATAACAAAATCCTCGCTTTCGGTTCTGTTGTCTATTATTTCGATATTCTGTCCGTTCACGTTAAAGTCGCAGAGATTCTGGGTCTGGGGGAAGAAAAAGTCCTTTGCGCTTCTCACGGTGTTGAGCGCCCTGCTGAGGCTTACGCCCTCGGACCATTTTTTATAGCTTGCTCTGCCGTCGTTTCCGTCAACGGGAAGATAAAGCGTCTGAGCGGAAGAAACTGCCGCAAAAAGCTCGTTTATTTTATCAATGGGAAGTCTGAACATTATTCATTACCTCCTCTGCTGTATACTATATTCGGTTCGCAGTCATCAAAGGTATACGCATTGAGAGGCGCTCTTGTGTCAAGATCGGAGCCTGCCTGATAATCGCCGTAAAACTCGTTGATATCCTTGATATACTTGCGGTTTATAAGGTGGAGGGGTATATTCTGGGGACATACTCTTGTGCATTCGCCGCAGTCTGTGCATCTTCCCGCAACATGGAAAGAGCGGATAAGATGGAACATATTTTCCTCAAATGAATCGGCGGCAGCTTTCTGAGCGATTCCCGACGCTGGATTGTCGAATACGCAGTTTTCGCAGGAGCAGGCGGGACATACGTTTCTGCACGCATTGCAGCGTATGCATTTGGAAAGCTCGCCTCTCCAGAAATCGTATCTTTCATCGGGGGTCATAGCCTCAAGCCTTTCAACAAGCTCAAAGCGTGCGCCGTCGGTGTTTACCTCGCCGTCGTTTCCTATCATTTCGTCGAAAACAACGTGTTTTTTGCTCTTGCAGGTTCTGCACTTATCGCCCAGCGTTTCGGTCTTGGGCATAGCTTTGTCACCGTAAAGGGTGTGGACGGTAACGTTTTCTCCGTCGCTTTCCATTCCGGTTATACCCTTTATTCCTTTGGATTTTACAGTGTCGGCATCGACCTTGCCGGTGCATTCGACGCCGATAACATAAACGTTGTCACGGATAATCCTGTGCTCCTTGAGAAGCTGATTAAAGCTGTATGTATCGCAGGGCTTGAGAAATACGAGGAGCTTGCCCTCCTTGCGATTCCTTGATGAGGTACTTTGAGAGGTTGGGCGCACAGAAATCATTGTAAATGAAGCCTGCGTCCAGATCCTCAGCCGATGTGAAAACGGCAGGGGTAGTATCGTAAGCAAATTCGCCTGTCTTCCAGCCGACGACTCTTGTTACCGTGCCGTTTGCCAGAAGCTCCTTGGCGCGCTTGATCACTGCTTCTTGCATCTCAGATCCTCCAATCTCTTGTTTTCGCCGAGCCTTGTTACAGTCTCAACGAATTCGTTCATTGTAGCGGCAAACTTTGCGCCCTCCGCTGCGGATACCCATTCTACGCGGGTTCTTTCCCTTTCTATGCCCATGAAGTCGAGCATGGAGAAAAGCAGAGTCATTCTTCTTCTTGCAAAGTAGTTGCCGGATGTGTAGTGGCAGTCTCCGGGGTGGCAGCCGCACATAATAACGCCGTCAGCGCCTCTCTGGAATGCACGGAGGATAAACATGGGGTTTACGCGGCAGGAGCAGGGGACTCTTATGATCTTAACGTCGGCAGGATAGTTGAGTCTGTTGGTGCCTGCAAGGTCTGCGCCCGCATATGAACACCAGTTGCAGCAGAAAGCCACAATCAAAGGCTTGAATTCCTTGTTTTCGTTTACTTGCATATTGCATCAACCTCCGCCATAATCTGTTTATTGGAGAAGCCCTTGAGATCCATTGCTCCCGAGGGGCAGGCAACCGTACAAGCTCCGCAGCCCTGGCATACAGCCTCGTTTACGGAAGCTACGCGGCGTATGGCAACGGTTCTGTCAGGCTGTCTGAATTCCTTGTCCGAATAGGTGATG
>CAZDJG010000265.1:0-2105 GCA_964505695.1 uncultured Ruminococcus sp.
CCCCGACCTGCTGATTACAAATCAGCTGCTCTACCAACTGAGCTACACCAGCTTCTCCCGCAATATTTAAGCGACTATTATAGTATATCATCTTCGACGTATTTTGTCAAGAACCTTCCTTATGTTTTACAAACTGTTCATATTTAAGGAATCACTGATTAAATCGGTACTTCCTTAAAAAATATGCGGAACGCAAACGTTCCGCATATTTACCTCCGATAAGTCGGACCGGTCACACAACTCCCGTAACGATCTCTCCCTCATCGTTCTGATATATCTTGACACGGACAGCTTCATGCTCTATCTTCATAAGCGCATCGTTGATAGTCACCTTTACACCCGGATAAACCGTACCCTTTACAGTGATACAGCGGTACTGACGGGTAGTAAGCGCTTCCTCAATTTCGGCTATGCGTTTTTTAAGCGCTTTTTTTTCCATCTGATGGGAGAGCTTGGTTTTTACCATTGAACCCATAAGCTCTTCCTTGTCTTCGGGAAGTCCCTTAAGCTGCTTGCGCTTTTCGTTTAAAAATTCAACTATCTGCTTGCACCTGTCAATACCCACATCAAGCTCGGATATGCGCTTGACAGCCGCTTCCTTTTCCTTCATAAGAACAGCGTTATCTCCTGCGATGATCTCTGTGGGAGTATAGTTTTTTGTTCCCAGATCGCCTACCTCGGTATCTCCGAGAACGGTATATTTTCCGCCGTTAAGGGTTTTTGCGGTAAGATTTCCGCCGCAGTAAACGTCGCAGATAACAAAGCTCTGAGCGGTGATATCCGAATCGGTTGAAAGCCTTGAATGCTCGCAGAATTTGCAGTTTATATCACTGTGGGCTGTTACGGTGGAGTTTATGCAGCCCTTTTTGATAACCACTCCGCTGCCCGACTTTAAAACAGCGCCCGTAGCGTTTCCGCCGATAGTAATGCTTTTGCCTGCGGTCACGGAAAATCCCTCCATGACCTCGCCCTTTATGACGATATCTCCCAGAAAGTCGAGATTTCCGATAGACGAATCCACATCGCCGCCGATAGTGACCGTTGATTCAACACAGAAAGCGTTATTTTTAAAGCAGATATGACCGTCGTGCGCGGCATAGATCCTCAGACCGTCCTCCGAAAGCTTTGTGCCTGTTCCCAGCGTAAACTTTGCGGGTTTACCGGGAACAGCCTTCATTACAACGCCCTTTACGTTCATTCCGTCCTTACCATTTTCGGGCATAGTGATCTCGGCAATGGTTTCGTTTTCGCGGATATTTCTGATGTGTCCCAGATTTTTGTAGTCAACAAAGCCCTGTTCGTCCTCCTTGGGAGCCGGGACGTTTTCCTTGGAAAACATATAGGTGATGGTACCGTCCTTGCCGTGTTCGGGCATATCTGCCGCCGCAGCTTTAAATTCGCGGTCGTAATCCTTTGCTGACACGGCAGAGCGGATAAGCTCCGAATTGATATTATACTTGACATTTTTTATTGCAAGAGCTGCAAATACATCGTCTGCGGTGACGTCCGTTCCGCCGTTCTGAGGTGGATAAAGGGTAACAAATGCCGCAGAATCATCGGATAATACGGTAACAACGATCTCTCCGTTTACAGGTATCTGAACTGCCATATTCACGCCTCCTTTTTTTGTTTTATATTTATATTATAATAACATTATACCATATCGTTTTGACATTTGCAACAATTTAAAAGAGAGCATTAAAATGTTTTTTGGTAAATATTTTATGAATAAGCAAATAAATAAAAGATGTATTGCAGCAAAGAGATTCCTGCTGCAATACACCTTTTGTTATCAGTCGTTATTATTTTTTATCGAACTGCCGCGCTTGAATAATCTCAGCTTTGCGGCTCTTATTTTGGCAAGCTGTGCCTGAGTCAGCTTTTTCTCAATTCTGAGCTGGTTTATAAATTGTCCTATTTTTTTGATTCATTGATCAGACCCCCTTCAATTAAGGCAATACCGAATAAAGATTGCGCTGAAGATGCGCAGTCAGATTTTTCGTCAGGTTGCACGAAAAATTCGCAGGCAGGCTGGGTAGTCTGCGGACAGCGCCTGTCAAGGATTTTTTGTGTAAGATGACGAAAAATCTGCAAGCAGATTCGGT
>CAZDJG010000266.1:0-2099 GCA_964505695.1 uncultured Ruminococcus sp.
TCTTGTCGATAACTCCCGATTCCTTCATTTCGTTGTAAAGGTCGTTGCCCTCACGGGTACGCTCGCCTACGCCTGTGAATACGGAAATACCGTTGTGCTGATTTGCGATATTGTTGATAAGCTCCTGGATAAGAACGGTCTTTCCGACGCCTGCGCCTCCGAAAAGTCCGATCTTTCCGCCCTTGAGGTACGGACAGATAAGGTCGATGACCTTGATTCCCGTTTCAAGCACCTCGTTGGAAGCTGTCTGCTCTTCATATGAGGGAGCTTCCCTGTGGATAGCCCATCTTTCCGCAGCCTCGGGAGCGGGCTTGTTGTCGACAGGCTCACCAAGCAGATTAAATATTCTGCCCAGTGTGTTTTTTCCTACGGGAACGGTAATGGGAGAGCCTGTATCAACAGCATCGGTGCCTCTTACAAGACCGTCCGTAGAGGACATGGCGATACATCTTACAACATCGTCGCCTATGTGCTGCGCGACCTCGCACACCAGTTTTTTGCCGTTTAGCTCTATTTCGATTGCGTTGAGAAGATTCGGAAGATTTTCCTTTTCAAAGCGGATATCTACTACCGCTCCGATTATCTGGACGACCTTTCCGACATTGTTCTGCGGCATTTGTTTATCACCTCATTTTGTAATACTTAAAGTATAATATTACTGTTTGTATTACACTATTTGTATAATTATACTGAATGTAGACGTCATTCCGCGCTGCCTGCGCCGCCGACTATCTCGGTAATTTCCTGAGTAATGGATGCCTGTCTTGCCCTGTTATACATAAGCGAAAGGCTGCTTATCATTTCCGAAGCATTATCCGATGCATTCTCCATAGCGTTGCGTCTTGCCGCCTGTTCGGAGGCAAAGCTGTCCACGCATGAGCCGAATATCATTCCGGTAATGTATCTCGGCACGATATGATTGAATACTGCTCCTGCCGACGGTTCGTAAATGGGGAGAGCCTTTGACACCTTTATTTCCTTGTCCAGCTCCACAGGCAGAAGGGGTTTTCTCACCGCCTGCTGTGTGATGGGGGAGACATATTCGGTGTAAAAAAGCTCCGCACGCTCATAAACGCCCCTGACATAAGCATTCACAATGATATCGGCAATATCCTTCGCCTCATGTATCTTGACCGTTTCGGCGAAATTAGGATAAGCGCCTGCCATATCATAGCCCCGTTTTTCAAAAAACTCCACAGCCTTTTTGCCGATAGCGAGAATTTCCGATTTTTCCTTGCCGCCCAGTTCCTCGATCCTTGCCTGAGCCAGCTTGAAAACATTGGAGTTAAAGCCGCCCGCAAGACCTCTGTCTCCGGCTATAATAACGAAAAGGCTCTTGCCCTCGCCGGGTTTTCTTGTAAACGGGGAAAGAAATTTGGGATTTTCCGCATTTATTTCGCACATGGTGTCATAAAGGGCATTGAAATAGGGACGTGCCTTATCCGCCTTTTCCTTCGCCTTTCTGAGCTTGGAAGACGCAACCAGCTCCATTGCCTTGGTGATCTGCATTGTGGACTCGACGCTTTTGATACGCCGCTTGATGTCCTTCATATTGCCTGAAGCCAAATCATCAATCCTCCCTTGCTTTTATGAGCAAGCCGTTACAGCTCTGCCGTAAACTTTCTGACAAATTCCTCAAGAGCCTCTTTAAGGGCCTCCTCGTTATCCTTGGTCAGATCCTTTGTTTCCTTTATGGAGGAAATTATATCGGGATGACCGTTGTCGATAAAGTCGAAAAGCTCCGACTGGAACTCGCCGACCCTGTCGAGAGGGATATCTCTGAGGTAGTTGTGCGTTACGGCGTAAATGATAACGACCTGGTTCTCAACCGCAACGGGAGAGTTTCTGTCCTGCTTGAGTACCTCCACAACACGTTCGCCCAGCGCAAGTCTTTCCTTGGTGTCCTTGTCGAGGTCAGAGCCGAACTGTGAGAAGGACTGAAGCTCTCTGTACTGAGAATAGGTAAGCTTCAATGAGCCTGAAACCTTTTTCATGGCCTTTATCTGAGCAGCTCCGCCGACTCTCGATACGGAGATACCGGGGTTTACGGCAGGTCTTACGCCTGAGTTAAAAAGGTCTGTTTCAAGGAATATCTGACC
>CAZDJG010000267.1:0-2084 GCA_964505695.1 uncultured Ruminococcus sp.
CAGGCAGGCTGGGTAGTCTGCGGACAGCGCCTGTCAAGGATTTTTTGTGCAGGATGACGGAAAATCTGCAAGCAGATTCGGTGCAAAGGCGCAAGTCGTTCTTTGTTCGGTATTGCCTATAAAAGTCAACCGTAACAAAGGCCGCACATTATTTATATCGAGGAGCGAAATATATGAATTACACATTTTCCGATAAGATCTCAGGTCTTAAACCGTCGGCTATAAGAGAGATCCTTAAAATGACCTCCGACCCCTCCATAATCTCATTTGCAGCAGGAAATCCTGCGCCGGACGCATTCCCTGTCGATGATATACGCCGGATCACTGCGGATATCCTTGACAAAAATCCTATCGCAGCACTCCAGTACAGCGTTACCGAGGGATATGCGCCTCTCAGGGACGCCGTTAAGAAAAGTCTTGAGTCCCAAGGCTCATTTATCCCCGGAGCGGACGAGCTTATCATTACATCGGGCGGTCAGCAGGCGTCCGAGCTTTCCTGCAAGGTATTTCTGAACGAGGGCGATACGCTTATCTGCGAAAGTCCCAGCTTTGTAGGCTGCCTTAACTCCTTTAAATCCTATAACGCTAATCTTGTCGGCGTTGAAATGGACGACGAGGGAATAAACGCCGAGCAGCTTGAAAACGCTGTCAAGGCAAATAAAAACGTAAAGCTTCTCTACATCATACCCAACTTCCAGAACCCTACGGGAAGATGTATGTCCGCCGCAAGAAGAAAGGCTGTTTACGACCTTGCCTGCAAATACGATTTCATCATTCTCGAAGATAATCCCTACGGCGAGCTGAGATTCGAGGGCGAGGATATCCCCTCCGTAAAATCTCTCGATACAGAGGGAAGAGTTATTTATGCGGGAAGCTTTTCAAAGGTCATTTCTCCCGGAATGAGGGTGGGCTTCGTTGCCGCCGCTCCCGAGATCATATCGAAGATCGTTGTCTGCAAGCAGGTTTCCGACGTTCACTCGAATATCCTTGCTCAGATGATATGCCACAGAATAATCACCGAGTGCGATTTTGACAGCCATATCGCAAAGCTCAGGGAAATTTACCGCAGAAAATATAACCTCATGGCAAGCAGCATTGAGAAATATTTTTCTCCGAAGATAAAGGTCACAAAGCCTCAGGGCGGTCTGTTCATATGGGGAACGCTCCCCGAAGGTGCGGATATGCAGGATTTCTGCAGAAAAGCCGTCCAAAGAAAGGTCGCCGCAGTCCCCGGAAATGCGTTCCTTACCGATGATACCATGCCTACCCTCAGCTTCCGCATGAACTTCTCCACACCCACCGATGAGCAGCTTGTCACAGGGTGCAGGATACTCGGCGAGCTTTCCCATGAAATGTTTGACTGAAAGGAAATATAAAAATGGAAACACAGGAAAAAAAGATAATTTTCAGCGGGATCCAGCCCACGGGAGTATTTACTCTCGGAAACTATATCGGAGCGATCCGCAACTGGGGAAAGCTTCAGGACGATTACAAGTGCATCTACTCCATCGTTGATATGCACGCGATAACCGTAAGACAGGATCCCGCCGCTTTAAGAAAACACACTGTCGAAGCGTATGCACTGATTCTTGCCTGCGGTATCGATCCGGAAAAGTCAATAGCCTTTATCCAGAGTCATAACAAGTGTCACGCAGAAATGAACTGGATACTTTCCTGCTCCACTCAGTTCGGCGAGCTTTCGAGGATGACCCAATTCAAGGCGAAATCCGAAAAGCACCCCGACGATATAAACGCGGGTCTTTTCACATACCCCGTGCTTATGGCGGGAGATATCCTTCTTTATCAGACCGATCTTGTGCCCATAGGCGACGACCAGAGGCAGCACCTTGAGCTTGCAAGGAACGTTGCTCAGCGTTTCAATCAGAAGTACGGCGAGCTTTTCAAGGTGCCCGAAGCCTATATCCCCGAGGTGGGAGCAAGAGTAAAGAGCCTTCAGGATCCCACAAAGAAAATGTCCAAATCCGACGAAAATCAGAACGGCTGTATCTATATCCTTGACGATAAGGATACAATTATCAGAAAATTCAGAAAGGCTGTCACCGATTCCGAAGCAGAGGTAAGAT
>CAZDJG010000268.1:0-2075 GCA_964505695.1 uncultured Ruminococcus sp.
TCCTAGCATCCGACGCACTCCACCCATTTTCTCTTTTCAAACCGGTTTCTAGAGTTTCCCTATACAACATCATTTTCTGTACCATTCGGCAAGAATCTTCTCGGCTTTTTTGCCGTGTATTCCGAAGCCCTTGTCGGAGGCGATCCTTTCCCGCTCCATAAGATTTGTTTCCCAGTCCCACCAGAAAAATCCTTCAAAATACGGTTCGTTCCACATTGCCCTCAGGGCGCTTTCATAGAAGTTAGCCTGCTCGTCCTCATCTCTGGGGTATTCCCTGTGAACGAAGTCCCATGGCATTGCCGCACAGCCTCTTGCGCTGCGGCAGCCTATTTCCATGAAAATTATCTTTTTGCCGAATTTTTCCGATACCCTTTCAAGTCCTGATTTATGACGTTCCCAGGCGGCGGTCATTTCATCGGCGGATGCGCCGCCTTTTTCTGCTACCGGGTAATACGCCGAGGTACCGATATAATCAAGTGCATCGAACCACTTGACGTTTTCCTCCTTGCCGTGGTTCGCGTTATAGACCAGCGGACCGTGATATATTTCCCTTACCTTCCCGATAAGCTCTCTCCAGTGCTCCTCCTTATGCTCGGTTCCTATCATCTCGCAGCCGATGCAGAGCATTTCGCAGCCTGTGTATTCCGCAATTTCCGCATAGTGGCAGATAAATGCGGCGTAGCAGGAAAACCACTCGTTCCAGTAGCTTTTGAGCCTTCCGTGTTCGTCATAAACGGGAAATTCCTTTTCGGGGAAGGTTATATTTGCCCGCCATGTTCCGTCCTCGCAGTTGAGGATAGGCTTAAGGCAAACCTTAAGACCGTTTGCTTTAAGCTGAGCTATTGCTGTTTCGATCTCCCTGTCGGTATCGGTGCGTCTGTAATCGAAGCCGAAGCGTGTGGAGGAGAACCGTTCCTGAGTCACCGCAAATGCAAGTGCCGCCCAGTTGCCGCCCATAGCGGCAAGAGCCTTGATCGACTTTTCGGCATTTTCGGTTCCCAGCATACCCTTATGGCTGTCCCAGCCGTATGTAAATCCTTTTATTTCCATAAAAATATCCCATCCTTAACAGCGTTTTTTATTTTTTATAGTATAACACCGAAGACCGATAAAGGCTATAAATTATAGATTGATAAATTGTAAAAAACGGTTTTTAGTATTAAGGAACCGCTGAATAAATCCCGTCTAACGGCTTGGAACGCATCTTGCTTGCATAATTCCCGTCATATTGCACTAAAATTTCTTGACAGGCGCTGTCCGCAGACTACCCGGTCTGCCTGCGAAATTTTTGCACAATCTGACAAAATTCTGCAAGCAGATTCGGTGCAAAGGCGCAAGTCGTTCTTTGTTCGGTATTGCCTTAATCAGTGTTTCCCTAAAAGCAAATATCGGCTGTTCCTGCATTTATAAGACCGATAATGTCACGGGGATCTGCCTCGATCTGAAGTCCGATCTTTCCGCCGCTGAAAATTACCGTATCAAGCGAGTTTACGTCCTCGCAGAATGTTGTTTTAAACAGCTTTTTCATGCCTATCGGAGAGCAGCCGCCCCTGATATATCCCGTGACGGCGTTTATTTCCTTTACGTGCAGCATTTCAACGGATTTTTCGCCCACCGCCTTTGCCGCTTTTTTCAGATCAAGCTCCTTTTCGACGGGTATAACGAAAACATAAAAGCTTTTGGACGGATCCGACGCACCTCTTGCAACAAGTGTTTTATAGACTTTTTTGGGATCCTGACCCGTAAGGCGGGCAACGGTTGCTCCGTCTGCAGCCACTCCGTCGGTGTGGGGATAGGTGTGAGTCAGGTATTTTATTTTTGAACGGTCGAGTATGCGCATTGCATTTGTTTTATTTTCAGCCACCGTTAAATATCCTTTCGTATTTTTAATTTTCTTTAGGCAATACCGAATAAAGATTGCGCTGAAGATGCGCAGTCAGATTTTTCGTCAGGTTGCACGAAAAATTCGCAGGCAGGCTGGGTAGTCTGCGGACAGCGCCTGTCAAGGATTTTTTGTGCCGGATGACGGAAAATCTGCAAGCAGATTCGGTGCAAAGGCGCAAGTCGTTCTTTGT
>CAZDJG010000269.1:0-2055 GCA_964505695.1 uncultured Ruminococcus sp.
CCCGAATCCTTGGCGGTCTTGTCATTGCCCTTTGCCTTTATCTCGTTCATTTTCAGCTTTACAGCCTGTCTGCCGAGCATTGCGGTTTCTGCGTCAAAGTCCTCTCCGCGGACGGTGAAAATAGTTGCATAAAATTCCAGCGGATAATATACCTTGTACCATGCAAGCTTGTTTGCAGCGATAACATACGCAGCCGCATGAGCCTTGGGGAACATATACTTGATTTTAAGGCAGCTTTCGATATACCACTCGGGAACATTATGATCCCTCATTGTCTGCTTCATCTCCTCGGTAAGGAGCTTGGGAGCTTTTCCCTTTCGGGTTATCTCCATGATCTTAAATGAAAGGTTAGGGTCGATCCCGTGATAAATAAGATATGTCATGATTCCGTCACGGCAGCCGATGACCTCGGAAATAGTACAGATGTTATTTTTGATAAGATCCTGCGCATTGCCGAGCCATACGTCGGTACCGTGAGAAAGACCCGATATCTGGAGCAGGTCGGAAAATTTGGTAGGCTTTGCGTCAAGGAGCATCTGCATTGCAAATCCGGTGCCCATTTCGGGAATGGCAAGCGTTCCTGTCTGCCAGCCTATATCCTCTGCGGTAACGCCCAGAGCCTCGGGAGATTTATAAAGACTCATCACCTTTTCATCGGCAGGAAAAATATCCTTTGTCATAACTCCCGTCATATCTTCAAGATGCTTGTACAGGGTAGGTACATCGTGTCCAAGCTCGTCAAGCTTCAGAATGGTATCATGGAGCGAATGGAAATCAAAGTGAGTGGTGACAAAATTGGACTTTGGATCCTCGGCAGGATGCTGAACAGCGGTAAAATCGTATACCTCGTAATCGGAAGGAACTACAACCATTCCGCCCGGATGCTGACCTGTGGTTCTCTTAACGCCCGTGCAGCCGAGAGTAAGACGGTTTTCCTCCGCCTTTGAAACGTGCTTTCCGACCGCTTCAAGATAATGCTTTACATAACCGTAAGCGGTTTTTTCCGCAACGGTGCCTGTAGTTCCCGCCTTAAACACATTTTCGCTGCCGAAAAGGGTTTCGGTGTATTTGTGTGCGGAGGTCTGGTATTCGCCTGAAAAGTTAAGGTCGATATCGGGTGCTTTGTCGCCATTGAAGCCAAGGAATGTTTCAAAGGGGATATCATGCCCCTCTCTGATATAATCCGTTCCGCAAACAGGGCATTTTGCGGCGGGAAGATCGTATCCCGAACCGTATTTGCCGTCGGTGAAGAATTCGCTGTGCTTGCAGTTTGGGCAAAGATAATGAGGCGGCAGCGAATTTACTTCGGAAATGCCCGACATATTCGCAACAAAGGAGGAGCCTACCGAGCCTCTCGAGCCTACCTGATATCCGTGTTCGTTTGAATCGGCAACAAGCTTCTGAGCGATCATGTAAAGCACCGCAAAGCCGTTTTTTATGATGGAATTCAGCTCCTTGTCAAGCCTGTCCTGAACTATTTTGGGCAGCGGATCGCCGTAGGTTTCCTTTGCGCGCTGCCATGTTATCCTGGGTAACTCCTCCTCGGCATTATCCATACTGGGAGTAAATGTTCCCGGAGGGATAGGGCGGATATCGGGATCAACCATATCCGCAATTTTATTCGTGTTTGAAACGACTACCTCATATGCCTTTTCCTTGCCCAGATATGAAAACTCCTCAAGCATTTCGCCGGTGGTCCTGAGGTAAAGAGGCGGCTGATGCTCAGCGTCGTCAAATTTATCGTACATAAGTATCTTCCGGAATACAGCGTCTGCAGGGTCCATAAAATGAACGTCGCAGGTGGCAACAACGGGAATATCCAAAGCCTCTCCCAGCTTAACGATGGTTTTGTTAAACTCTCTGAGATCATCGACCGTGTTGATATTCTCATAATCCTCGTCACGGATAAGGAACTGATTATTGAGCGCAGGCTGTATCTCAAGGTAATCGTAAAATGAAGCGATTTCACAGAGAACGTCCCACGGACGGCCGTCCCTTACAGCAGTAAAAAGCTCTCCCGATTCGCAGGGCTTGCCGTAAATAAAACCCTCACAA
>CAZDJG010000270.1:0-2053 GCA_964505695.1 uncultured Ruminococcus sp.
GAACCAATGGACGAGGCTTTGCTCGTGTCCCGGTTTATAGAGAACCCCTTATGTTTCACCGATTTTGTAAATTTTCGGAAATATTACCGGATCACCGATATTTTTCGGGAACGTCGATCCCCATCTCCATAAGCTCCCTCACATACTCCTTGTCCGAAAGACGTTTTTCCGATTCCACAAGGTATTTTAGGTTTTCCCTTTCGGCTGCTCCCGATCTTATCCTTATCAGCATGACAATGCACAAGATAAGTCCCATAAAGCAGATAAACACCGACCCCGCAAGCTTTACGGGATATTTTCCCGTGCTTTTTATGCTGTAAACAAGCCATGCAGAGGTGAGGACAAACGCAATGCCGAAGAATGCCGCTCCCTTTGCGTAAAGGGAGGAATTAAGGGACTTCGGGTCGAAGCCGTCTATTGCAGGCTCACGGTATCTGCTGTCAACATATTTCCTTCCGCAGCTTTTGCATACCCTTACGGGACTGCCGTACATATGAGCATTACAGCTTTCCCTGTTGATCTTTTGGCAGTGGGGACACTTATATTCCGAATAACCCATATCTTACATCTCCTTATTCCGTAATGCGGCTTACAAATCTTATGCCGCTGTCCTTCATAAGCTTGTAGGCGGCAAGGCTTGCAAAGTCGCTGCTGTGATAGGGAGCGTCGTAGGTTTCAACGCAGTCTATGGGAACGATAACGGAAACGGGGATATTTTTTTGCGTAAAATATGTTTTAAGACAAAGGCAAAGCTGCAAAACGCATATGTCGGTGCAGTCCCCTGTAACGATAAACGTATCCGTTTTAGGGTGACATTCAAGCAGACCCCTGAATTTATCCTCATGAAATCCGTTGGTGGAGTTTTTGGGGATAACAAGGCAGTTTCCCGCATTTTTAAGCTCCCGGACAAGCTGTGATTCCTCTGTTCCCTCTATGCAATGGGGCGGAAAGGAAAGGAACTCCGCTGCGTCCTTTTTGTGGCAGTCTGCAAATGCTGCGGTGAGGATACCCGCACTCCCGCACATTTTCATAAGCCTGACGTTCGGGTCGATTATGTCCTCTATCCTGCTGTCCGCCATTGCTCCGCTGCGGATAAAGCCGTTTACGATATCCACGAAAACGGCAATGGTCTTGTGCGGGTCCAGCGCCGACAGTCCGAGGGACGGCAGACCGGATATTTCCTCAAGAAGCGTTTGCGTTTCTGCGGAAATACGCTGCAAATGATCATCCGTAAATTTCATACCTGCGATTCCTTTCATATAATTGTATAGGCAATACCGAACAAAGAGCGACTTGCGTCTTTGCACCGAATCTGCTTGCGGATTTTTCGTCATCTTACACAAAAAATCCTTGACAGGCGACAGCCTGCCTGCGAATTTTTCGTGCAACCTGACGAAAAATCTGACTGCGCATCTTCAGCGCAATCTTTATTCGGTATTGCCTATATTTATTATACCACTGTGAAATGAGATTGTAAAGGGAAAACTAAAGGAAACCCACGGCAACAGCATTTACTATTGAGGAGAAACGGCAGAAGGGTCAAAAAGGATATCAAGGAAAAGAGTAGGTTCAAGGGCAGCACGAAACACGGGTTTCACCCTTTTGAGTGACTGTTGACTTCACACATCCAAGTCTCTTTAAGGCAATACCGAATAAAGATTGCACCGAATCTGCTTTCTTCTTGATTATCTTTTCAACGATCTTCTTCCTATCGCCACCGTTCCTCTTTTTGTCCTTTCAACGGATATCCGGTTTATCAGGCATGATGAAAGTTCTGTCGGATCAAGTCTTTCAAATAGCCTTCTGAATGTATCACTGTCTGATATACCGTTCGGAAGTTCAAGAAATTTCGACAAGTATTCCTGTCGGCTTTTGCCAAACGCCTCCATATAGGCATATGGTACACAGTCATATGATTACGATATCTTCGAGCTTGTGACGTATATTTCCATATCCTGTTCTCCTCTATCTTCATATCTCTATTTTACAACCTTTTCTCTAAAGGGAACCTCTATAAACCTCCTTCACGGCAAATCCTCTATTGGTTCGTTCA
>CAZDJG010000271.1:0-2016 GCA_964505695.1 uncultured Ruminococcus sp.
GAACCAATGGACGAGGCTTTGCTCGTGTCCCGGTTTATAGAGAACCCCTTAAATCCTTGCGGGTGACGGAGCGGCTTTTTTCAGTTCGCTTTTTCTCAGATACATCTTATGGTCTGCGGAATTAAGAGCCTCGCTGAGATTATCTCCGCCATCGTAAGTCTCATATCCCATCGCAATAACAAGAGGAAAATTTCGGTTGCCCTTATCGTTAATACGTTTCTGAGCGGCATAGAATTCATTTTTCAGTTTCTCCGCGTCAACGCTTTCTGATGTGATACAGACAAATTCATCTCCGCCGATACGGTAGCACCTGCCAATTTCTCCAAATACGGAATGGATCAGATCAGCTCCCAATTTGATCAGATTATCGCCTTCTTGATGCCCGAAGTTATCATTGACGTATTTAAGATTATTTATATCAAATGCGAATATTACCGCAGGCGTTCCCGCAATTTCTCCGAGATATTCGTTGTATGCTGTGCGGTTGCCAAGACCGGTCAAACCGTCCTCATAGGCAAGACGACCGATAAAGTCGGCGGTCATTCCTTTTTTAACCATTTCAATGATATAGCTGAGACTGCAAATGCCAAGTGTGAAAACGTAAATAAGCAGACCAATCCTTGTAAACAGAGACGTGTCTTCAACGTTGAATGACCTGTAGCGAATAACGTCTATAACAGCTGTCGCGGCAAAAATAATCATGCCTATTCCCGCCGCGATGTCTGTAGATTTGCGGTTCTTGTTTTTGAAGATACGCTCGTAATTGGCGTAAACCACGCATACTGCCGAAATTCCTGCCGTAATATGGGTGACGGTAAGGGTCTGATGGAAATCCGCAATACCCGTAAAGTGAAGTATTACATTAAGAACAAAGTTGAATATTGACAGTGCCGCGATCGCAGTGATGATCCTTTTTTTTTTGCCCTCCAAGTCACTGCGGAAGTAGAAAAACAGCGGAAATACAATTAAGCACAGGCTCATACAGCAAAAACTGTGAACCGCTCCGGAGTTTACGGAAAAGATCTGCAATATTTTGGTTTCGCACAGTGACCAGCTTGAAGCCGCAATCGCAAAACAGCCCAGATACATCAGATCCTGCGAATAAACCGATTTGGAGAAAATTTTCAAAGCTATGTGTACAATGATAAGCACTACGCCCGTAAACATAAGCAGTATGCAGGTTATAACTCCTACCAGTCTGCCGGAAACCGTACTTAATATGAGAACGCTTTCCGGACCTATGGAAAGATTGCTCAGATAACAGCTTGAATCGGTATATCCCCGGGAAAAATCTATGCGCAGCGTTTTCCCTATGTCTGAACACTCCAGCGGAACGCTTACCCACTGTGTTCCGGGAGAACGCCCGTAAAAGCCGCTTACAGGATCGACACTGTATTTTAACTCGTCATTGAGCCACACCCGCAAGGTCCCGTTTTTCATTCTGAAAAAAAGACAAAAGCCGTCTTCCACACAATCGGGAACGACCGCATAATACGACACCTTATCGGAGTCCGCCGGTTCTTCGGGGAATACGCTGACAGACATATCCTCATCGGCGTACCAGCAGTCTGAAAAATCCGTTATATTATCTTGGGATTCCGGCCTGTCGGCAATGATAGCTCCGAAAAACAAGCATACCGTTACAGCCGCCGCGAAAATATACAGTATAAATATGGAAGATTCATTTGTTTTTTTATTCATAAATACAGCCCCTTGAATAAAGGATATATGATATCCATTCACGAATATGGAAGTTGCCTCCATAGAAAATACACGCGAAGTAAGCAAGGCGAACGTAAGCGCCGGCTGTCGCTTTAGGACATTTTGATCTATAATAAACGCTATGCGTTTATTATACCACCTTTTTTCGCAATTGTCAATTGTTTATGAAACGTCGCTCTTTTTTTCATGTAGAGTTGTCAATGATATATTACACTCTACCTCAAAAAACGATGTTAATATTAGGGCAATACCGAACAAAGAGCGACTTGCGTCTTTGCACCGAATCTGCTTGCA
>CAZDJG010000272.1:0-1980 GCA_964505695.1 uncultured Ruminococcus sp.
TGTAAGACAGCAAGTATTACTGCGGTCTGATGCCTTGCATCTGACCGAACCAATAGAGGATTTGCTCGTGTCCCGGTTTATAGAGAACCCCATTAAAAAGCGGAGGTAAATAATGTTTATTGAAGAACGCCATCAGGAAATATCCGAAATAATCAAAACAAACGGTAAAATAACCATAGCAGAAATTACAGACAAATACAGCATTTCGGACGAATCGGCACGCCGTGATCTCAGAATGCTTGAACAGAAGGGTCTATGCAAGAGAACACATGGCGGCGCAATAATGATCCGGCAGGTAAGTGTTCTCCCGCCTGCTGACAGGAATTTTGACACTATGCCGGTATTTGACAGCTACAGAGAGATATCCCGTGCCGCCGTATCAAAAATCAAGCCGAATGATACAATTTATCTCACAGGCGGCTCATTCGGACATATTATGGTTTCTTTTCTTCCAAGGGATTTTCACTATACAGTGATCGTTAATTCCGTTGACATCGGAAGAGATCTTCGCAGCTTTGATAATATTGATGTTTATATTGCCGGAGGAAAAATGCGTCAAAGCGGTTCCCTCGTTGACAGCCTTGCCAACGAATTTGTCAGCCGTATGCATTTCGATCTGTGCTTTATCACGGGCGCAGGACTGACTGCGGATTTTGGCTTATCCAACGGTACTGACGAAACAGCAGCCTTTCAGCGCACTGTTATAAAAAACAGCCGCAAGCGCTGCCTTGTAATTCCAAGCTCGAAAATCGGGGTGGATTCATTTATCAAGGTATGCGATGCTGACGCTTTTGATTTTATTATAACCGACTGGGACTGCGTTGAGGACATGATAAGCGCTGTTGAAGAAAAGGGTATTGAGATCACTGTCGTGGAGGAGCCGAAATGAACCGTGAACAAAAGCTCAGAAATCTGATACTTGACAGATACTCAAGCCTTCGCCGTTTTTCCGCCGAATCGGATATTCCGTACAGCACACTGATGACGATCTTATCCCGTGATATAGGCGGAGCGTCCTTTGATACGGTAATTAGAATATGCAGGCAGCTTGAGATCGAACCGTCAGAGCTTTATGACAAGGACGAATGAACGGTTTATACGGCAGCATATGATTTTCCGCATTCTGCCAAAGCAAGGGCAGAATGCGGAGATGAATTTTACAGCCATTGGATAAATGCGGTTTTATCGCTGCTGTTATACCCGGCTCTGCGGTAAAAGTTAAGCGTGCTTTCCTCCTTTGACCCCGTAAGCAGCATAATCTTATAGCAGTGTTTACGCAGAGCAATATCCTTGGCAAAATCAAGGCAGGCTGTTGCCAAACCCTTATTTCTGTATATTTTATCTGTTACTACGTTTTCAATAACAGCATACGGCTGCTGCGAATGAGTCAGATTAGGTATTATCACGCATACGCAGGAGGAAACTATCCTTCCGTCTTCTTCGGCAATTATTATGTGATGATCTTTGTCGGAAATAATTTTTTTCCATGTTTCTGAAATATCCTGCAAATTGTCCGGCATGGGATTATTGTGAAGCTGTGTATACAATAACATCAATCCGCGCAGATCGTCGTATCTTATTTCGCGTATCATTTTTATCTGTTCTCCTTTCATGGGTTTATGTCATATTATACCATTTGAATGCAGGCAAGTCAATTAAAAGTCTGCAAATTTCGCTTTATATCAGGTGTGTGCTGTAATTTATTGCCGTTCACTAAAAATTCACTGCTTTTCTTGTTGACTTTGGAAAATATATGTGATATAATAAACAAAGCAAAAGCAACCTTTAAGTTGATCCCGTGAGTTCGACAAGGCAGCTTGAATTTGAATATTTGCGGCAGGACTGTGTTTTAAGTATGCCGTTTTATATGAATTTTCAAAACTGTCTGTCGTTATAGCGATAGGCAGTTTTTTTCGGAAGGAGCAGAGATATGATTCTAAAGGCGGTCATTCTTGACGAAAAATCTATGAACCGTGCCAT
>CAZDJG010000273.1:0-1977 GCA_964505695.1 uncultured Ruminococcus sp.
AGTTCGTCATCGGCAATAAATTCAAGGCTGTCCTCAAGGGAAAGCTTTCTTGGGGGAACAAGCCTGAGAGCATCGTCCGATCCGCTTGCACGGGTGTTGGTAAGATGCTTTTTCTTGCAGACATTTACCACAAGATCCTCGACCTTTGGGGAAGCTCCCACGACCATTCCCTCATAAACGGGAGTACCTGCGCCGATAAACAATGAGCCTCGCTCCTGGGCATTGAAAAGACCGTAGGTAACAGCCTCGCCTGCCTCAAAGGAAATGAGCGAGCCTGTGTTTCTTCTGGGGATATCGCCCTTGTAGGGCTGATAGGAATCGAAAATGCTGCTCATTACGCCCTCGCCCTTGGTATCGGTCAGAAATTCGCTCTTATAACCGAAAAGACCTCTTGCGGGAATAATAAATTCCAGCCTCATGCGGCTGCCCTGAGGGTGCATGGACTGAAGCTCGCCCTTTCTTGTTCCCATTTTCTCCATAACGGGTCCCGTGCAGTCCTCGGGTACGTCGATAACAAGTCTTTCCATAGGCTCGCACATTACGCCGTCTATCTCCTTCATAAGTACCTTAGGGGTGGAAACGCCCATCTCGTAACCCTCGCGGCGCATATTTTCAATGAGAATGGAGAGGTGCATTTCGCCTCTGCCGCACACTCTGAAGGAATCGGTATTCTCCGTCTCGGAAACTCTCAGCGAAACGTCCCTGAGAACCTCCTTGAAAAGCCTTTCCCTGAGCTGACGGGAGGTCACGAACTTGCCCTCTCTTCCCGCAAAGGGACTGTCGTTTACGGAAAATGTCATTTCAACCGTAGGCTCTGAGATCTTAACAAAGGGCAGCGGCTCAAAATTGTCGGGAGCGCAGAGAGTATCGCCGATGGTTATGTTCTCAATGCCGGATATCCACACAATATCGCCGACCTTTGCTTCTTCGACGTTTGTTTTGCTCAGACCCTCGATCTGGCTTACGGTAACGATTTTGCTGTTATAGGGCTTCTTTGTTTCATGAAAATCGCCGACAGTCACCTGCTGATTTACCTTGATAACGCCCCGTTCAATGCGTCCGATGCCCGTTCTTCCCACATAATCGTTGTAGTCGATGGAGGAAATAAGCATCTGCATGGGTCCGTTCTCATCGCCCTCGGGAGCGGGGATATAATCGAGAATGGTATCGAAAAGGGGTTTAAGGTCTGTTCCATCCTCATACTGGCTGAGAGAGCAGGTTCCCGCACGTCCCGAACAGAAAAGTACAGGGCTTTCAAGCTGGTCATCGTTTGCGTCAAGGTCGAGAAGAAGCTCAAGCACCTCGTCTCCGATCTCGTCAAGGCGTGCGTCGGGACGGTCTATCTTGTTTACGACAATGATTATCTTATGACCCAGCTCAAGAGCCTTTGAAAGTACAAAGCGCGTCTGGGGCATAGGACCCTCTGCGGCGTCAACAAGGAGAAGAACGCCGTCAACCATTTTGAGGACGCGTTCTACCTCGCCGCCGAAATCGGCGTGTCCCGGGGTGTCGATTATATTTATCTTAACGCCGTTATATTTAACGGAGGTATTTTTTGCGAGTATAGTAATACCTCTTTCACGTTCGATATCGCCGGAGTCCATTACTCTGTCTTCGACCTCCTGATTTTCCCTGAATGCGCCGCCCTGCTTGAGCATTTCATCGACAAGAGTGGTTTTGCCGTGGTCAACGTGGGCAATTATTGCGATATTGCGAAGATCGTTTCTTACCATAAAAAATCTTTCCTTTCGGCATTCGTGCAATATTTTGAAATACTGCGTACAAAATAATTTAAACTGATATGGATATTATGACCGATAACTTTAAACGCATAAACATTTTTATATTTAACACACACAAAAGCATATCAGCATAAAAAAGCCTTGCAGGGAAAACCTGCAAGGCAATGTTTACTGGTGGAAGAGGGTGGATTCGAACCACCGAAGCCGAAGCAACAGATTTACAGTCTGCCCCCTT
>CAZDJG010000274.1:0-1963 GCA_964505695.1 uncultured Ruminococcus sp.
AAGCTGACCGAAAAATAAGCTCGGTCAGCTTTTATATTATATCATAAGCCTTTCGTGTTGTCAAGAGCTTTTTTGATTTTTTGACCCTCGGTCACCATCAGACCTGGCTGTTGTTGTCAAGGAAGTCCATAACAGCGTCAACCGTTGTGAATGCAAGGGAGGTGCAGGTATCTGCGCAGCCGTAGTAGATGCATATTCTTCCGGTGTCAGCGTCAACAAGGTTAGCGCAGGGGAATGTAACTGCATCGGTATCGCCTACCAGCTCGTAGTACTCCTGAGGACTGAGAAGGTAGGAAGCACCTCTCTTGAGAACCTTCCAAGGCTCGTCCTTGTCAAGGAGCGCTGCGGAGAAGCTGTATACGTAGCCGTTGCAGGAGGTAAGTACGCCGTGGTAGAAAATGAGCCAGCCTCTGTCTGTTTCGATGGGAATGGGACCTGCTCCCATTTTGGTGGATTCCCAGCCCTTTGAGGGACCCATTACGTGTCTGTGCTGACCCCAGAAGGTAAGGTCGGGGGACTGGCTGATGAACATATCGCCGAAGGGAGTGTGACCGCTGTCGGAGGGACGGCTCATCATCATGTACTTGCCGTTAATCTTTCTGGGGAACATAACGCCGTTTCTGTTAAAGGGGAGATATGCGTTTTCAAGCTGTGTGAAGGTCTTGAAATCATAGGTGTAGGCAATGCCGATAGTCGGCTTCCAGCCGTAAGCGTTGCACCATGTTACGATATACTTGTCCTCAAGCTTGCATACTCTGGGATCGTAGCCGTACTGCCACTGAGCGACCTCGGGGATATCGCATTCAAAGTGGATCCTTTCCTCGCTGATATCCCAGTTGATTCCGTCCTTGGAAAAGCCTACATGAAGCTCCATGTTGCGCTCTCTGTCGTCAACTCTGAAAACTCCTGCGAACTTGTAATCGCCGTTTTCAAAGGGAACTACGGAGCTGTTGAAGATGGAGTTGGACGGTTCTCTGTAGCCGTTGGCTTTCTTGACCATAATGTGGTCGCGCTTGATGATGGGGTTTGCGCTGTAGCGCCATACTACGTCCCTGCAGCCCTCGGGCTTGTCCATCCAGGGAATGTTGGGCATGGAAACTCCGTTTACGATCTGTGTTTTCATAATAATGATCCGCCTTTCATATGCAAATTTTTTTGATGTGTGATCGCCGTAATCAATGATTTAACTATACCAAAAAAAAACTTGCTTGTCAATAGTGTATGTTTTTACATTATGCGCTTTTTAATTTTGTTAAAAATGCACAATACATTGATTTGGCTTTTAAACATAGCCTTTTTGAGGGTGCAGTAAAGCTGTTGTGCAGAATATTTATGTATTATTTTATCGCATTAAATTAAAATTTAAAATATTCAGGTTACTTTAACATTCATCTTGCACAAAAAACCAGCTTGATTTTTTACGTATTGTTTTTATAAATCTCTGATTTAACTAAATTTAACCTGATTTTAAGTTAAGACAATACCGAACAAAGAACGACTTGCGCCTTTGCACCGAATCTGCTTGCAGATTTTTCGTCATATTGCACCAAAACTCCTTGAAATACACAAAGTATTCCTGCGTCGTTTTGATACAATCTGACGGAAAATCTGACGTCGCATATGCACGGCAATAATTATTCGGTATTGCCTTAAAAAAGAAACGACATATATTTACCCTTGACCGCATATATTTTCATACTAAAAACCGTTTGAACGAAGGATAAGATTTGGCGAAAAGCTGTGCCGGTTTCAAGGAAAAGAACCGCAGGCAGGCTTGTTTCTTTCGGTCAGTCCCTCTGTTACCTACGGTGACACCTCCCCCGCAGGGGGAGATTACCCGGCAAGGCCCTTTGACGCAGAAAACGGTGCGGATTTTCGTCAAAGATTGCCTGAGTTTAAATGGTTTTTAGGCAATACCGAACAAAGAGCGACTTGCGTCTTTGCACCGAATCTGCTTGCAGAT
>CAZDJG010000275.1:0-1721 GCA_964505695.1 uncultured Ruminococcus sp.
TTGCATCTGACCGAACCAATGGACGAGGCTTTGCTCGTGTCCCGGTTTATAGAGGAACCCTAAATTTTAATAAAGCAAAGGAAAATCAGGAATATGAAATTAGGTATGGTAGGGCTTCCGAATGTCGGAAAGAGCACGCTTTTTAACGCTCTTACAAATGCGGGCGCAGAATCCGCAAATTATCCTTTCTGCACCATTGAGCCGAATGTCGGCATAGTTTCCGTGCCGGACAGCCGTCTTGACAAGCTCAGAGAAATGTACAATCCCGCTAAATTCACTCCCGCAACTCTTGAATTTGTTGATATTGCGGGACTTGTAAAGGGTGCGTCAAAGGGCGAGGGGCTGGGCAATAAGTTCCTTGCAAATATCCGTGAGGTGGATGCGATAGTCCATGTGGTGCGCTGCTTTGAGGACGACAACATCGTTCATGTGGACGGAAGCATCGACCCGAAAAGAGATATAGAAACCATTGACCTGGAGCTTATTTTTTCCGATATTGAGCTTATCGAGCGTCGTATAGACCGCACCAAAAAGCTTATAAAGGGCGACAAGAAATATCAGACGGAGCTTGAGTTTCTTGAGGAGCTTAAAGCTCATCTTGAGGAGGGTCGTTCCGCACGTTCCTTCGGCTTTACTCCCGAACAGGAGGAGATAATAAAAACTACTCCGCTGCTTTCCGCAAAGCCTGTTATCTATGCGGCAAACCTCAGCGAGGACGATTTCAAAAACAATATTGAAAATTCTGTGCATTATAAAACCGTATGCGATATTGCAAAAAAAGAAAATGCGGCTGTCCTTCCCATCTGTGCAGAGCTTGAAGCGGAGATAGCGGACATGAGCGCAGAGGATAAGGAAATGTTCCTTTCCGAGCTGGGTCTGGAGGTTTCCGGCCTTGACAGAATAATCAAGGAAGGATATTCTCTCCTCGGACTTATATCCTACCTTACCGCAGGTCAGCCCGAGGTAAGGGCATGGACGATAACAAAGGGCACAAAAGCTCCGCAGGCGGCAGGAAAGATCCACAGCGATTTTGAAAAAGGATTTATCAGAGCAGAGGTGGTTTCCTTTGACGACCTCATGACCTGCGGCTCAATGACCGCCGCAAAGGAAAAGGGTCTTGTGCGCTCTGAGGGCAAGGAATATATTATGCAGGACGGAGATATTGTACTTTTCCGATTTAACGTTTGATGCAGTAAAGGAGCATGCTTGATTATGAGAAGGCATGAAAATTTACGTCTGGCAGCAGTGGCGTTTTCCGCAGCGCTTGCGTTTATCATTTTCGGTTCGGTGGTGGCGCATTTGCTGAGTCCTTTCCTTGACGGCGCGGATATCGGCTATATGCTGTTTAAAATGCTGCCTCTGTCATTTATCGCAATAGGCGCTGTTTTCGGTATCTATAGGATATACTGCGTTATCAACGACAGACTGATCGAAAAGGGTAAGGTGATAAATGCGGAAATTACTGGAATAAACGAGTTTTTTGTCGGACAGGCAACGAAGATCGTTCATTACAATCTTTTCTGCGAGGCGGTAATAAACGGCAGAAAATACAGATTTTCCAAAAAGGATATCGAAGAAAATCCAAGGATAAATTTAAGGACGGCTATGTTCCGGTAAGGATCAATCCGAAAAATCCGATGCAGTATTTTATTGCCTTAAATACATATTATGGTCACCTCTAAAAACCTTGTTTGAGAGAAAATGTGCGGAGCACGCCGTCT
>CAZDJG010000276.1:0-1711 GCA_964505695.1 uncultured Ruminococcus sp.
TGACCGAACCAATAGAGGATTTGCCGTGAAGGAGGTTTATAGAGGTTCCCATATAGCAAGACAAAAAAACAGACTGACAAAAGGAAGCGGCAGAGAGTGTCAGGATATTTTTGCGGATTGCTATAGGGAGATCCTATTATCGAAAAGGGTGGGAATTACGGAAATTATACAAAGCATTGACTTTCGGATACTTGATTTTATAAGAGAAAATCTAAGCTGCCGTTTTCTCGATATCTTTCTGGGAATTTTTACATTTCTCGGAAACGGCGGAGCGGTGTGGATAGCTCTTACGGTCTTCATGCTTATTTCAAAAAAGCACCGTCCTCTCGGCATAGTTATGGCTATAGGTCTTGTTTTCTGCCTGCTTACGGGAAATATCCTGCTTAAAAACCTTGCCGCAAGAAGCAGACCCTTTATCATAAATACGGACGTGATCCCGGTTATACCGCCGCCGTCGGGGTACTCCTTTCCCTCGGGACATTCCTATTCATCATTCATGTCCGCCGTAATAATGTCAAAATACAGCAGACGGCTTGCGGCTGCCGCAATTCCCGCCGCGGTGCTCATTGCCTTTTCCAGACTGTATTTTTATGTGCATTTTCCGACAGATGTGCTTATAGGCAGCCTTATGGGCATTGTTTTCGGGCTGCTTATCTACAGACTGTGCGAGAAGAAGATAATATGTAAAAATGCGAACCCGAAATGATAGGTTCCTTGCGTATGACAAAGGGTATTTTTGCGGGATATCACATGAATAAGGGAAACCGGATATCCGTTTTACTTGATGACAATGCCGATGAAGAGCCTTATCAACTCATCGGAAAATCGCATGGGCAATATAGAACAGGTATGTACGAATTGTTTGCTGATCTTTTTTATATATGAGATAAGGGGTTCTCTATAAACCGGGACACGAGCAAAGCCTCGTCCATTGGTTCGGTCAGATGCAAGGCATCAGACCGCAGTAATACTTGCTGTCTTACAAGGTCTGATAACGAAGCAGATGACCGAACCAATAGAGGATTTGCCGTGAAGGAGGTTTATAGAGGTTCCCATAAATTAAAGACAAATAATTTTCCCGGTTTTTCTCCCGATTTACATATTTTCAACACAAATGGAAAGTATAATATAAACATGGTAAGGGTAAAAATACCAAGGAAAACGGTCACCCCCCTGACCGATCTGCGGTATCCGCCTTTCTCATAGGATACATTCGTATCTCTCTCTCCTTTTATACCACCGTTTAATGCGGTGAGAATATATTCTGCCGTGCGCCACCCCTCGCACGGCAGGAAAATATTCTCTCAGACTCCTGCAACAGTATTCTGTTAAGTCTGTATTACGGCTTGATTTCTGAAAAAATAGGATATCAAAAAGGCCATTAAAAGCCGTCCGCCCGAACTGCAAGGTCGGCAGGAAAATACCGCAGCGACTGCGGGCGGCATCCAATATCTCCTCCTCCCCTCCTTGTGGAGTATATATATATAATATTATTTTAATTTACTTTATTTCGGCGTCCTTGCAGCGGACGCCTTTTTATTTGACAAAAGTGTCAAAAATCACTGTCCTTTATATGCAAAATCGGTAAAAAGCTAAAAAACTCTTGAAATGAATGTTAATATATGGTATAATATATACGCTTATTGATAAATAATGTTTCATTAGGGGTTCTCTATAAACCGGGACACGAGCAAAGCCTCGTCCATTGGTT
>CAZDJG010000277.1:0-1690 GCA_964505695.1 uncultured Ruminococcus sp.
GCAGTCCTTGGCGACGGAGAGATAGAGGAGGGTCAGGTATGGGAGGCGGCTATGTTCGCGGCTCACAACAAGCTTGACAATCTTGTTGCCGTGATCGACAACAACGGTCTTCAGATCGACGGAAAGATCACCGAGGTATGTTCTCCCATGCCCATAACCGATAAATTTGAGGCATTCGGCTGGCACGTTATCACCATGAATGCTCATGATTTCGACGATATGGAAAGAGCCTTCAATGAGGCTGAAAAAATAAACGGTCAGCCCGTTGCAATCGTTCAGAAGAGCGTAAAGGGCAAGGGAGTTTCCTTCATGGAAAATCAGGTCGGCTGGCACGGCACAGCTCCGAATGCGGAGCAGTACAGTCAGGCTATGAGCGAGCTTAAAGCGCAGTTAGAAAGTCTGGAGGGTTAAGATAATGGCTGATGTAATCAAGAAAGCAACAAGAGAAAGCTATGGAGAGGCACTGGCGGAGCTTAGCGGCGAATATCCCGACCTTATCGTTCTTGACGCCGATCTGGCGGCGGCTACAAAGACGGGTATTTTCAAAAAGGCGTGTCCCGAAAGATTTTTCGACTGCGGCATTGCCGAGGCGAATATGATGGGAATTGCGGCAGGCATTGCATCTACAGGCAAAAAGGTTTTTGCCAGTTCCTTTGCAATGTTTGCGGCGGGCAGAGCCTTTGAGATCGTGAGAAATTCTATCGGATATCCTCACCTTAATGTAAAGATCGGAGCAACGCACGCAGGTATTTCCGTCGGAGAGGACGGAGCAACACATCAGTGCAACGAGGACATAGCGCTTATGCGCAGCATTCCCGGCATGACTGTAATCAATCCTGCGGACGATGTTGAGGCAAAGGCTGCCGTTAAGGCTGCTCTCAATTTTGACGGACCTGTTTATATGCGTTTCGGACGTCTTGCCGTTCCTGTTTTCAACAATAAGGACACATATAAGTTTGAGCTTGGAAAAGGCGTACTGCTCAGAGACGGCGCAGATGTTACCGTTACCGCAACCGGTCTTATGGTAAACGAGGCTCTTATGGCTGCGGATATGCTTGCGTCCGAGGGAATAAACACAAGGGTCATCAATATCCACACCATAAAGCCTATTGACAAGGAAATCATCTGCAAGGCTGCACGTGAAACAGGCGTTATCGTTACCGCCGAGGAACACAGTATTATAGGCGGACTTGGCTCTGCTGTTGCGGAGACTGTCACGGAATGCTGTCCTGTTCCCGTTATCAGGGTAGGCGTGAACGACGTGTTCGGTCACTCCGGTCCCGCAGCCGATCTTCTCAAGGAGTTCGGTCTTTGTGCGGAAAATATTGCAGCTAATGTTAAAAAGGCTGTTGCATTGAAGAAATAATACTAATCTTCGTTTGAACGAAGGAAAAGATTTGCAAAAAGGCTGTGCCGATTTCAAGGAAAAGAACCGCAGGCATACTTATTGTATGGCAAGGTTCTTTGACGAAGAAAACGGTGCAGTATTTTTGCAAAGATTTCCTGAGTTTAAATGAAGATTAGTATAAAGCTTATAGGATAAAAAATGCCCGAAGCACTTTGTGAAATGCTCCGGGCATTTTTGGCTTATGGTCACCTCTAAAAACCTTGTTTGAGAGAAAATGTGCGGAGCATGCCGTCTGCTTCGTCAAACCTCCTCGCAAGGCATCAAGCCTTGCTTCGTCGGCTT
>CAZDJG010000278.1:0-1672 GCA_964505695.1 uncultured Ruminococcus sp.
GCAGACGGTGTGCTATGGCGATTTTATCTCAAACAAGGTTTGAACGAGGTGACCTAAAGATATTTTTGTGTTTTGCTTTAAAAAGGAGCGGTCATATTTATGACGGAAAAGGAAAAAAGCTATCTTACCGAAAACGCGTCGTTTTACTGCGCTGAGGAGAAGAAAAAAAAGGTTCGAAAAAGCTCCCGCAAGGGCGCGCTGCTGTGCGTTTGCGCAGGGATATGCATTTTGCGGCAGGCGTATCCCAAGCTGCCGGCAACGGACTGGGGCAGAGCGGCAGCCGCACTTTCGAGAGCTGCTGCGGAGGTGGAGCTTATGTCCCTGCGGTTCGGAGAAATACGCTTGAATGAAACTGACGTAAATGACAATAATAACAGTACAGGTAAAGCAGCGGACATGATCGCCGGAGATGATCTTATCATGCTTTCAAAGGGCAGCCGCCGTATGCCCTCATCTGACGACGAAGAAAGCATTGTGGAGGATTTTCTGCCCCCTGTATCGGAAGATGATCTGACCTCCGAGGGAGATTCGCCCCTGCCGTACCCCGAAAATGCAGACAACAAAAGCGGCAGCATTACCCGTATGACCTACACGGAGGGTAAAGGCGAAAATTATATAGACCTCCCGTCAGGCGGACAGATACGCAACGCAACAACACTCTCCTCCGATGAGATACTCAAAAGCGCTCTGCTTCCGCCCGACTATAAGATCACCCTTAACGCCCCTGCGGACGAGCCTCAGGTGCTTATAATGCACACCCACACCACCGAAAGCTACGAGCCCTGCGAGCGTGATTTCTATGATGATTCCTTTACCTCCAGAACTACGGATATGTCGGCAAATATGGCGGCTGTGGGAGATGTTATGACGGAAATTTTTGAAAAAAACGGGATTCGGACCCTGCACGATACCACCATACACGACTATCCCTCCTACAACGGTTCATACGACCGCAGCCGCATAACCGTCACGGATATTCTCGAAAAATATCCCTCGATAAAGGTCGTGCTTGACGTTCACAGGGACGCTATCGAAAGGGAAAGCGGAGAAAGAATAGCCCCCTGTGCCGATATAAACGGGAAAAGCAGTGCGCAGGTGATGATAATCTGCGGCTGCGACGACGGGACAATGAATATGCCCGACTGCATGAAAAACCTGCGGACAGCCTCTCTTTTTCAGCAGTATATGGAGAAAAGTTATCCGGGACTTACCCGTCCGGTGCTTTTTGATTACCGAAAGTACAATCAGGATCTTACCACAGGCTCTCTTCTGCTTGAAATGGGCGGTCATGCAAACAGTCTCGGCGAGGCGCTTTATGCGGGAGAGCTTACCGCAGAAGCGATATCGGACGCGCTTATCTCAATATCGGAGTAAAGGTCATGGATATGAAAGAAAACATACAAAGCTGTAGAAAACAAAAATTCAAATATTACGCAAAGCTTACGGGAATCTTTCTGCTTTCCTCATTTTGTCTTGCGGCAGGCAGCGCTGTTGTCAGAGTAAACTGCCACAATGCGGTAAGCAGCACGCAGATGACTCTTTTTGACGTTGAAAAAGACGGGGACGAGCTTGTTATCACGGTCATGGACAAGGAGTACAGGATATAGCCAACACTTTCTAAAGGGAACCTCTATAAACCTCCTTCACGGCAAATCCTCTATTGGTTCGGTCA
>CAZDJG010000279.1:0-1657 GCA_964505695.1 uncultured Ruminococcus sp.
CGAAAAATCTGACTGCGCATCTTCAGCGCAATCTTTATTCGGTATTGCCTAAAATATTTTAAGATTTTTTCGCAGCTTATCCCACATTTACCTTTTCCTCGGGGTTATGCACTCCGCTGTACTGCCTTGTACGGGTAAAAATAAGCGCAAAGGTAACGCTGCCGACGCGTCCGCAATACATCAGGAAAATAATTATCAGCCTGGAAATGCCGTTCAGATCTCTTGTGATGCCCGCAGTCATGCCCACTGTATTCACAGCGGAAACCACTTCAAAAACGATATCATTAAGATCAAACTCAGGCTGAACAGCACATATTGCGATGACCGCAGCAGCGGAAAGAGTAAGGTTTACAACGACTACCGCAAGCGCCTTGCGGGGCAGATCCTCCTCCAGCCGCCTTCCGAAAATATTCACATCCTCGCTGTTTTTCATACCCGAAACCGCGGTCATGAACAAAACCGCAGCGGTTGCGGTCTTGATTCCGCCTGCCGTAGAACCGGGACTTCCGCCGATAAACATATACACAATGGTGAGCATTACAGACGCAGGCGAAAGCGCTGCGGTATCTACGGTATTAAAGCCCGCCGTTCTCGGAGTAACGGAATTGAAAAAGGCGATCATAAGCTGCTCTCCCGTGCCAAGCCCCTTTGCGGTATTTTCATGCTCGAAAATGAAAAAAAGTATCGTTCCGCCGGCAGTAAGGATAAGGGTAACGAGCAATACTATCTTGCTCTGGAGTCTGTATACCGAAAATTTCAGCTTGTGCTTTACGGCATCGTCCCACACAATAAAGCCTATACCGCCCGTAAGGATAAGCAAACATACGGTGATATTCACAACAGGATCGCTTCTGAACTCCATAAGAGAGGAATACTGACCGTACTTACCGTTAAGGTCAAAGCCTGCGTTGCAGAATGCGGATATTGACATGAATACCGAATTCCCGATGCCGGGCATAACGCCCATTTTCGGAATAAAGCTTATTGATAAAAGGACTGCTCCTATTCCCTCGCAGATAAACGTTCCCTTTGCTATGCGCTTTACCATGCGCACTATACCGCCGACCTCAGGGTTATTAACGCTGTCCTGCAAAACCACTCTTTCTTTAAGACCGATCCTTCTGCCTGTAATAAGAGCCGCAAGGGAAATGACCGTCATAAACCCCATGCCGCCTATCTGAATAAGGATTATCAGCACTGTCTGTCCGAAAGCGCTCCACTGGGTATAGGTATCGAATACCGCAAGTCCCGTGACGCATGACGCAGACGCTGCGGTAAACAGAGCGTCAATAAATTCCGGAGGCGCCCCCTTAGAAGAAACAGGCAGCATAAGCAGCAGCGCTCCCGCAAGGATAAGCGCAAGATATCCCAGAGCTATGATCTTCGCTGAGGATAATTTCCTTATGGGGGATATTTTTCCGCCTGCGATATCCTCCAGCAGCTCTTTGATTTTTCTCATAAGCCGATATTCTCCCTGACTGCAATGTAATAGTATAATTGAATTTTAGCACATTACTCTTATTTTGTCAATGACATGATCGCAGCGGGATAAATTGAAGATTTGGCTTTTTAGCCGGGCTTGTAATGTGTGCTTGTACTCTGTTAGAGCCTGTTCAGAATCTTGAAGCGTGCGGATTTTCGAGCATAATTTTGTCGA
>CAZDJG010000280.1:0-1424 GCA_964505695.1 uncultured Ruminococcus sp.
GCCTGATTGATTCTCACTTCATTTTGAGAGTGATTGGTGAAAATTGATTTGCGTGGTATATGATAAAAAAATATTGACAAATGCAAAATTTTGTTATATAATGAACATGTATTTTTGTACATTTGGGGTGAACTGCATGAAAAAACATCGGGGTCTGACTGTACAGATCCTTTTGATGGTATCTCTGACTGCCGTGCTTATATGCCTGTGTGTTACCGTGACAGGAGCGGCAATGATATATGTTACTACCGAAGAGTCAATAAAAGAAGAAGTAAATTCTGCTGCAAGAACACTCTGCAATATTTATGATTCGGTATATCGCGGTGAATATTATCTGAAGGACAGCGAGCTTTATAAAGGAGACGAATTGCTTACCGAAGAGGATTTCATGCAGAAAATCTCTTTGCTGTCATGCGACAGCGATGTGGACTTTACTATCTTCTGGGGAAGCACTCGGGTATTCACCACAGTAAAAATGGATGACGGAAGCTTTGCGATAGGCACCACCGCCGATAAAAGAGTGATCGATTCCGTTCTTAAAAACGGCGTGGAATATTATTACAGCAATATTGAGGTAGGCGACAAAAGATATGCGGGCTATTATATCCCCATTGTTAATTCCTCCGAAAAAACTGTCGGCATGGTCTTTGCGGGCAAGCCTCTTGACGCCGCAAGAAAGAATATGCGTATAATAATCGGCTGCTTTATTCTTATAAGCATAGGGATACTTGCTTTGGCACTGTTGGTATTCGGGGGCTTTTCCTCAAAAATGGTAAAGGATATTCTGGATGTCAGGGACTTTATGGAAGGGGTATCGTCGGGCAGCTTTGAGGTAAAGCTTAATGACCGGACGCTTATCAGGACCGACGAGGTAGGAGACATTGCAAGAAGCGCTGAAAATATGAAAAACAATCTCAGGATACTTGTGGAAAGAGATCCGCTTACTACTCTGCTTAACAGGCGAAGCTGCCGCAAGCTTATAGACAGTATTCAGATGCAGGACTTGAATTATACTGCGGCAATGGCTGATATCGACCATTTCAAGCGTATCAACGACAGCTTCGGTCATGCCTGCGGAGATACGGTTTTAAGGGATATTTCGGCTATAATAAAATCCGAAACGGAAAAGAAAGGCGGTTTTGTTTCAAGGTGGGGCGGAGAGGAATTTCTTATTATCCTGCCAAATACCGATATTGACCGGGCAAGGGAATTTCTGGAAAATCTGCTTGATATTATCCGTAATGCAAAATTTGAATGGGAGGGGAATAATATACCCGTTACCATAACTGCGGGAGCGGTTCAGGCACAAAAGGACGAAACTCCCGATGAGATCATTAACCGTGCGGATCATTTGCTTTACGACGGAAAAAATTCGGGAAGAAACAAAATAGTAACATAAGGTCACCTCTAAAAACCTTGTTTGA
>CAZDJG010000280.1:1434-1640 GCA_964505695.1 uncultured Ruminococcus sp.
TTGTGCCTTCGAGTTTTATACTTATATTTTGTAAATAATTGCTGTCAAACTGTAACCATATAGACTTCGAAATTCTGTTTCAGTTTTGGTGATTTTGTAGCCATCTATTGCGTTGGGAAGCTGCGAATTGGGAACTTCAATCTGACCATTACTTAAGGTCACCTCTAAAAACCTTGTTTGAGATAAAATGTGCGGAGCACGCCGTC
>CAZDJG010000281.1:0-1630 GCA_964505695.1 uncultured Ruminococcus sp.
AGGAGCCGGGCGTAGTTTTCTCCGCAGATTATCAGTATATGTGTTCCGAGGGCGGTCAGACAATGATCCGGGACACGATCAGAGATCAGAAGCTCACAGGCGTTGTTGTCTGCTCATGTTCCCCCCGTATGCACGAAGCAACATTCAGAAAGGCTGCCGCAAAGGCAGGTCTTAACTCCTATATGGTGGAGATCGCAAATATCCGTGAGCAGTGCTCCTGGATACACAAGGATATTATGTCCGCTACCGAAAAGGCAATCATTCTTGCGCGCACAGCCGTTGCAAAGGTTCAGCTTAACGCTCCCCTCACTCCCGGCGAAAGCCCCGTTACAAAGCGTGCGCTTGTTATCGGCGGCGGTATTGCCGGTATGCAGACCGCTCTTGATATCGCAGAGGCGGGTTTTGACGTGGATATCGTAGAAAAGCAGCCTACGATCGGCGGCAAGATGACCCAGATCGACAAGACCTTCCCTACCCTCGACTGCGCTTCCTGTATCCTTACACCTAAAATGGTAGACTGCGCTCAGAATGAGAAGATACATATCTACGCATACAGCGAGGTTGCCGAAGTATCCGGCTTTGTGGGAAACTTTACCGCAAAAATCAGAAAAAAAGCACGTTATGTCGACACCACAAAATGCACAGGCTGCGGCATCTGTACGGAAAAATGTCCTCAGAAAAAGGTCCCCAACGAGTTCAATATGGGATTTGACAACAGACGCGCCATCTATATTCCATTTGCTCAGGCTGTACCGAAGGTTGCGACCATCGATGCCGATTACTGCACAATGCTCAAAACAGGCAAGTGCGGCGTATGCTCAAAGGTCTGCACCGCAGGCGCTATCGATTACACCCAGAAGGACGAGATCATCGAGGAAAAGTACGGAGCAATAGTTGCGGCTACAGGCTATAATCCCATAAATATCGAAAAATACGACGAATTTGCATATTCCCAGAGCAAGGACGTTATCACTTCCCTTGAACTTGAAAGACTTATGAATGCCGCAGGTCCTTCCAACGGCACTCTTGTCAGACCCTCCTATCTTGACAGACAGGACGATCACAACGCTCACCCCAAGACCATCGTTTTCGTTCAGTGCGTCGGATCAAGATCGGACGACGGCTGCGGAAAGCCATATTGCTCCAAGATATGCTGTATGTATACCGCAAAGCACGCTATGCTTATCAGAGAGAAATATCCCGATACAAACGTTTACGTATTTTATATTGACGTCCGCACACCCGGTAAGCTTTTCGATGAGTTCTACCGCAGGGCTGTCGAGCAGTACGGCGTTCACTACATAAAGGGTATGGTAGGAAAGGTTTGTCCGAAACCCGACGGAACTCTCGATGTCCAGGCATCCGACCTTATTGCAAACGAGCAGCTCCATATCAATGCTGATCTGGTCGTTCTCGCCACGGCTATCGAGCCTGACAAATCCGCACGCTCCGTTGCAACGATGCTCAGGGCAAGTATGGATACAAACGATTTCTTTACCGAAGCTCATGCAAAGCTTCGTCCCGTTGAAAGTCCCACCGCAGGCGTATTCCTTTCAGGCGTATGCCAGGGACCCAAGGATATCCCCGAAACAGTTTCTCAGGCAAGCGCCGCTGCCGCAAAGGTCATTGG
>CAZDJG010000282.1:0-1612 GCA_964505695.1 uncultured Ruminococcus sp.
GAATACATATCCCGAACAGATATGCTCCCAATACTTTATTAAAGGAGAGTTTTTTTATGAACTGCAACTGTGGATTTGGTGGAGGCAACTGCTGCTGGATTATTATCATTCTTATCGTTCTCTTCTGCTGCTGCGGCAACAACAACAGTGGAAGTATCTGCGGCTCAGGCTGCTGATTTCCCCTGAAAAAAGCCCCTCACAGTCTGTTGACTGTGAGGGGCTTTTTCTATTTCGCAGCTTTGTCTATAGAACGATTGTGAATTAGTATCAGTACCTGTTGTCATAAACTCTGGTAGACTTCTTCTCACTTCTGGGAAGATCGCCCATAGATACGGGCTTAACATTAACTGTTATTCCGATTTTTGATTTAAAGCCCTCAACTATCCTGTGTTCAAGCTCATATTTGTTCACACCTGTCTCTGCCTCGACATAAAGAGTGCAGATATCCTTGCCCTCAAGATGATCAATAACAAGCTGATACTCGCTGGACGCACCATCAACACCTACGAGAAATTCCTCGATCTGACTTGGGAAAATATTAACACCCTTGACCTTTACCATATCATCAGTTCTTCCGTAGATCGTATCAATTCTTGGGAACTCTGAGCCGCAGGAGCATTTACCGGGAATGATTTTTGTGAGATCGTGTGTGCGGAATCTGATAAGAGGCGCACCCTGCTTTCTGAGAGTGGTTATGACAAGCTCCCCGATCTCGCCATCAGGAAGATTTTTTCCCGTAGCAGGATCAACAATCTCAAAATAAAGGTAATCGTCCCATACATGAATACCGCTGTGTTCGTCGCAGCTTACACCTATTCCGGGACCGTATACCTCGGTAAGCCCATAAATATCATACAACGCGATACCAAGCTCCTTTGAAATTCTTTTCCGCATTTTTTCGCCCCAGCGCTCTGAGCCGATAACGCCTTTTTTAAGCTTTATTTTATCGGATATCCCTCTTTTGGCGATCTCCTCGGCAAGCAAAAGCGCATATGACGACGTTGCGCAAAGAACGGTAGACTGCATATCTGCCATCATTTTAAGCTGCTTGTCGGTATTTCCAGGTCCCATAGGGATTGCCATTGCACCAAGCCTTTCACAGCCAAGCTGAAAACCGATTCCGGCAGTCCATAGACCGTATCCGGGGGTTATCTGTATTCTGTCCAGATTTGTTATCCCTGCCATCCGGTAGCATCTTTCGAACATTATCGCCCAATCCTCAACATCCTGCTTTGTATATGGAATTATAACGGGCGTTCCGGTAGTGCCGGAAGAAGAATGTATACGAACGATATCCTCGTCTGAAACTGCCTGAAGTCCCAGAGGATAAGCCTCTCTTAAATCGCCCTTCCATGTGAAGGGGAGCTTTTCAAAATCATCCTGCGTTTTAATATCATCGGCGTTTATTCCCTCAAGTTTATGCTTGTAAAAGCATTCCCGTGATGTAAGGTTTTTTATCTGCTCCTTTATCAAAGTAAACTGTTTTTCATTCATTTTCATTATACTGGCCTGCCTTTATTTAATTTTTAGAATATTATACCATATCTTTTTAAATTTGTAAAGGGGTTCTCTATAAACCGGGACACGAGCAAAGCCTCGTCCATTGGTTCGG
>CAZDJG010000283.1:0-1603 GCA_964505695.1 uncultured Ruminococcus sp.
ATACCTAATGATACTGAATAATACGTTAATGCGACTTTCTATCCCGACGATGAAGCCCCTGCCGAACGAATAAGTAGAAAAAACAGCGTTTTGACAGCTTTTGCCGGGTTTCGTTAATCCAAATTTACCCTTGAAAATGGGGTTTACGACAAATTTACGACAAATGACTTCAAGGACAAAGGCGAATTTTTACGACAAACCGCTGTCGTAAATGACCTGAAACCAAAACTGTTAATCCAAAGGCTTCATTGTAATGTTTACATCGTAAAAACAGATGAAAAGCCTTGCAGAATGGGCAGTTGGCAGCGTTTACGACACAAAATCAAGAATAGTTTACGACAAGTAAAAACAGGCTTCGGCTATCAAGGTCGGAGCCTGTTTTTTGACTCTAAATCGCAATCTTTTCTTTTCCTCATTTATTCGTATAATGAAGATGTCAGGAGGTGCGATGGGTGAAACAGACGAATTATCATATATATTTGACTGAGCAGGAACGCTCTCAGGTAATACAAGCCCTGATAGAACTTAAAAATAATTTGACAGCACAAGGCAGATATACTGACGCAGTTGATGATGTTCTCATCACGCTCTCGAAGGCTCGAAAAAGACATATAGCCGTTCATTACATATAAAATAGAAAACGAAGCCGCTTGCTTCTCAATAACGAGAAGCAGGCGGCTTTTTTGCGTTCTGAGAAAGACAGAAAAAATTTTTTGAGAAATTTTCAAATCATAGTCCCCAAACGGTATCTCCCAGTGGGAACAAGTGAAGGGGCAAAAAGCCACTCCTAATCGGAGTGCCACCCTTCGCTGCATTTTGACAACTGAATATACAGGCGCTAAGGACTTTATTTCTGATGATAGCCCGAAGGTGGGTACGCCATAACCTCTCCATTGTGGGAGCAAGCGAGAACCCCCGACCTGAATCTCGGATTGCCACCGAGTTTGGCGATGACAGTCAGAAGGATAATGATACTTCCCTATGGGGCTGGCGGAGAACCCGGCAGAGGTGAAATCCCTATGATACGGTGCAGCACACCGTAACCTTAGCGCTTCCCACAAAGGCAATACGCTATCCGCAGGGGGCGTTGAGAACAAATACTGCGGCTTGATACATAGCCGATTTTTATATAATCGGTTATGAATTTTTGGAAAGGAGGAAAAGCGGAAGATGTCAAACTGTAAAACGATTGCCATATGTAATCAGAAAGGCGGAGTTGGCAAAACCACTACGGCGGTAAATTTAGGCGTAGGACTTGCAATGCAGGGCAAAAAGGTACTCCTTATCGACGCTGATCCGCAGGGAGATTTAACCACCTGTCTCGGCTGGCAGGATACCGACAGTTTACAGACCACACTTGCGAGCAAGCTGTCTGAGGTAATGCGTGATGAAAGCGCAAGCCCTTATTCCGGTATGCTGCACCACGAAGAAAAGGTTGACCTTGTTCCTGCAAATCTTGAATTGTCTGCAATGGAAATGAGCCTTGTAACTGCTATGAGCAGAGAGTCCATAATGAAGAATTATCTGAGCCAAGTAAAAGACAGCTATGATTATATTCTCATAGACTGTATGCCTTCGCTCGGTATGATTACGCTCAATGCTT
>CAZDJG010000284.1:0-1579 GCA_964505695.1 uncultured Ruminococcus sp.
CACTCGACCCTTTTGAAACTGCCGAAAGCCGAAAAGTGCCTGAAATCAAGGGCTTTTGAGCCTATCAGACCTTAATCCTTGACATCAAGGCTACGCACTCTACATGTCCCGTCCCCGGAAACATATCCACCGCTCTTACCTTTTCAAGATAATACCCGTTGTCGGCAAGATACCGGCAGTCCCTTGCAGCGGTCGGCGGATTGCAGGAAACCATCACTACCCTTTCGGGAGACATTTTTATGATGCTGTCAAGGGTTAGCCTGTCGCAGCCCTTTCTCGGCGGGTCGGTAATTATTACATCGGGAGTCCTGCCGCTGTCTGCAAAATGCTTTGCAGCCTGTCCCGCATCGGCGCATATGAAATCTGCGTTTGTTATATTGTTGTCGGCAGCGTTTTTCCGTGCATTTTCCACAGCCTCGGGAATAATTTCCGCTCCCGTTATGTGCTTTGCCCCTGCCGCCATGGAAAGACCGATCGTTCCTGCGCCGCAATAAAGATCGAGCACGTCCTCATTTCCCGTAAGAGCGGCAAATTCTCCCGCAATGCGGTAAAGCTTTTCCGCCTGAGCCGTATTTACCTGATAAAAGGCAAGGGGGGAAAGTGATATCCTGCTGCCGCACATAATATCGGTTATACTTTCGCTGCCGCATACGGTAACGCACCTTTTGCCCATAATAACGTTCGTGGAACGGCTGTTTATATTAAGTATCACCGACTTTATTTCGGGAAATTCCGACATAAGGGAAATGCCTATCGGCTCAAATGTCCTTACTGCCTCTCTTGTGACCACAAAGCAGACCATTATCTCACCGCTGTGATACCCTCTGCGCAGATATATGTGCCGCAGAAGTCCCTTTCCCGTTTCCTCGTCATATGCACTAATATGCCTTTCCTGCGCCGCACGGAGTATAGTTTTAAGGATATCGCCGAAAATATCGGGCTGCAGGCGGCAGTCGGTGCAGGGTATCACCCTGTGGCTGCGCTGTGCATAAAAACCGCATACAAGCCGCCCGTCCTTGTCTGCCGAAACGGGGTACTGCGCTTTGTTGCGGTACCTGTCCGTTTCCCCGCAGCCTGACGGAGGCAGAAAAATATCGTCCCCGAATTTTCCCAGCCTTGTAAACGCGTTTTTAACGGAGGTGTTTTTTATATCAAGCTCCGCCTCATAGGAGATGTGGCGGAAAACGCAGCCTCCGCAGGAGCTTTTTACGCTGCACCCTCTGTCTGCTCTCTGAGGAGAGGGAGCAATTATTTCCTCGATAATGCCATAGCACATATTTTTCAGCACCTTAACTATACGGCAGGAAATAACATCGCCCTTTGCGGCAGCAGGAACAAAAACAGCCATGCCGTTTTCATGTCCGACTCCGCTGCCCTCTGCGGTCATATCGGTAATTTCAAGGGTTATAATATCGTTCTTTTTTATTTTTGTGTCATCCTCTCATAAAACCGTTTGAAAACGGTGCGGTACTGCTTGTGCAGGCTGTCGCCTGTCAAGGATTTTTTGTGAAAGATGACGGAAAATCTGCAAGCAGATTCGGTGCAAAGGCGCAAGTCGTTCTTTGTTCGGTATTGCCTT
>CAZDJG010000285.1:0-1570 GCA_964505695.1 uncultured Ruminococcus sp.
GCTTGACACCTCCGCCGCCTCCGCTTCAGCCGCAAACGCAGGCGGCAAAGCCGATGGAAACTATTACAGCGGCGACACGGTCATTCAGTTTATGATAGACAGCAGCACGCTGGTCAGCAAGACCATTGACGAGCTTGCCGACAGGTCAAGAAGGGGGATGAATCCTTTAAATGTCTGATAAATACAATGGCGGGATAACGCTCGGAATAGGAGACTACACCTTAAAGCACATTTCCGCTTATACTCCCGCATTTATCCATGAATACGACAGCTCAAACAGCTTTGAGAATTTTGATTTTGAGCAGACAGACTTTTACAAGGGTATGCGTTTTTCGGCAAATATTACCGCAGGAGTTCTTCCCGAAGCCGAGATGGATAAGCTCCGGTCACAGCTTTCCAAACACGAGTTTAATTTTACTTCTCCCGAATATTCGGGCATGGTGAAAATTATCAATGTGCCGAAAAAATACGAATCCGCAAACAGATACGGAAAATTTTTCTCATGCTCATTCTCTGTTGCCGCTCTTGCGCTCTCAGGCTCGAGCGGCAGTCTTTAGCCTGAGTATTTCAATTCTGGGCGGCGCATTATCCGAGTTTGGAAACGTTTCCGTAAAGCGTTCATGTGATGGTGTGGGAACGGCGGGGATCTGCGTAAGCCGGCTTTGCTTTGATGTCCCCGGTGAGCTGTACGCGCCCAGAGCCGCCGAAACCAAGGTCACGGGTGCGGACGGCTTGCCCTCGTATTACATTGACAAGCGGAGCAGGAAAAAGGGCGTTACTTCCGTGACCTGTCTTGACAGGCTTGCGTTTGCGGATGCGGATTTTCCATGGGAGGATTTTACGGATTACGGCGAAAACAGCAAAATTCCCGTTTCAAGCGTTCTGGAAAAAATCAAGCTTGCTGTGGGGTTTAAGGGCATTACGGGCGTTCCCTCATGGCTTGCGGAAATACCGGGAGAAAAGCTTCAGGCAACCTGCTCGGAGGTGCTTTCTTTTATCGCAGAGTGCTGCTGCGGTTTCTGGTACATGACTGCCGATGATACCTGCGCATTTGCCGTTTTCGGCAGCTTTACATCAACAATGAGCGTTAATAAGCACACTGCTCTTGACATCGGCATTGAATACTCACCCTGCGGCATTATCTGCACCGACGGAAGCGGAAATCAGTTTAGCAGAGGCACTGTCGGCTATTCATATGATACCCTCCGCATAGAAAGCGATCTGATAACGGATAAGGGCTGTGAAGAGATATGGGGACGCATTAACGGCAAAACATACACGCAGTATAGCTGCGATAAATGCATTTTGCCCTCAGTCCCCTACCCTGCCGTAAGGATAACCTATGCGCAGGGCTATGAGCTTATCACGCAGGATATTTCCTGTCAGATCACCAAAAACGGAATTTTCGGAGCGCTTGGGGGAAATGCTCCCGGCGACAGCGAAATAGGTTCAAGGCACAGATTTACACGAAACAATGTTGCCTATGGCAAGCAAAGCGGGAATATTTTATATACAAAATATCAGGGCATAATGGTCCTTGACGATGATGAGGAGTGATTATTTTGGGAAA
>CAZDJG010000286.1:0-1553 GCA_964505695.1 uncultured Ruminococcus sp.
GACGGCGTGCTCCGCACATTTTCTCTCAAACAAGGTTTTTAGAGGTGACCTAAAGACTTTATGTTGTGAAATGTGAGCAAAACGGAATATATATTATCAATTTTTTGTGCAACTGCGTTTTTTTTAGAAAAATCACTTGAAAAAAAACAGCGATTGTGATACAATAAATATTGTATATAATATAATTAGGATATTTCTGTATTCATATATAAAACAGGAGGAAGAAAAATGGCAATCATGGTTGATAACGAAAAAAACACTTATGATGAAGTGATAAAGGTTGTCGGCGTGGGCGGCGGCGGCGGAAACGCAGTAAACCGAATGGTCGACGAGGGAATAAAGGGTGTTGATTACATTACCATAAACACAGATGCAAGAGCGCTTAACTCCTCAAAGGCAGAAACAAAAGTCCAGATCGGCGTTAAGCTTACAAACGGCAAGGGCGCAGGAGCAAAGCCTGAGATCGGCGCAGGCAGTGCCGAGGAAAACAGGGACGAGATCAAAGCGGCTCTGGGCGGCTCCGATATGGTATTTATCGCAGCGGGAATGGGCGGCGGAACCGGAACGGGGGCAGCTCCCATTGTTGCGGAGATCGCACAGGAGCTTGGCATTTTAACTGTTGCTGTGGTCACAAAGCCCTTCGAATTTGAACAAAAGGCAAAGATGAGACAGGCTGAGGCAGGCATCGCCGAGCTTAAAAAGCACGTTGATTCCCTTATCGTTATCCCCAATGAAAGACTTCTTCAGAACTCCGAAAAGGAACTTACCATGAAGGAATCCTTTGCTCTTGCGGACAATATCCTTAAGGTCGGCGTAAAATCCATTGCCGAGCTTATCACTGTCGAGGGCGATATCAACCTTGATTTTGCAGACGTCAAGACTACCATGAAGGACGCAGGCTACGCCCATATGGCTATCGGTCACGGCTCAGGCAAGGACAAGGCTGCCGAGGCTGCAAAGCAGGTAATTTCCAGTCCTCTCCTCGAAACCTCCATTTCGGGAGCAACAAGGCTTCTTGTAAATATCGTAATGAGCGACGACGTTCTCGCAAGCGATATAAACACCGCCACAAGGCTTATTTCCGAGGCTGCCGATCCGGAGGTAAATATGATATTCGGTACGTCCTTTGATGAAAACCTCAAGGACGAGATCAATATTACCGTCATTGCCTCCGCCTTTAATGATGACATCATTTCCTCCGCAGAGGAGGAGCCTCAGGTCGAAAAGGTTTCCGCGTCAGCCGCCGCTCCCGCAGAGCCTGCAAAAAAAGCCTCATATGACGAGGATTACAGCGATTTCTTCAATATGATCAACAGAAGATGACTTCTTATCGGATTGCCATAAAAATTTTAAGGGGCTGTTGCAGCTTGCGCTGCAACAGCCCCCTCTGTTACCTACGATGACACCTCTCCTGCTTGGTTTCTCCCTTTGGTTACTTTCTGACGGTATAAAGCAATATCAATCGGCGATGAGGTTAATATGCTACACTTAAGGCAACACCGAACAAAGAGCGACTTGCGTCTTTGCACCGAATCTGCTTGCAGATTTTTCGT
>CAZDJG010000287.1:0-1552 GCA_964505695.1 uncultured Ruminococcus sp.
CGCTTTTATCCGTGCAGCGCTTGCAAAGCTTTATGATTCGGCTACCGCAGATTCGGTTACCATTCAGTACGGCGGCTCTATGAATGCAAAGAACTGTGCGGAGCTTCTTGCAAAGCCCGATGTTGACGGCGGTCTTATCGGAGGAGCTTCTCTCAAGGCAGAGGATTTCAACACCATTGTTCAGGCTGCTGTAAACGGCTGATAAATACGTGTCATTGCGGCAACTATTTGCCGCAATTTCGTTTTGGAATGCTGTGTATCCGTGAAAGGCGGTTAGTAATGGGTAATTTCTCGTTTGACCGAAAAAAAATCGGAAAACGTGTTTTTATCGCTTTTTGTGCAGCGGTTGCGATATTCTTTTCCGCCGATGCGGTAAGGACGAAGCTGTATTCGCTCCCTCCGCTGTTCTGCGTCAAGGTCTATGAATACGGTGACGGACTGAGCGCAGACTATTACGGAGCGGGTTATAAGATCAGACGTGATCACAGCATTATCGACGGATCGGAAAAATATACAGTCACCCTGTGGTTTTTGCCTGACAGCATCAGCTTGTGACTTACAGAGAATATGTATTTTTAGTATTTTAAGAAAGGATTTGAAAAAATGAGCAAAAAACCGGTTGCACTCATTATTATGGACGGCTTCGGAATAAATCCGAGCGATTACGGAAATGCAATTTCCGCAGCAAACAAGCCGAATCTTGACAAATATTTCAGGGAGTGTCCTCATACGACGATCGGCGCATCGGGACTTAATGTAGGTCTGCCCGACGGACAGATGGGAAATTCAGAGGTAGGTCACACCAATATCGGCGCAGGCAGGATCGTTTATCAGATGCTTGTAAAAATTTCCAAGGATATCAAGGACGGAGAATTTTTTAAGAATAAGGCTCTTGTTCAGGCAATGGAAAGCTGCAAAACAAAGGGCAGCGCGCTTCATCTTATGGGACTGCTTTCCCCGGGTGGCGTTCACAGCCATATGGAGCATATGTACGGTCTGCTTGAAATGGCTAAAAAGCACGGTATCGACAAGGTATATGTTCATGCTTTCCTTGACGGAAGAGATGTTCCTCCCTCCTCTGCAGCGGAATTTATGGAAGAGGCCGTTTCCGAGATGAAGAAGATCGGAACGGGCAAGGTAGCGACCATTTCGGGAAGATATTACGCTATGGATCGTGATAACGCATGGGACAGAGTCGAAAAGGCTTACGATGCGCTCGTTATGGGCGAGGGCGTTCAGGAATCCGACCCTGTAGAAGCAATAAAAAATTCCTATGCAAACGGTGTCACCGATGAGTTTATGCTTCCCACCGTTATTGACAAAAACGGCATGATAAACGAAAACGACAGTGTGGTATTCTTTAACTTCCGTCCCGACAGAGCGCGTCAGATAACAAGAGCATTCGTCGATCCCGGATTTAACGGATTTGAGAGAAAGAAGGGCTATTTCCCTGTAACATTCGTGTGCATGGCTCAGTATGACGCTGAAATGCCCAACGTTCTCGTTGCATATCCTCCCGAACAGCTCACCATGACATTCGGCGAGTATATGG
>CAZDJG010000288.1:0-1505 GCA_964505695.1 uncultured Ruminococcus sp.
GACCGAACCAATAGAGGATTTGCCGTGAAGGAGGTTTATAGAGGTTCCCTTTTATGAAAACACAGAATTATCAATAAAATATTACAAATCAGTGCAAACTGTTGAATTTTTTCCAAGTATATGATATTATATAATAAAGAGGAAAATTCTTTATACCGATTGAAACCCGAACTGTATACAATTTCGGAAAAAGTTCGTTTTTGAATTGGTATCAGACCCTGACGAAAGGATGAACGTTTATGAAATTTAAAGCCAAGATCACCGCATCTTTTCTTGCGGCTGCCATGATCGCAGGAACGGCTATGGCTGTGCCGTCACAATCGGATTATTTCGGTACATCTGTTTCCGCATATTCTACGTATTCCTATGCAAGCGGTATCAGCTATAAGCTTTACAATACCTGCGTAAGAGTTACATGGTCAAGCGTTTCGCCCTGCGGCTATTATCTCATTCAGGTATGCAACGGCGACGGAGATGTTGTCAACACCTTTTACGGACAGTCCAAGGATACCGTGATAGTTATTCCGTACACGGCTATTCCCATGGATTCGGACGAAAGCGGCAGATTTGTCGATACCAAGTGCAGCATAAGCATTATCGGTATTTACGGAAGCAATGTAAATGAAAGCAATCTGATACCGTTTATAGATTCATCATCTACATTTACCGTCAAGCCCGATATGAGCGGATATGAGGCATACGGAAAGCCGCAGGAGCTTTCTGCGTCCTGCACGGATTCGTCCATGACCCTTTCATGGAAAAATTCCGCAGTGAATATAACAGGATATTCCGATATCTATAATGTCAAGCTTATGGACAGCAGGGGAAATATTGTCTATAATTCCGATACGGACAAAAATTCCGTTAAGATAAATAAGCTCCTTTACAACAATACCTATACTGTTACAGTTACCAACAAGACCTATAATGCGTCTTCTTCTATCAGGGTGACTGTAAAGGATACGAGCAAGACCGAAACAAACAGCGGTTATAATACTATTGTTTCCACTGTCGGAAGCAATTCTTCAACAGCTTCGACTTCTACCGCCGCTTCCGATTCAAAGCTTGCCGCTCCTAAAAATCTGAAAGCACTGTCAGGCGAGGATAAGATCACTCTTACGTGGAGCAAGGTCAGCGGCGCAGACGCATACAGGGTTTACATTTTTGATGAAGCAAAGCGTAAATATGTACGCTACAAAACCGTTAAGGGCACAAAATGCACCGTTACGGATATAGTCGGCGACAAAACATATAAATTCCGTGTTGCAGGCGCTGTTTACAACGAATCTACCGGAAAATATACCTCCGGCAAAGCTTGCGCTCCGGTCAGCGCAAGATGCTCAAGCAAGGACGTTTCACCGACCTACAGATATTGAATTTCATGACCTGCTCCCCCGATTTATCGGGGGAGTTTTTTATCGGTTGACTCTAAGGAACCTCTATAAACCTCCTTCCTTCACGGCAAATCCTCTATTGGTTCGGTCATCTGCTTCGTTATCAGACCT